>NZ_JBHXTJ010000035.1:0-76232 GCF_042677525.1 Streptomyces sp. NPDC127114
GATCGAGCCTCGCCGGACCGGCGCCTTTCTTCGTTTGGTGCGAGCTAGGGCCTGTCCGGCGGATCAGGGCCGGACAAGGCCCTAGCAGCCGCTCACGCGTCCGTGCAGCAGACGCGAGAGCGCGGCGTGCACGTCGTCCAGGGAGCGCTCGCTCTGGAAGGCCTGCCAGTCCAGCGCGGCCACGAGGACCATGCCGACCAGTGCGGCCGCCGTCAGCTGGACGTCGATCTCCTCGCTCAGCTCGCCGGCCGCCACACCCTCCCGCAGCACGTCCTCGACCACCGCGACGGCCTCCTGACGGACCACCAGGAGGGTGGAGTTCCACGCTCGTCCGGTGCGCCACAGCTCGGCCACGTACAGCTGGGTGAAGGCCGGGTAGCGCTGGATGAAGACGAGGCCCGCCCTGATCATCGCGTCCAGCGCCTCGACCCGGCTGCCGCCGCGTCCGGCGGTCTCCTCCGCCGCGGCCCTCAGCGAGGCGGCGAGGAGCGAGACGCCGTGCCGCAGCAGCTCCTCGAAGAGCTCGGTCTTGCTCTTGAAGTTGTAGTAGACCGTGCCCTTGGCCACCCCCGCCCGCTCGGCGATCTCGTCGACCGTGGTCGCCGAGAAGCCCTGCTCGGCGATGAGGGTGACGGCCGCTTCGTAGAGCTTGGCGCGGGTGGCCTGCCGTCTGGTGCTGCTGCTGTCCATGGCTCGATTCTCACAGGTCCGCCGGAGGGTACCGGCCTAGAGCGACAGTTCGGGGTGGAGCCGGTCCAGGCTCCACACCTGCTTGCGGCGGGCGGAGACCGCGGTCAGCGCGAGCGCGCCCACCGTGAAGGCGGTGAGGACCGCGACCGCCTGCCAGACCGGCCCGATGCCGCCGCCCGTGATGAGCCGGCGCAGCGCCTCGACGACGTACGTCATCGGCAGGTACGGGTGGATCGCGTTGAAGAAGCCCGGGCTGGTCTGGACGGGGTAGGTGCCGCCCGCCGAGGTCAGCTGGAGCATCAGGACCGCGAGCACCAGGATCCGTCCGGCCGCGCCGAAGCGGGCGTTGAGCCACTGGATGATGGCGGCGAAGCAGCAGGTCACCAGGGCGAGGAAGCCGACCGTGCCGGCGGCCCTGGCCATCTGCAGTCCGAGGCCCCAGTGCAGCACGGACATCAGCGCGCCCACCTGGAGGACGCCGATCGCGGCGACCGGCAGCCAGCCCGCGAGCGCGATCCGCCAGGCGGAGGCGCCGGCGGCGAGGGCACGCCGGTTGAGCGGCTGGATGATCATGTAGGCGACCATCGCGCCGACCCAGAGGGAGAGCGGGATGAAGTAGGGGGCGAAACCGGTGCCGTAGTTGGGCGCCTTGTGCATCGACTGGGCGGCGAGCCTGACCGGGTCGGCCATCACCTCGGTGCGGCGGTCGCGGTCCTGCTTGTCGTAGTCGGGGATCTTCTTCACGCCGTCGCTGAGCCCGGTGGCGAGCTCGCCCGAGCCGTCCGCCAGCTTGAACAGGCCGCCGTCGAGCTCGCCCGCGCCCTTCTTGAGCCTGCCCACGCCGGTGTCCAGACTCGACGAGCCGGTGCGGGCGCTGGTGAGGCCGGTGTGCAGCCGGTCGGCGCCGTCGGCGACCTGGTGGGCGCCCTTGTTGAGCTCGTTGATCTTCCTGATGGCGCCCTCGATGTCCTCGTCGAGGTGCGGGGCGCGCCGGGCCAGCTCGTCGGCGTCCTTCTTGAGCTTGGCGAGCCGGGCGTCCAGGGTCTTCAGGTCGCCCTTGCTGTCCTTGGTCAGCTCGTGCAGGTCGTCGGCGATCTTCGCGACGTCGTCGGCGGTGACCGAGGCCTTCTTGAGCAGCTCGCAGCCCTTGGCGTCCTTCAGCGGGTCGAGGCTGGTCACGCACTGCTTGCGGTAGTACGCGGAGAGCTCGTCGTCGGCCACGTGGGCGGCCTCGCGGGCGACCGGAGCGCGGCGCACCAGGTCGTCCAGGTTGTGCCGGACGGCGGAGGCCGAGTCGGAGACCAGCCGGGCGGTGTCGCGGATCGACTTGCCGTTGTTCGCCAGGTAGGGGCGGACCTGGTCCGCCTTGGCGTTCACCTTGTCGGCGAGCTGCTGGGTGCCGTCGGCGACCTTCCGGGAGCCGGTCTCCAGGTCCTTGGCGCCCTTGTCGAGCTTCCTGATGCCCGAGGCGAGGTCGCCGCTGCCCTTCTTGGCGTCCTTCAGGCCGTCGGCCAGCTTCTTGGAGCCGGCCTTCGCCTTGTCGGCGCCGCCCTTGAGGTCGCCGGCGCCCTTGGCCGCCTCGGCGGTGGCGTCGTGCAGGTCGGAGAAGGAGATGAAGATCCTGTCCAGGAAGGTGCGGGAGGACTTGGTGGAGGCGGCGGTGCGCACCTCGGAGAAGACCGTGCGGGAGATCTGGCCGACGATGTAGTTGTTGGCGTCGTTCGTACGGACCCTGAGCGCTCCGGCCTCGGGGGAGTCGCCGGAGCTGGAGGCGATCCGCTCGCTGAAGTCGGCCGGCATGGTCAGGGAGAGGTAGTAGGTCCCGTCCTCCACGCCCTTCCGGGCGTCCTCGTCACTGACCTCGTGCCACTCGAAGACGGCGCTCTCGCGCAGCTTCTCGGTGATGTCGGCGCCCGCGGTGATCTTCTGCCCGCCGGTGGTGGCGCCCTTGTCCTCGTTGACCAGGGCGACGGGGATCTTGTCGAGCCTGCTGTACGGGTCCCAGAAGGACCACAGGTACAGCGCGCCGTACAGCAGCGGCAGCAGCAGGATCGCGACCATCGCGGCGCGCGGGAGCTTCCCCCTGCCGAACCGCTTCAGCTCGAGCGCGGCGAGCTTATGCGAGCGCACCGGCGTCCCCCTTCTCGGTCTTCGTGGCGGTCGTGTCGTCTTCGGTGGCCTCGGCCTCGGCCCCGTCGGTGGCCGTGGTTTCGGTGGCGGTCGTCTCGGCGGCCGTCGTCTCGGTGGCCGGGGCGTCGGTGGCCGTGGTGTCGGTCTTCGTCTTCGTCGTCGTGGCCGGGGCCGGGGCCGTGGCCGTGGTGGCGGTGGCCGCCGTGGAGACGCGGACGGCGCCTTCCGGGGCCTCGCTGCACACCGCGAGGACGGTGATGCCGGAGGCGGCGACGGAACGCAGCAGGTCCCAGGCCTCGGCTCGGTCGGCGTCGGACAGCTTGAGGTCGGTGTCGTCCAGCGCGAGCAGCCGGGGCCGGCCGATGAGCGCGAGGGCGACGGAGAGCCGCAGCGCCTCCAGGCGCTCCAGGTCCCGTACGGAGGTCCGGTCGCCCTTCGGCAGCGCGTCGACGTCCAGGCCCGCGGCGGTCAGGGCCTCGTCGATCCGGGCCCGGGCGGTGGCGGCGCGCTCGCCCGGGGGACGCAGCAGGGCCTTCAGCGAGCCGTCGAAGCGGCGCTGGAGCAGGGCCCGCTCGCGCAGGTGCTCGGCGACGGTGAGGGCCGGGTCGAGGTCGCTCACGCCCGGCACGGGGCCGAGCGCCGCGATCCGGCGCACGGCGGCCATCCTGCGCGGCAGCCGGAGGCCGCCCACGTCGGCATGGCCCTCGTGGGTCTTCATCCGGCCGGTGAGCGCGAGCAGCAGGCAGGTACGGCCGGATCCGGACGGGCCCTCGATCGCGACGAGGGTTCCGGGGGCGGCCTCGAAGCCGACCCCGCGAAACGCCCAGCCGCGCGGGCCCTTCAGGCCGAATCCGTCCGCGACGACGGCGGCGCCGTACGGCTCGTCCGGGTTCGCGTCCACGATCCCCCCTCGGTATGGAACGTCTTTGAACTGACCAGTCAGTTCAAAAAGTTACCGCCGAGTTGGCGATCACGCAAAAGACCAGGTCAGCGGGATTGTCAGTGGGGCACTGCACGATGAACACATACGGCCACAGCGCCGTCACCCGACGACAGGAGGCTCGTCATGGCCGGCCACAACGCCGCAGCCGCACCCCGGCGCCGCACCGGATCGCGCCCCGCCCCCGCCCAGCTCGGACCCGCGTCCGACATCCACCCGGTCCTGCGCCGCTCCTCGGCACCGCCCGCCGCCCTCGACCTGCTCGCCAAGGCCAGGGCCGGACTCGACGAGGCCGCCGCGCTCGACGTGCCCAACGAGCGGTACGCCACCGCCCACCTCGCCGCCCTGCGCACCGCCGCGGCCGTGCTCGCCGCCCGCGGCCGGCCCGAGCGCGACCCCCGCAAGCGGGCCCGCATCCGCAGCACCTGGGAGGTGCTGCCCGAGATAGCGCCCGAGCTCACCGAGTGGAGCGCCCTCTTCGCCTCAGGCGCCGAGCGCCGGGCCCGGGCCGAGGCCGGCATCACCGGCGCCGCGAGCCGCCGCGACGCCGACGACCTGATCCGCGCCGCCGCGGTCTTCCTGCGCCTGGTCGAGCGGCTCCTGGTCCTCCAGCCGGTGCTGCCGCGCCAGCCGGGCGCCGGGGAGGCCGCCGGATGACCGGGACCGGCCGGATGATCGGGAGACCAGGGCCGAGGCCATAGGGTGGGGACGTTCGTACCCGTCACCGAGGAGTCAACAGCCGTGTCGGACCCTTCCCCTGTCTCCGGTCGAGAGGCGACCTCGCGCCCGTCGCGCGCCTCCCTGCGCACCGCCGTCGTCTGGGACGTCCTCAAAGACGCCCTGGACCGCCGGGTCAAGGCCACCGGGAAGGACAGCCTCGATGTCCTCGACACGGGCGGCGGCTCCGGCAACTTCGCGGTGCCCGTCGCCCGGCTCGGCCACCGGGTGACCGTCGTCGACCCCAGCCCCAACGCGCTCTTCGCGCTGGAGCGGCGCGCCGCCGAGGCGGGCGTCGCCGACCGCGTCCAGGGCGTCCAGGGCGACATCCGCGGCCTGTTCGACGTGGTCGAGCGCGAGGGCTACGACTCGGTGCTCTGCCACGGCGTCCTGGAGTACGTGGACGACCCCGCCGAGGGCGTCCGCAACGCCACGGCCGCGCTGCGCGCCGGCGGCAGCCTCAGCCTGCTCGCCGCCGGGCTCGGCGGCGCCGTCCTCGCCCGCGCGCTCGCCGGACACTTCACCGAGGCCCGGCACGCGCTGAGCGACCCGGCCGGCCGCTGGGGCGAGGGCGACCCGGTGCCCCGGCGGTTCACCGCCGAGCAGCTCACCGAGCTCGCCGCCGACGCCGGTCTCGACGTGGGCGCCGTGCACGGCGTGCGGGTCTTCGCCGACCTGGTCCCCGGCGTCCTGGTCGACACCGAGCCGGGCGCCGCCGAGGCCCTGCTCAGGCTGGAGGCCGCGGCCGCCGAGCTGCCGTCCTTCCACGCCATCGCGACCCAGCTGCACGTCCTCGGCGAGAAGCACGGCTGAGCGGGCCGCGCCGGCATCGGCCGGCCACCCGCACGGCGGTGCCCCGGAGCCTGCGCCCCGGGGCGCCGCCGTATGCGCTGAGCAGCGACGCAGCCGCAGATGGAGTACGCCACAGCCCGCCCGAACGGGGACTTGTCCCCGTATGATCGAGGGACACCATCCGGCATGACGGGCAGGGGGCTGGGGAATCAACGCCTCAGCATCCGATCCGCATGGCGGCCCGGATTGGCGATTTGGCATTGAGGGCGGGTTTCACGGGGGCGATTCCCTGCCTATCCTGAAAGGGCCGCAAACCGGTCGCCCCCGCGACCGACGACGAGGAGGACTCCGTGCCGCTCTCGGAGCACGAGCAGCGAATGCTCGAGCAGATGGAGCGAGCGCTGTACGCCGAAGATCCCAAGTTCGCGACAGCGCTCGAGGGAAGCGGACTGCGTACGTACACCCGGCGACGGGTCTACCAGGCAGTCGCCGGCTTCCTGGTGGGTATCGCGCTCCTCATGGCCGGAATGGTCGCTCAGCAGATCTGGATCAGCGTGGTGGGATTCCTCGTCATGCTGGGCTGCGCGGTCCTGGCGGTCACCGGATGGCGCAAGGCGCCCAAGCCGGGTGAGCATGTGCGGGGAGCCGCCGGAGGCGGCCGTCAGTCCCGACAGCGACGCTCGATGATGACCCGCATCGAAGAACGGTGGCAGCGCCGCCGCGACGAACAGCAGGGCGGCCACCACTGAGGGGGCCCGCCCGACCGGCGGTCCGAGACCGTCGAACCGAGCACGAAGCACCGCGCACGAACCACTGAACACCAACCCTGTGGGCCCGCACCGTAAGGTGCGGGCCCACAGGGTTTCGTGCGTCGGGTCCGTGCGTCCGGGTCAGGACGGCTTCCGGGTCAGCGTCCGGGCCGTGGCGCGGGCCCTCGCCCGCCACGCCTCCCGGACCGCCGCCCAGCGCTCCCGGGCCGCCCAGCTCAGCCTGGCGGCCGAGCGGGGTGCCAGCAGCGCCCGCAGGCGGGTGCCCCGCGAGGCGGAGGCGTCGAAACCGCGTCGGATCACGACGGCCAGCTCGGTGAGACCCGTGGCCGGACGCGGAACCGGGGCGTACAGCGCCTCCTCCACCGCGCGCGCCAGCCGGTGCACCGCGTCCGCCGCGTCCGGCGGCAGCTCGCCCTCGCGGGCCAGGCGCGCGGCCGTCCGGCGGGGCGTCCGCGACTCGTCGGGGAACACCCCGTGGTCCCAGGCCGTGTCGTTGACCTCCTGCCAGACCGCGAGGACGCGCGTGACCGGGTCACCCGCCGGGCCGAGGCGTCCGGCCCGCACCCGGCTGCGCCACAGCAGCGGGAACAGCAGGAGCGCCGGCACCAGCAGCACGCCCAGACCCAGCAGGACCGGCTGCCACGGGAAGCCGCCGTCGCCGTCCGACGCTCCGCCGCCCGCCGCCTGGTCCTGACCGCACTCGCCGAGCTTCTTCTGCTGCGGCGTGCAGCTCTCCGAGGCGCTCGGCACCGCCGAGGGCTGCACCGACGCGCCCGTCGAGGGCTGCGCGGAGGGCGTCGCCGCCCCGCCCGCGGACTGCTCCCGGGTCCAGTCCGGCGCCGAGCCGCGCGAGGGCGTGGGCTCGAACCGGGTCCAGCCGGCGCCCTCGAAGTACAGCTCCGGCCACGCGTGGGCGTCCCGTATGCCGACCGACACCGAGCCGTCGGCCTGGGGCGTGCCCGGCATGAAACCGACCGCGACCCGGGCCGGGATGCCGAGGGAACGCGCCATCGCCGCCATCGAGAAGGAGAAGTGGACGCAGAAGCCCTCCTTGTCCTTCAGGAAGCGGGTGATCGCTCCGACACCGGTGCCGGAGTCGACCTTCACGCTGTAGCGGAAGCCGCCGTCCTCGGTGAACCACTTCTGCAGCTTCACCGCCCGCTCGTAGTCGTTGCGCGCCCCACGGGTGACCTCCAGGGCCGTCGACCTCACCTCCGGCGGCAGCGTGGCGGGCACCCGGGTGTACTCCCGGCGCAGCTTGTCCGGGGCGGCCGGGGCCGCCGCCAGCTGCTCGCCGGTGGGCTGCACGGCCAGGCTGGTCACCGAGTAGCGGGCGCCGCGCGTGGTCTGCCCGTTGTCGCCGACGAGCATCCGGCCGGCCGGCTCGTAGCGCCAGCCGCCCGGGATGGACACCTTGGACGCCGGGTACGGCATCGGCAGCCACTTCTGCTCGTACTGCGGCGAGGCGACGAAGTTCGTGGTCACCTCCGTGACGCGGACGTCCTGGGCGAGGCCGTCCGGCCAGGGCAGCTCCTCGGGCACGTCCTGGATGGGGCGCACCGAGGACTTCCAGGCGGTGCCGTCGAACTGGTCGAGCGCGACGAGCCGCAGATAGTGCCCGCTGGTGTCGGTGAGGTTGGTGCGGTAGCGCAGGACCTCGCGGTCCTCCGGCTGGCGCAGGTCGTTCTGCAGCGAGACCAGCGGGTTCACGGCGGAGATCGTGCCGCCCTTGCCGCCGGAGCCCTCACCGCCGCCGTTGCCGCCGAAGATCCCGCCGTCGAGCCCCGGGAGCGCGCGCGGCAGCACCAGCGCGATGACCAGGACGACCGCGCCGATCCGCCACCCGGTGCGCGTCGGCGCGAACGTCGGCCCGCCTTCCCCGATGGCCGACCCGGGCCGGGCGGAGCGCTGGGCGCCGCCGAAGACCCGGCCCCAGGCGGAGAGCCGGTCCCGGCCCTCGGCCAGGAGCAGCACCAGGTAGCCGGTGGCGGCGAGCAGGAAGGCCCACGCGCCCGCGCCGCCGCCGGCGAGCCCGGCGGCCACCGAGTACAGCGCGAGCAGGGGCAGTCCCGCGGGGGCCGCGTTGCGGAACGTCACCGCGAGGGCGTCCACCAGGAGGCCGATCACCGCGACGCCGGTGACGAGCAGCAGCCGGATGCCGGGGGTGTTCGGCGCCGGTGTCGCGTACGTGCCGACGTCGGTGACGCCCGCCTCGAAGAGCGTCCCGAAGGCGGCGAAGGCCTCGGGTCCCGGCAGCACGCCGAGGACCGCCTGCTCGCGCACGAAGACCACGGTGAGCACGAGCAGCGTGAGGACGGCCTGGGCGGCGATCGTCAGCGGCCGGGCGAGCGGCACCCGCCGGGTCGCGGTGCCCACCGCGCTCTGCAGACCCAGCAGGATCGCCGCCGTGAAGATCCAGGTGGCCGGCCTGACCAGCGGCAGCAGGGCGATCGACGCCGTGAGCGTCGCTCCGTAGGCCGCGAGCGTCAGCCGCGCGCGCCCGCTCATGACCAACCTCCGTAGGTGTCGGCGGCGGGGGCCTGCGCGGCCGCCCCGCCGGCCTGCTGCCACAGATCGCCGAGCCGGACGCCCGGAGCCACGGCGAAGGCCTGCCAGCCGGCCTCCCGCAGCCGCCGCAGCCGGTCCTCGACGGCGCCGGCGACGGCGCCGCCGGTCAGCCAGGTCCCGGAGTCCAGCACGAAGGCGACGGCCGCGCCGCCGCGCTGCCGCATCCGGGCCACGAGCGCCGCCTGGTCCTCGTCGAGGTCGCCCAGGAAGGCGACGAGCAGGCCCTCGTGTCCGCCGCGCAGCGCGTCGTACGCCCGGGACAGGCCGGCTCCCTCGGAGTGGTCGACGACCGCGAGGGTGTCCATCATCAGGCCGACGGTGTCGGCCGATTCCGGGCCGGACCGGCCGGCCCCGGCGAAGCCCTCGGCGCCATCGCCGGGCACGGAACTGCCGGTGTCGGTGAGCAGCCGGACCGAGTAGCCGCGCTCCAGCATGTGCGTGAGGACGGAGGCGGCGCCGGAGACGGCCCATTCGAAGGCCGAGTCCGGTCCGCCGCCCTCGTAGGCGATCGCCCGGGTGTCGAGCAGCACCGTGCAGCGGGCGCGCTGCGGCTGCTCCTCGCGGCGCACCATCAGCTCGCCGTAGCGGGCGGTGGAGCGCCAGTGCACCCGGCGCAGGTCGTCGCCGTACCGGTAGGCGCGGGGGATGATGTCGTCGTCCCCGGCGAGCGCGAGGGCCCGCTGCTGTCCCTCCCCGTACCCGGCGGACTCGCCGCCGGGCCGGACGGGCGGGAGCGGTTCGGTGCGCGGGATGACGGTCAGCGTGTCGTACGCGCTGAAGGAGCGGGTCAGCTCGCACATCCCGAAGGGGTCGGTGAGCCGCAGCTGGAGCGGGCCGAGCGGGAAGCGTCCGCGCAGGTCGGAACGGACCCGGTAGGACACCTCACGGCGGCCGCCCGCCTCGACGCGGTCGAGGACGAAGCGGGGCCGGGGTCCCAGCATGTACGGCACGTGGTCCTGGAGCATCAGCAGGCCCGTGGGCAGCCGGGACACGTTGTCCATGCGGAGGTGGACCCGGGCCTCGGTGCCGGTCTCGACCCGCTGAGGGGAGAGCCGGCGGCCGGCCGCGACCCGGTGGCGGGTGCGGTGCAGCACCACGACGCAGACCAGCGGCAGCACGGCGAGCACCAGCCCGACGCGCAGCAGGTCGACTTGGCCGAGCACATAGGCACAGACGGCGGCCGCGATCCCGGCGGCGAGGAAGGAGCGGCCGCGGGTGGTGAGCCCGGCCAGGGCGGCCCGCAGGCTGCCCCGGTCGCCGTCCTCCCACCGCGCCGGGGCCGGCCCCTGCGGAGCGGCGGTGCTCATCACAGCCGCCGGGCGCCGGGCTGCTGGCCGTAGTACGGACCGGCCGGCTGCGCGGGAGGCGCGGCGGCCGGCACGGGCGTGCGCTGCAGGATGTCGTGCACGACCTGCTCGGCCGTGCGGCGGTTGAGCTGGGCCTGCGCGGTGGGCAGCAGACGGTGGGCCAGCACCGGGGCGGCGAGCGCCTGGAGGTCGTCGGGCAGCACGTACTCCCGGCCGCTGAGCGCGGCGGAGGCCTTCGCGGCCCGCAGCAGGTGCAGGGTGGCGCGGGGCGAGGCACCGAGTCGCAGGTCGGGGTGGGTGCGGGTGGCGGCCACCAGCTCCACCGCGTACCGCTGGACGGCGTCGGCGACGTGCACCTTGCGGACGGCCTCGACCAGCTTGAGGACGTCATGGGCGTGGGCCACCGGCTGGAGGTCGTCCAGCGGGGAGACCGAGCCGTGCACGCCGAGCATCTTCAGCTCGGCCTCGGCGTTCGGGTAGCCGATGGAGACGCGGGCCATGAAGCGGTCGCGCTGGGCCTCGGGCAGCGGGTAGGTGCCCTCCATCTCCACCGGGTTCTGGGTGGCGACCACCATGAACGGGCTGGGCAGCTCGTACGTCTGGCCGTCGACCGTGACCTGGCGCTCCTCCATGGACTCCAGGAGCGCCGACTGGGTCTTGGGCGAGGCCCGGTTGATCTCGTCGCCGATCACGATCTGCGCGAAGATCGCACCCGGCTTGAACTCGAACTCGCGCCGCTGCTGGTCGAAGATCGACACGCCGGTGATGTCCGAAGGCAGCAGGTCGGGCGTGAACTGGATCCGGCGGACCGAGCAGTCGATCGACCGCGCCAGCGTCTTGGCCAGCATGGTCTTGCCGACGCCGGGGACGTCCTCGATGAGGAGATGTCCCTCGGCGAGCAGCACCGTCAGCGCAATCCGTACGACCTCGGGCTTGCCCTCGATCACACTCTCCACCGACCTGCGCACCCGCTCCGCGGTCGTGGTCAGATCTGTGAGGCTCGCTCGGTCGTCATAGGTCGTCACCCGGCCCTCCTCGGCCCTTTCAGCAGCACCGACACCTGCCCCCGGCGCGATGGCCGGGGGGTGTCACCCGTGCATTCTTGTGGCCGTGACCGGGTCGTGTCACTTGCCGGCGGCTCGCCTGTGGATAACTCCGGGCGAATTGCCGGGGTTTGCGGGCTTGCGCCGGGCGTTCCGCTTCGGTGCGGCGACCCGGCGGGGTGGCTATTCGGCCGTCGTGGACGGCTCGATCTCGCGCAGCAGACCCGTCTTCACGTCGAAGACGAAGCCCCGCACGTCGTCGGTGTGCAGCAGGAACGGGGAGGTGCGCACCCGCTGCATCGACTGGCGGACGTCCTGGTCGACGTCGCGGAAGGCCTCGACGGCCCAGGCCGGACGCTGACCGACCTCGTCCTCCAGCTCGTGCCGGAAGTCCTCGGTGAGCGACTCCAGGCCGCAGCCGGTGTGGTGCACCAGCATCACGCTGCGGGTGCCGAGGGCGCGCTGGCTGATCGTGAGCGAGCGGATCACGTCGTCGGTGACGACTCCGCCGGCGTTGCGGATGGTGTGGCAGTCGCCCAGCTGGAGGCCGAGGGCGGCGTGCAGGTCGAGACGGGCGTCCATGCAGGCGACCACGGCGACGCGCAGCACGGGCCGCGCGTCCATTCCCGGGTCGGTGAAGCCGGCGGCGTATTGCGCGTTCGCCTCGACGAGACGGTCGGTGACCGTGCTGCTCTCGGTGTCTATCGAGTCGGCGGAGGTGTGCGGCAGTGTCGACATGTCACCGACGTTAGTGGTCACGGTGTCCGGAAGCAGGCTGTGAGAAGGGACAAAGAGTCCCAATGAACCTTGTTGTGAGCTAACCCACAGTCGGCGCCGGACGGGGCCGTTCGGGTGAGTGCGCGGGGCGCGCGACGCGCCAGCCGGTTGGTTGACCGGCGGGTCCCGTGGACTAGAGTGACGCGAAGTTCACGGAGACATCGAGCGATTTCCGCCGGTTGTCCCCCATTCAAGCGGCGGTACCCACGGCTCGGCCCCTTCCGCTCGCCGGCGGTACCTGTCTCCGCCGGATCTGAGAGGGCGCATTGAGCAACGACCGACACGTCCCGGTGATGCTCCAGCGGTGCCTGGACATGCTGGCGCCCGCCCTGGAACACCCCGGTGCCGTCGTCGTCGACTGCACCCTGGGCCTCGGCGGACACAGCGAGGCGCTGCTGCGGCGCTTCCCCGAGGCGCGGCTGGTCGCCCTCGACCGTGACAAGGAGGCCCTGCGCCTCTCCGGCGAGCGGCTCGCGCCCTACGGCGAGCGCGCCACCCTCGTACACGCGGTCTACGACGAGCTGCCCGAGGTCCTGGACCGGCTCGGCATCGCGCGCGTCGACGGCGTCCTCTTCGACCTGGGCGTCTCCTCGATGCAGCTGGACGAGGCCGACCGCGGCTTCGCCTACGCCCAGGACGCCCCGCTCGACATGCGCATGGACCAGACGACCGGCATGAGCGCCGCCGAGGTCCTCAACACCTACCCGGCCGGCGAGCTGGTCCGCATCCTGCGCGCCTACGGCGAGGAGAAGCAGGCCAAGCGGATCGTCTCCGCCATCGTGCGCGAGCGCGAGAAGGAGCCCTTCAGCAACAGCGCCCGGCTGGTCGAGCTGATCCGCGACGCCCTGCCGCAGGCCGCCAAGCGCACCGGCGGCAACCCGGCGAAGCGCACCTTCCAGGCCCTGCGCATCGAGGTCAACGGAGAGCTCTCGGTCCTGGAGCGGGCCATTCCCGCGGCCGTGAAGGCCCTCGCCGTCGGCGGCCGGATCGCCGTCCTGTCGTACCACTCGCTGGAGGACCGGCTGGTCAAGCAGGTGTTCGCGGCGGGCGCCGCCAACACCGCCCCGCCCGGCCTCCCCGTCGTCCCCGAGCGCTACCAGCCGCGCCTGAAGCTCCTCACCCGCGGCGCCGAGCTCCCCACGGAGGAGGAGGTCGCCGAGAACCGCCGGGCGGCGCCCGCGCGTCTCAGGGGGGCGCAGAGGATCCGGGAGGACGAGACCGCGTGAGCGACGGGCGCGAGGCCACCGTGCCGCAGACGACGGCGACGGCCGCACCGGCGCGCCTCGCGCGGACGGAAGCGGACGAGGACGGGCGATGACGAAACAGGGGCCCCTCAAAGGGCGGGCCGCACGGCTCGGCCGGCTCATGCCGTCCGGACCGAGCACCGCGGCCCGTACTCCCTTCGTCCTGCTCGTCGTGCTCCTCCTCGGTGGCGGCCTGATCAGCCTGCTGCTGCTCAACTCCGCCCTCAACCAGGGCTCCTTCAAGCTCAGCGAGCTGAAGAAGGAGACCACCGAACTGACCGACGAGGAACAGGCCCTCCAGCGGGACGTGGACGACAGCGCCGCCCCCGACGCGCTGGAGCGGCGCGCCCGCGAGCTCGGCATGGTGCCCGGCGGCACGCCCGCCTTCCTCGACCCCGACGGCCGGGTCCGCGGCGAGCCCTCCGTCGCGGTCTCCCCGAAGCCCTCGCCCCGGCCCACCCCGTCGGCCGGGGCGACCGCCCCGGCGGCGGGCGCACCGGCAGCCGGGCCCGCCGAGCAGTCCCGGCCACCCGCCTCGCCGCCCGCGGCCTCGAACGCGTCCGACGGGCCCGGCACTCCGGGCACCCCCGGCACCGCCGCCTCCGCGACACCGACGCAGACCACCGCGACCGCCCCCACGACCTCCGGCAGGTGACCCGTGCCCTCCAAGGAGCCCCCGCGCCGCCGCGTCCCCGGCCCCGCGCGGCCCGCACGCCCGCGGCCCGCCGCATCCGGCAGGCCCGCGGCGAGGCCCGCCCCGAGACCCGCGCAGCCCCGGCGCCCGGCGGCCCGGCCCGCGGCCAGGGCGCGCACGATCCGGCTCGGCAGGCCCAAGCCCCGGCTGCGTCTGGTCTCCCTCGGCCTGACCCTCGTCATGCTGGTCTTCGTGGTCCGGCTGCTCCAGGTGCAGGCCGTGGACGCCGCCGCGTACGCCGCGAAGGCCGAGAAGCACCGCTACCAGGAGTACACGCTCTCCGCCGACCGCGGTGAGATCACCGACCGCAACGGGGTCGCGCTGGCCGCCAGCGTCGACGCGTACGACGTCACCGCCGACCCCAAGCTCTTCACGCCCGAGGAGTCCAGGCTCGAGGACGCCCCCGAGCAGGCGGCCGCGTTGCTCGCCCCGCTCCTCGGCAAGGAGCCCGCCGAGCTCGCCAGGAAGCTGCGCACCCCCAAGTCCCGCTACACCGTCCTCGCCCGCAAGCAGACGCCCCAGGTCTGGAACCAGATCAAGGACCTGAAGAAGGTCTACGAGCAGAAGGCCAAGCCCGCCAACGGCGGCAACGGGATCAACCTGCTCGGCGGCGTCCTCGGCGAGCCCAGCACCAAGCGCGTGTACCCGAACGGCGAACTCGCCGCCGGGATACTGGGCTACGTCAACGCCGAGGGCCGCGGCGCGGGCGGCGTGGAGTCCATGCTCGACAAGGAACTGGCCGGCAAGGACGGCAAGATCCGCTTCGCCCAGTCCGGCGGGCGCCGGGTGCCCACCGCGGGCTCCCAGGGCACCCCGGCCGTCCCCGGCTCCGACATCGAGCTGACCATCGACCGGGACATCCAGTGGGCCGCCCAGCAGGCCATCACCGAGCAGGTGCGCAGGTCCAGGGCGGACCGCGGCTACGTCGTCGTGCAGGACACCCGGACCGGCGAGGTCCTGGCCATGGCCAACGCCCCCGGCTTCGACCCCAACGACCTGTCCCAGGCCAACGCCACCGCCATGGGCAACGCCGCCCTCCAGGACGCCTACGAGCCCGGCTCGACCGCCAAGGTCATGTCGATGGCCGCCGTCCTCGAGGAGGGCGCGGCCACCCCCGACACCCGGGTGACCGTCCCCAACCGGCTGCACCGCGGCGACCGGCTGTTCGCCGACGACGTCGACCACAAGACCTGGTACCTGACCCTCAACGGCGTCCTCGCCAAGTCCAGCAACATCGGCACCATCCTCGCCACCGGCCAGCTCGGCAAGACCCAGCCCGAGGCCAACAGGGTGCTGTACGACTACCTGCGCAGGTTCGGCGTCGGCAGCCCCACCGGCCTCGGCTACCCGGGCGAGACGCCCGGCATCCTCGCCAAGCCCCAGGACTGGTCGACCTCGCAGCAGTACACGATCCCGTTCGGCCAGGGCCTCTCCGTCAGCGCCATGCAGGCCGCCTCGGTCTACTCGACCATCGCCAACGGCGGCGTCCGGATCGAGCCGACCCTGGTGCGCGGCACCAAGGGCCCCGACGGCCGCTTCACCCCGGCGCCGGCGCCCGAGGAGTCCCGGGTGATCAGCGAGAAGACCGCCAAGACCCTCGCGCAGATGCTGGAGTCCGTGGTCGACGACGAGGAGGGCACCGGCACCAGGGCGGCCATTCCCGGCTACCGCGTCGCGGGAAAGACCGGCACCGCCAACCGCGTCGACCCCGAACTCGGCCGCTACAAGGGCTACACCGCGTCCTTCGCCGGCTTCGCCCCCGCCGACCAGCCCCGCATCACCGTCTACTGCGCCATCCAGAACCCCACCAAGGGCAGCTACTTCGGCGGCCAGATCTGCGGACCCATCTACAAAAAGGTCATGGAGTTCGCCCTCAAGACCCTCCACGTGCCGCCGACCGGCAGCGAACCCGCCCGCCTGCCCGTGTTCTTCGCCCCCTAGGCGGACGAACGTGAACACCCCGTGACACTTCGGGAGCACCAGTGACAACGATCACCCCACCTTCCGGGAACCGGAAATCGAACTCCGGCGACGCCGCGGCCCGATTTAGCCCTGCGCACGGTGCGCCCGGTACGCTCACCGCCGTGCCACACGCTGATCAGTCCCGAACCACCCCGCCCCGCCCGGAGCGGCTCCGCCCGACACCCCTGGGCGAGCTCGCCGGCCGGCTGGGCACCGAGATCCCCGGCTCCGGTCACGGCGTCGAGGTCTCGGGCATCACCCACGACTCGCGGGCGGTGCGCCCCGGCGACGTGTACGCGGCCCTGCCGGGCGCCCGTGCCCACGGAGCCGACTTCGTCGCCCAGGCCGCGGGTCTCGGTGCCGCCGCCGTCCTGACCGACCCGTCGGGCGCCGAGCGCGCCGCCGCGACCGGCCTGCCGGTCCTCGTCGTCGACGACCCGCGCGGCCGGATGGGCGAGCTCGCCGCCGAGATCTACGGGCGCCCGGGCGCGGACCTGCTCCAGATCGGCATCACCGGCACCTCCGGCAAGACCACCACGGCCTACCTCGTCGAGGGCGGCCTGCGCGGCGCGGGCAAGGCCACCGGCCTGGTCGGCACCGTCGAGATGCGCATCGGCGACGAGCGCATCAAGTCCGAGCGGACCACCCCCGAAGCCACCGACCTCCAGGCCCTGTTCGCGGTCATGCGCGAGCGCGGCGTCGAGGCGGTCGCCATGGAGGTCTCCAGCCACGCCCTGGTGCTCGGCCGGGTCGACGGCTGCGTCTTCGACGTCGCCGTCTTCAACAACCTGAGCCCGGAGCACATGGAGTTCCACTCCGACATGGAGGACTACTTCCAGGCCAAGGCGCGGCTGTTCACGCCCGAGCGCAGCAGGCGCGGCGTGGTGAACCTCGACGACGACTACGGCCGCCGGCTGGCCGCGGAGGCGACCGTCCCGGTCGTCACCTTCTCCGCCGCGGGCGACCCGAACGCCGACTGGCGCGCCGAGGACGTCGTCACCGGAGCCGCCGACTCCACCTTCACGGTCGTCGGTCCGGACGGCACCCGGATCTCCGCCACCGCGCCGCTGCCCGGCCCGTTCAACGTGGCCAACACGCTCGCCGCGATCGTCACCCTCGCCACCGCGGGCATCGACCCGAAGACCGCCGCCGACGGCGTCGCCGCCGTCCCCGGCGTCCCGGGCCGCCTGGAGAAGGTCGACGCCGGCCAGCCGTTCCTCGCGGTCGTCGACTACGCGCACAAGACGGACGCCGTCGAATCGGTCCTGCGCTCGCTGCGCGAGGTGACCCGCGGGAAGCTGCACGTGGTCATCGGCTGCGGCGGCGACCGCGACACCACCAAGCGCGGCCCGATGGGCGCCGCCGCGGCCCGGCTCGCCGACACCGCCGTCCTCACCTCCGACAACCCGCGCTCCGAGGACCCGCTCGCGATCCTCACCGCGATGCTGGCCGGCGCCTCCGAGGTGCCGGCGTACCAGCGCGCCGAGGTCCTGGTCGACGCCGACCGGGCCGCCGCCATCGCCGCCGCCGTGGCCCGCGCCGAGCCGGGCGACACCGTCCTGGTCGCCGGCAAGGGCCACGAGCAGGGGCAGGAGACCGCCGGCGTGGTCCGGCCCTTCGACGACCGTCAGGTCCTGCGCGAGGCCATCCTCAGCCGGCTGAGCCAGCAGGACGCACACCGTCACCAGAACAGTCAGGGATGAAGCAGTGATCGCCCTCTCCCTCGCCGAGATCGCCGAAATCGT
Source organism: Streptomyces sp. NPDC127114 (assembly GCF_042677525.1). Taxonomy (NCBI): domain Bacteria; kingdom Bacillati; phylum Actinomycetota; class Actinomycetes; order Kitasatosporales; family Streptomycetaceae; genus Streptomyces; species Streptomyces sp. NPDC127114. Next base: position 17,380 of record NZ_JBHXTJ010000035.1, read on the forward strand.
CGGCGGGCGGCCGCACGACATACCGGATCCGGCCATCCGGATCACCGGCCCGGTCGTCATCGACTCCCGTGAGGTGAAGCCCGGCAGCCTGTTCGCCGCCTTCGCCGGCGAACGCGTCGACGGCCACGACTACGCGACGCGAGCCGTCGAGGCGGGTGCGGCGGCCGTGCTGGCCACCCGCCCCGTCGGCGTGCCCGCGATCGTCGTCGACGACGTCCAGACGGCGCTCGGGGCCCTCGCCCGCGCGGTCGTCGAACGCCTCGGCACCGATGTCGTCGCCCTCACCGGCTCGGCCGGCAAGACCTCCACCAAGGACCTGATCGCCCAGGTCCTGCAGCGGCACGCGCCCACCGTGTGGACGCCGGGATCGCTCAACAACGAGATCGGCCTGCCGCTCACCGCGCTCACGGCCACCGACGAAACCCGCCACCTCGTCCTGGAGATGGGTGCGCGCGGAATCGGCCACATCCGCTACCTCACCGGCCTCACCCCGCCCCGCATCGGACTGGTGCTCAACGTCGGCACCGCCCACATCGGCGAGTTCGGCGGTCGCGAGCAGATCGCCATCGCCAAGGGCGAGCTCGTCGAGTCCCTGCCGGCCGCCGAGGACGGCGGCGTCGCGGTCCTCAACGCGGACGACCCGCTCGTCCGGGCCATGGCGAGCCGCACCAAGGCGCGGGTCACCCTGTTCGGAGAGGCGGACGAAGCGGCCGTACGTGCCGAGAACGTCCGGCTCACAGAAACCGGACAGCCCTCTTTCAGGCTTCACACACCCACCGGGTGCAGCGACGTGACCTTGCGCCTGTACGGTGAGCACCACGTGTCGAACGCGCTCGCCGCGGCCGCCGTCGCCCATGAGCTGGGCATGCCCGTCGAGGAGATCGCCACCGCGCTCTCCGAGGCAGGCACCCTGTCGCGCTGGCGCATGGAGGTCACCGAGCGTCCGGACGGCGTGACGATCGTCAACGACGCCTACAACGCGAACCCCGAGTCCATGCGAGCCGCGCTGCGCGCGCTCGCGGCCATGGGCCGGTCCGCACAGGACCGGGGTTCCCGTACGTGGGCGGTGCTCGGCAAGATGGCCGAGCTCGGAGACGAGTCGCTCGCCGAGCACGACGCGGTCGGACGGCTCGCCGTCCGGCTCAACGTCAGCAAGCTCGTCGCGGTCGGGGACAGGGAAGCGTCCTGGCTGCAACTGGGCGCCTATAACGAGGGTTCGTGGGGTGAGGAGTCGGTGCACGTGTCCGACGCGCAGGCGGCGGTCGACCTGTTGCGCAGTGAGCTGCGCCCGGGGGACATCGTCCTGGTGAAGGCTTCCAGGTCGGTGGGTCTGGAGCGGGTCGCCCTGGCACTGCTCGAGAACACCGCCGAGGGTGAGGCGGCCGGCCGATGAGGCAGATCCTCTTCGCGGGGGCCATCGGGCTCTTCCTGACCCTGATCGGCACCCCGCTGCTCATCAAGCTGCTCGCCCGCAAGGGATACGGCCAGTTCATCCGCGACGACGGCCCGCGCGGCCACCTCGGGAAGAAGGGCACGCCCACCATGGGCGGCATCTCCTTCATCCTGGCCACCCTCATCGCGTACGCCCTGGCCAAGGTCATCACCGGCGAGGACCCGACGTACTCGGGCGTCCTGGTGCTGTTCCTGATGGCCGGCATGGGTCTGGTCGGCTTCCTCGACGACTACATCAAGATCGTCAAGCAGCGTTCGCTCGGTCTGCGGGCCAAGGCGAAGATGGCCGGCCAGCTGATCGTCGGCATCGCCTTCGCCGTGCTCTCGCTGCAGTTCGCCGACCTGCGGGGCCAGACGCCGGCCTCCACGAAGCTCTCCTTCATCACCGACTTCGGCTGGTCCATCGGCCCGGTGCTGTTCGTGGTCTGGGCGCTCTTCATGATCCTGGCCATGTCCAACGGCGTGAACCTGACGGACGGTCTGGACGGCCTGGCCACCGGCGCCTCGGTGATGGTCTTCGGCGCGTACACGTTCATCGGGCTCTGGCAGTTCCAGGAGTCCTGCGCCAACGCGATGGACCTCACCAACCCGAACGCCTGCTTCGAGGTGCGCGACCCCCTCGACCTCGCGGTCGTCGCCTCCGCGCTGATGGGCGCCTGCTTCGGCTTCCTGTGGTGGAACACCTCTCCCGCCAAGATCTTCATGGGTGACACCGGCTCGCTGGCCCTCGGCGGCGCGCTGGCCGGTCTCGCCATCTGCTCCCGTACGGAGCTGCTGCTCGCCCTCCTCGGCGGCCTCTTCGTGATGATCACGATGTCCGTGGTCATCCAGGTCGGCTCCTTCAAGATGACGGGCAAGCGCGTCTTCCGGATGGCGCCCCTCCAGCACCACTTCGAACTCAAGGGGTGGTCGGAGGTCCTGGTCGTCGTCCGCTTCTGGATCATCCAGGGCATCTACGTGATCGTGGGCCTGGGCATCTTCTACGCCGGATGGGCATCCGAAAAGTGAGCGCACAGCTGGACTGGCAGGGCAAGCACGTCACCGTCGCCGGGCTCGGCGTGAGCGGCATCCCCGCCGCCCGCGTCCTGCACGGGCTCGGCGCGGTCGTCACGGTCGTCAACGACGGCGACGACGAGCGCTCCCGGGCGCAGGCGGCCGAGCTGGAGGCGGAGGGGATCACCGTCCGCCTCGGTGACGGGGCGACCCTGCCGCCCGGCACCGAGCTGGTCGTCACCGCGCCGGGCTGGAAGCCCGACAAGCCGCTCTTCCAGGCCGCCGAGGCGGCCGGCGTGGAGATCTGGGGCGACGTCGAGCTGGCCTGGCGGCTCCGCGGCCCGGACGCGGCCCCGTGGCTCGCGGTCACCGGCACCAACGGCAAGACCACGACCGTGCGGATGCTCGCCTCCATCCTGGAGGCGGCGGGCCTGCGGACGGCGGCCGTCGGCAACATCGGCGTCTCGCTCCTCGACGCCGTGCTCGGCGAGGAGAAGTACGACGTGCTCGCCGTCGAGCTCTCCAGCTACCAGCTGCACTGGGCGCCGAGCCTGCGCGCCCACTCCGCCGCCGTGCTCAACCTGGCGCCCGACCACCTCGACTGGCACGGCTCCATGGAGGCCTACGCGGCCGACAAGGGCCGGATCTACGAGGGCAACCGGGTCGCCTGCGTGTACAACGTGGCCGACCGGGTGACCGAGGACCTGGTCCGCGAGGCCGACGTCGAGGAGGGCTGCCGGGCCATCGGCTTCACCCTCGGCACGCCCGGCCCCTCCCAGCTCGGCGTGGTCGACGACATCCTCGTCGACCGGGCCTTCGTCCCGAACCGGCAGAAGAACGCCCAGGAGCTGGCCCAGGTCTCCGACGTCCAGCCGCCGGCCCCGCACAACATCGCCAACGCGCTCGCCGCGGCCGCCCTCGCCCGCGCCTTCGGCGTCGAGCCGAAGGCCGTACGGGACGGACTGCGGGCCTTCCGGCCCGACCCGCACCGCATCGAACTGGTCGAGGAGATCCAGGGCGTCACCTACGTCGACGACTCCAAGGCCACCAACACCCACGCGGCGGAAGCCTCGTTGGCGGCCTACGACCCGATCGTCTGGATCGCCGGCGGCCTCGCCAAGGGAGCGACCTTCGACGAGCTCGTGCAGAAGTCCGCGAAGCGGCTGCGCGGCGTCGTGCTGATCGGCCAGGACCGGGCGCTGATCGGCGAAGCCCTGGCGCGACACGCCCCGGAGGTCCCGGTGGTGGACCTCGACCGGACCGACACTGGGGCGATGTCCGCGGCGGTCCGCGAGGCGGCCGCGCTCGCCCGGCCGGGGGACACGGTCCTGCTGGCCCCCGCCTGCGCGTCGATGGACATGTTCGCCAACTACAACAAGCGGGGCGAGGCCTTCGCGGACGCCGTCCGCGCCCTCGCCGCCACCGGCGACGCCTGACCTGACCAGCAAGGAGGTCCGGCCGCGCCGGACACGACTGGAGGGGACAGCGACCATGCCGAGCAGAACCGCCGGGACACGCCGGCCGGCCGCCGTACGCGGCGCCGGCCGCGCCCCCGCGGCCCCCGGGAAGCGCCGCGCGGGCGGGGTGCGGGGGCTCTACGAGCGGGCCCGCCGGGCCTGGGACCGGCCGCTCACCGCGTACTACGTGATCGTCGGCGCCGGACTGCTCATCACCGCGCTCGGCCTGGTGATGGTCTACTCCGCCTCGATGATCACGGCGCTCCGCTACGACCTGGTGCCCTCGTACTTCTTCCGCAAGCAGTTCTTCGCGGCGCTGCTCGGCGCCGGGCTGCTGTTCCTGGCCTCCCGGATGCCGGTGAAGCTGCACCGGGCGCTCGCCTATCCGATCCTGGTCGGCGCGATCTTCCTGATGGTGCTCGTCCAGATCCCCGGGATAGGGGTCGCGGTCGGCGGCAACCAGAACTGGATCTCGCTGGGCGGACCGTTCATGCTCCAGCCCAGCGAGTTCGGCAAGCTCGCGCTGATCCTGTGGGGCGCCGACCTGCTGGCCCGCAAACAGGACATGAAGCTGCTCACCCAGTGGAAGCACATGCTGGTGCCGCTGGTGCCCGGCGCGTTCCTGCTGCTCGGCCTGATCATGCTGGGCGGTGACATGGGCACGGCGATCATTCTCACGGCGATCCTGTTCGGCCTGCTGTGGACCGCGGGCGCGCCCACCCGGCTGTTCGTCGGGGTGCTCGCCGTCGCCGGCGTGATCGGCGTGCTGCTCATCAAGACCAGCCCGCACCGCCTGGAGCGCTTCGGCTGCCTCGGCGCCAGCGACCCGGGCGGCGCGGGGGACCCGTGCTGGCAGGCAGCGCACGGAATCTACGCCCTGGCCTCGGGCGGATGGTTCGGTTCCGGACTCGGGGCAAGTGTGGAAAAATGGGGCCAACTCCCTGAAGCGCACACCGACTTCATCTTCGCCGTCACCGGGGAGGAACTGGGCCTGGCGGGGACGCTGTCGGTGCTGGCCCTGTTCGCGGCTCTAGGCTATGCGGGTATCCGCGTGGCCGGACGTACGGAGGACCCCTTCGTCAGGTATGCCGCGGGAGGCGTGACCACCTGGATCACGGCCCAGGCCGTGATCAACATCGGTGCGGTGCTCGGTCTGCTGCCGATCGCCGGAGTCCCGCTCCCGCTGTTCTCCTACGGAGGGTCGGCCCTGCTGCCGACCATGTTCGCCGTCGGGCTCCTGATCGCCTTCGCGCGACAGGAACCCGCCGCGAAAGCGGCCCTGGCCATGCGGCGCCCCGGATGGGGCAAGCGGGTCGGGGGGAGATGGAAGTCGATGCGACGGCGCGTCAAGAAGCGTCCGTCCGGAGAGCGGTGAATTTCGGTGCATGTCGTACTCGCCGGCGGAGGTACCGCCGGTCACATCGAGCCCGCGCTCGCCCTCGCGGACGCCCTGCGCAGGCAGGATCCCTCCGTGGGGATCACGGCGCTGGGCACGGAGAAGGGCCTGGAGACCCGGCTGGTCCCCGAGCGCGGTTACGAGCTGGCGCTCATCCCGGCCGTGCCGCTGCCCCGTAAGCCCACCCCCGAGCTGATCACCGTCCCCGGACGGCTGCGCGGCACGATCAAGGCCGCCGAGCAGGTCCTGGAGCGCACCAAGGCGGACTGCGTGGTCGGCTTCGGCGGCTACGTGGCGCTGCCCGGCTATCTGGCCGCCAAGCGGCTCGGCGTGCCGATCGTGGTCCACGAGGCCAACGCCCGGCCCGGCCTGGCCAACAAGATCGGCTCGCGCTACGCGGCCGGGGTCGCCGTCGCCACCCCGGACTCCAAGCTCCGGAACGCCCGTTACATCGGCATCCCGCTGCGCCACTCCATCGCGACCCTCGACCGCGCCCGCGTGCGCCCCGAGGCGCGCGCCGCGTTCGGCCTCGACCCGAACCTGCCGACCCTGCTGGTCTCCGGCGGCTCGCAGGGCGCACGCCGGCTCAACGAGGTCATCCAGCAGATCGCGCCGGTGCTCCAGCGCTCCGGCATCCAGATCCTGCACGCGGTCGGCCCGAAGAACGAACTGCCGCGTGTCGACAACATGCCCGGAATGCCGCCGTACGTGCCGGTACCGTACGTGGACCGGATGGACCTCGCGTACGCCGCCGCCGACATGATGCTCTGCCGCGCGGGCGCGATGACCGTCGCCGAGCTCTCCGCCGTCGGACTGCCGGCCGCCTACGTCCCGCTGCCGATCGGCAACGGCGAACAGCGGCTCAACGCCCAGCCGGTGGTCAAGGCCGGCGGTGGACTCCTCGTCGACGACGCGGAACTGTCGCCGCAGTGGGTGCAGGCCAACGTCCTGCCCGTACTGGCCGATCCGCACCGCCTGTACGAGATGTCCCGCTCCGCCGCCGAGTTCGGCCGCCGGGACGCCGACGACCTGCTCGTCGGCATGGTGTACGAGGCGATCGCCGCCCGCCGACAGGCGTAGCGCGCGCCGCGCCGAGCAGAGGCAACAGGCAGGAGACGCCACCGTGGCAGCCGGACCGACGACCGCCGAGAAGAGTGGAACGAGCAGGTCCAAGGCGGCGCCGCGGCAGCCGTCCCGGCCGGGCGCCCGGAAGTTCCGGGTGCCCGGCCCGCGGCTGCTTCTGATCGCCCTCGGGGCCGTCCTCCTGGCGGCCGGCGTCATCTGGGCGCTCTACGGCTCCGGCTGGTTCCGGGTCGAGAAGGTGAGCACCTCCGGCACGAAGGTGCTCACCCGGGACGAGGTCGAGCGGATCGCCGCCGTACCCCTCGGCGCGCCGCTGGTCTCGGTCGACACCGAGGCCATCGAGGCCCGGCTGCGCGAGGAACTTCCCCGTATCGACAGCGTGGACGTCGTCCGGTCCTGGCCGCACGGAATCGGTCTGAAAGTGACGGAACGCCGGCCGGTCCTGCTGCTCCAGAACGGCCGGAAATACGATGAAGTGGACGCGGGAGGCGTACGGTTCGCCACCGTCTCCACCCCGCCCCGCGGCGTCCCCCGGCTGGTCCTCGACGCCGCCGCCTCCCCGAGCCTGCGCCGCTTCGGCACCGAGCGGCTGCTGAAGGCCGCGGTAGGCGTGACGGGCGAACTCCCGGAGAAAATCGCCCAGGACGTCCGTGTCGTCCGGATCACGTCGTTCGACTCCATCACTCTGGAACTCGGCAAGGGCCGCAGCGTCTTCTGGGGCAGCGGCGAGGACGGTCCCGTGAAGGCCCGCGTTCTCACCGCGCTGATGAAAGCGACTCCCAAAGCGGGGCACTTCGATGTAAGTGCCCCCACCGCACCCGCGTCGTCGGGAAGTTGACGCTCATCTGCGCTGGCCAGCACCCTGGTTGGCCAGCGCTACGGGTGATCACATAGGGTGAAAAGAAAAACGGGAGGTTCGGCGTGTTCGTTGAACGTGCGCCACTTGTCGACTTAGTGTCCTGTTCGGAAGAGTCCAGCGAACAGAGACACTGGTAACCCTAAACTTCAACGTTAGGGTTTGGGTCGGCGTCATGGACCGTCCCAATCGGCATCCGTCGTCAGCAACGCGCCTAACCACCGCGGAGCGGCGACACGTAACTCGAGGCGAGAGGCCTTCGACGTGGCAGCACCGCAGAACTACCTCGCAGTCATCAAGGTCATCGGTGTCGGCGGCGGTGGTGTCAATGCCATCAACCGAATGATCGAGGTCGGTCTCAAGGGCGTCGAGTTCATCGCCATCAACACCGACGCGCAGGCGCTGTTGATGAGCGACGCCGACGTCAAGCTCGACGTCGGCCGTGAACTCACCCGCGGCCTCGGGGCCGGGGCCAACCCGGCCGTCGGCCGCAAGGCGGCAGAGGACCACCGCGAGGAGATCGAGGAGGTCCTCAAGGGGGCCGACATGGTCTTCGTCACCGCCGGCGAAGGCGGCGGCACCGGCACCGGCGGCGCGCCCGTCGTCGCCAACATCGCGCGCTCGCTCGGCGCCCTCACCATCGGCGTGGTCACCCGCCCGTTCACCTTCGAGGGCCGCCGCCGCGCCAACCAGGCGGAGGACGGCATCGCCGAGCTCCGCGAAGAGGTCGACACCCTCATCGTCATCCCGAACGACCGGCTGCTCTCGATCTCGGACCGCCAGGTCTCCGTGCTCGACGCCTTCAAGTCGGCCGACCAGGTGCTGCTCAGCGGTGTCCAGGGCATCACGGACCTCATCACCACCCCGGGTCTCATCAACCTCGACTTCGCCGACGTCAAGTCGGTCATGTCCGAGGCCGGTTCCGCGCTCATGGGCATCGGCTCCGCCCGCGGCGACGACCGCGCCGTGGCCGCCGCCGAGATGGCGATCTCCTCGCCGCTCCTGGAGGCGTCCATCGACGGCGCCCGCGGCGTGCTGCTGTCCATCTCCGGCGGCAGCGACCTCGGTCTCTTCGAGATCAACGAGGCCGCCCAGCTGGTGAGCGAGGCCGCCCACCCCGAGGCGAACATCATCTTCGGCGCCGTCATCGACGACGCCCTCGGCGACGAGGTCCGGGTCACCGTCATCGCCGCCGGCTTCGACGGCGGCCAGCCGCCGGCCCGCCGCGACAACATCATCGGCTCGGTCTCCGCCAAGCGCGAGGAGCCCGCCCCGGCGCCCCGCGCCACCGAGACCCCCCGCCCGCTCGGCGGACTGGGCACGGTGGCGCCGCGCGAGGAGCCGGCCGCCCCCGCCGAGCCCGCGCCGGCCGTCGGCGAGACCTCGCTGCCGCCCGTCGCGCCGCCGGTGGTCCCGCCGGCCCGCCCGTACCCGGACACCCAGGCCGAAGAGCTGGATGTCCCGGACTTCCTGAAGTGACGCCTTGATAGGGCAGCGTGACGAGAGGAACGGCGCGCACTTCGCCTTCACCGACCGGTGGGGCGGAGTGAGCGCCGTTCCGTACGAGGAGCTCAACCTCGGCGGCGCGGTGGGCGACGAGCCGACGGCCGTACGGGCCAACCGGAAGCTGGCGGCGGAGGAGCTCGGGCTCGACCCGGCGCGGGTCGTCTGGATGAACCAGGTGCACGGCGCCGACGTCGCCGTGGTCGAGGGCCCCTGGAGCGGCGGGTCCGACGCGGTCCCCTCGGTCGACGCGATCGTGACCGCCACCCGCGGACTCGCCCTCGCCGTCCTCACCGCGGACTGCGTCCCGGTCCTGCTCGCCGATCCCGTCGCCGGGGTCGCGGCCGCCGCCCACGCCGGGCGGCCCGGAATGACGGCCGGCGTCGTGCCCGCCGCCGTGCAGGCGATGACCGAGCTCGGCGCCGACGCCTCCCGCATCACCGCCCGCACCGGACCCTCGGTCTGCGGACGCTGCTACGAGGTGCCCGAGGCGATGCGCGCCGAGGTGGCCGCGGTCGAGCCGGCCGCCCACGCCGAGACGAGCTGGGGAACCCCGGCCGTCGACGTGGCCGCCGGAGTGCGCGCCCAGTTGGAGCGTCTCGGCGTCCGGGACGTCGAGGACGCCGGGGTCTGCACCCTGGAGTCCCGCGACCACTACTCGTACCGCCGCGATCGCACGACAGGGCGACTCGCGGGATATGTCTGGTTGATCTGAGAAGAGATATGACGGACCGCAAGTCGGAACTCGCCGCGAACCTCGCCCAGGTGGAGGAGCGCATCGCCGCCGCGTGCGCTGCCGCCGGGCGGGCGCGGGAGGACGTGACCCTGATCGTGGTCACCAAGACCTACCCCGCGAGCGACGTCAGACTCCTGCACGAACTCGGGGTGCGGCACGTCGCCGAGAACCGGGACCAGGACGCGGCCCCGAAGGCCGCCGCCTGTGCGGATCTCGACCTGACCTGGCACTTCGTGGGCCAGTTGCAGACCAACAAGGTCCGTTCCGTGGTGGGTTATGCCGATGTGGTGCAGTCCGTCGACCGTTCGAAGCTCGTCACCTCTCTCTCCGCGGCCGCGGAGAAGGCGGGGCGGGAGCTCGGCTGCCTGATCCAGGTCGCCCTCGACGCCGAGTCCGGCCACCGGGGCGAGCGCGGCGGGGTGGGCCCGGACGGGATCGAGGAGTTGGCGGCCGCGGTGGAGGCCGCGCCCGCGCTGAGGCTCGACGGTCTGATGACCGTCGCGCCGCTCGCCGGCCCGTACGCGGGCCGGCAACGGGCCGCCTTCGAGCGGCTGATGGATTTGTCGACTGTCCTGCGCGCGACCCGTCCAACTGCGAACATGGTGTCAGCAGGCATGAGTGCGGACCTCGAGGAGGCCGTCGCGGCCGGAGCGACACACGTGCGCATCGGTACGGCGGTACTCGGAGTCCGCCCGAAGCTCGGGTAACGTCGCGAAGCAAGTCGGACCACAGCAGAAAATATGGTCATTCCGCCGAGAAGGCGGACGGACCCGTGGATCGCGGGCACTTGGTGACACTGCGACATTCGGTAAGGGCGATCCACCACAGAGCGGAGGATGCAGAGAATGGCCGGCGCGATGCGCAAGATGGCGGTCTACCTCGGCCTCGTGGAGGACGATGGCTACGACGGCCGGGGATTCGATCCCGACGACGACTTCGAACCCGAACTGGAGCCCGAGCCCGAGCGGGACCGGCGTCACCACCAGCCTCCGCGCCAGGTGGAGCGCGAGGAGCCGGTGCGGGTGGTCACGCCTCCGGCGCCGCGCGAGCCGGTGGCTCAGTCTGTACCGGTACACGCGGAAAGCGGACGTCCTGCCCGAATTGCCCCCGTGGCATCCATCACACCCGAACGTCCGAGCCTGGAGAAGAACGCACCGGTGATCATGCCCAAGGTCGTGTCCGAGCGGGAGCCGTACCGCATCACCACACTGCACCCGCGGACCTACAACGAGGCCCGTACCATCGGGGAACACTTCCGTGAGGGCACCCCGGTGATCATGAATCTCACGGAGATGGACGACACCGACGCGAAGCGACTTGTCGACTTTGCTGCCGGACTCGTGTTCGGGCTCCATGGCAGCATTGAGCGCGTGACGCAGAAGGTGTTCCTGTTGTCGCCTGCTAACGTCGATGTCACGGCGGAGGACAAGGCCCGCATCGCAGAGGGCGGATTCTTCAACCAGAGCTGAGAGAACGAGACCGAGAACGGCCCGGCCGCGGAGTGCGGCCGGACGAGTGAGAGCACGAGAGCCAGGGGAGAGGGAACCGCGGGATGGGCGTCGCACTGCAGGTGGTCTACATCGCGCTGATGTGCTTCCTCGTCCTGCTGATCTTCCGGCTGGTCATGGACTACGTCTTCCAGTTCGCCCGGTCATGGCAACCCGGCAAGGCGATGGTGGTGGTCCTGGAGGCCACCTACACTGTGACCGATCCACCGCTCAAGCTCCTGCGGCGGCTCATCCCGCCGCTGCGTCTCGGGGGCGTGGCACTCGACCTGTCCTTCTTCGTTCTGATGATCATCGTCTACATCCTGATCTCCGTCGTGAGCAGCTTCGCGAGGTGAGGGTGGAGGATTCTGTGGACGATACGGTCTTGCCGACTGCCGACGACTACGTAGAGGTGAAGAAGAGATGCCGCTGACCCCCGAGGACGTGCGGAACAAGCAGTTCACGACCGTCCGCCTTCGAGAAGGCTATGACGAGGACGAGGTCGATGCCTTCCTCGACGAGGTCGAAGCCGAACTGACCCGACTGCTCCGCGAGAACGAGGACCTGCGCGCCAAGCTGGCCGCGGCGACCCGTGCCGCCGCGCAGAACCAGCAGCAGGGCATGCGCAAGCCGCCGGAGCCGCAGGATCGTCCCGTCGGTCCCGGCGCCCCCGTGCCCGCCGCCATATCCGGACCGCCGGCCCAGCAGCAGGGCCCCATGCAGGGCCCGCCGCAGCTGCCGTCCGGTGCCCCCGCGCTGCCCGCCGGCCCCATGCAGGGCGGCCCGATGCAGGGCGGTCCGATGGGTCCCGGCCCGATGCAGGGCGGTCCGATGGGTCCCGGCCCGATGCAGGGCGGCCCCATGGGTCACCCGCAGCAGCAGCCGATGCAGCCGGCTCCGCAGGGCCCCGGTGGCGACAGCGCCGCGCGTGTCCTCTCGCTGGCCCAGCAGACCGCCGACCAGGCGATCGCGGAGGCCCGTTCCGAGGCCAACAAGATCGTCGGCGAGGCGCGCTCGCGCGCCGAGGGCCTGGAGCGGGACGCCCGCGCCAAGGCCGACGCCCTGGAGCGGGACGCGCAGGAGAAGCACCGCGTCGCGATGGGCTCCCTGGAGTCCGCCCGTGCCACGCTCGAGCGCAAGGTCGAGGACCTGCGGGGCTTCGAGCGCGAGTACCGGACGCGTCTGAAGTCGTACCTCGAGTCCCAGCTGCGTCAGCTGGAGACCCAGGCCGACGACTCGCTGGCCCCGCCGCGCACCCCGGCGGCCGCGTCGCTTCCGCCGTCCCCGTCGATGGCCCCGGCCGGCGCGAGCGCCCCGTCCTACGGCGGCAACAGCCCGATGGGCGGTGCCCCGTCCTACGGCGGCCAGCAGCAGATGTCCCCGGCGATGACCCAGCCGATGGCTCCGGTCCGCCCGCAGGCTCCGCAGCCGATGCAGCAGGCGCCGGCGCCGATGCGCGGCTTCCTGATCGACGAGGACGACAACTGAGGCCGGCGGATCAACGCGTGTTGAACGCGTAGCCGTCGTCGGCAGTCCTGAAGGGCCGGGCCCTGGTGAAGACCAGGGCCCGGCCCTTCGGCGTACCCGGGCGGGGCTCCCGTCCCGCGACCCCGGGCGGTGGTGGCTCCGGGCTGCCCGTGCGCCGCGGCGGGGACGGCGAAGGGCCCGGCACCGGAGTTCGGTGCCGGGCCCCTCGGTCCGTGGTTACGCCTTGCGGAGGCGGAAGCCGAGCGACAGCGACTCGTCCTCGAAGGCCTGGCCGTACGTGGCGTCGGCCTCGCCCTGCGCGTAGTCCGTGGCCAGGACCTCGTCGGCGATCAGGGCCGCGTGGGCCGTGAGGGCCTCCGCGGTCTCCGGCGACGTCGAGGTCCAGCGGAGGGCGATGCGGTCCGCGACGTCCAGGCCGCTGTTCTTGCGGGCCTCCTGGATCAGACGGATCGCGTCACGGGCCAGACCCGCCTTGCGGAGCTCCGGCGTGATCTCCAGGTCCAGGGCGACCGTGGCACCCGAGTCCGAGGCCACCGACCAGCCCTCCCTCGGGGTCTCCGTGATGATGATCTCCTCCGGGGTCACGGTGATCTGCTCACCGTTGACCTCCAGCGTCGCCTCGCCGCCGCGCAGCGCCAGCGCCAGCGCCGCCGCGTCCGCCGCCGCCACCGCCTTCGCCACGTCCTGGACGCCCTTGCCGAAGCGCTTGCCCAGCGCCCGGAAGTTCGCCTTCGCCGTGGTGTCGACCAGGCTGCCGCCCACCTCCGACAGGGAGGCGAGCGAGGAGACGTTGAGCTCCTCGGTGATCTGCGCCTGGAGGTCCTCGGACAGGTCAGCGAAGCCCGCGGCCGCCACCAGCGCCCGCGAGAGCGGCTGGCGGGTCTTCACGCCCGACTCCGCGCGCGTGGCGCGGCCCAGCTCGACCAGGCGGCGGACCAGGAGCATCTGCTCCGACAGGGCCGGGTTCACCAGGGCGGCGTCCGGCTCCGGCCAGGTCGCCAGGTGGACCGACTCGGGGGCCTCGGGGGTGACCGGGACGATCAGGTCCTGCCAGACCCGCTCCGTGATGAAGGGGGTGAGCGGGGCCATCAGTCGGGTGACCGTCTCCACGACCTCGTGCAGGGTGCGCAGGGCACCCTTGTCGCCCTGCCAGAACCGGCGGCGCGAACGGCGCACGTACCAGTTGGACAGGTCGTCGACGAAGGCCGAGAGGAGCTTGCCGGTGCGCTGGGTGTCGTACGCCTCCATCGCCTCGGTGGCCTCGGCCACCAGCGTGTTCAGCTCGGACAGGAGCCAGCGGTCGAGGACCGTGCGGTCGGCCGGGGCCGGGTCCGCCGCGCTCGGGGCCCAGTCGGACGTACGGGCGTACAGCGCCTGGAAGGCGACCGTGTTCCAGTAGGTCAGGAGGGTCTTGCGGACGACCTCCTGGATGGTGCCGTGGCCCACCCGGCGCGCCGCCCACGGCGAGCCGCCGGCCGCCATGAACCAGCGGACCGCGTCGGCGCCGTGCTGGTCCATCAGCGGGATCGGCTGGAGGATGTTCCCCAGGTGCTTGGACATCTTGCGGCCGTCCTCGGCGAGGATGTGGCCCAGGCAGACCACGTTCTCGTACGAGGACTTGTCGAAGACGAGGGTGCCGACGGCCATCAGCGTGTAGAACCAGCCACGGGTCTGGTCGATCGCCTCGCTGATGAACTGCGCCGGGTAGCGGCTCTCGAAGAGCTCCTTGTTCCGGTAGGGGTAGCCGTACTGCGCGAACGGCATCGAGCCCGAGTCGTACCAGGCGTCGATGACCTCCGGGACGCGCGTCGCGGTCCGGCCGCAGCCCTCCGCGGGGCAGGCGAAGGTGACCTCGTCGATGTACGGGCGGTGCGGGTCGAGGCCCGACTGGTCGGTGCCCGTCAGCTCGGAGAGCTCCGCGCGGGAGCCCACGCACGTCAGGTGGTCGTCCTCACAGCGCCAGATCGGCAGCGGCGTGCCCCAGTAGCGGTTGCGGGACAGCGCCCAGTCGATGTTGTTGTTCAGCCAGTCGCCGAAGCGGCCGTGCTTGACCGAGTCCGGGAACCAGTTCGTGTTCTCGTTCTCTTCGAGCAGCCGGTCCTTGACCGCGGTCGTGCGGATGTACCAGGACGGCTGCGCGTAGTACAGCAGCGCCGTGTGGCAGCGCCAGCAGTGCGGGTAGCTGTGCTCGTACGCGATGTGCTTGAAGAGCAGGCCGCGGGACTCCAGGTCGGCGGTCAGCGCCTCGTCGGCCTTCTTGAAGAAGACGCCGCCGACCAGCGGCACGTCCTCCTCGAAGGTGCCGTCGGGGCGGACCGGGTTCACGACCGGCAGGCCGTAGGCGCGGCAGACCTTGAGGTCGTCCTCACCGAAGGCGGGGGACTGGTGGACCAGACCCGTGCCGTCCTCGGTCGTCACGTACTCGGCGTTGACCACGTAGTGGGCCGTGTCCGGGAACTCGACGAGCTCGAAGGGGCGCTGGTAGGTCCAGCGCTCCATGTCCTTGCCCGTGAAGGACTCGCCGGTGGTCACCCAGCCCTCGCCGAGCGCCTTCTCCAGGAGCGGCTCGGCGACGACCAGCCTCTCGTCGCCGTCCGTGGCGACCAAGTAGGTCACCTCGGGGTGGGCGGCGACCGCCGTGTTGGACACCAGGGTCCACGGCGTGGTCGTCCAGACCAGGAGCGCGGCCTTGCCGGCGAGCGGGCCGGAGGTCAGCGGGAAGCGCACGTAGACGGAGGGGTCGACGACCGTCTCGTAGCCCTGCGCGAGCTCGTGGTCGGACAGGCCGGTGCCGCAGCGCGGGCACCACGGCGCGACGCGGTGGTCCTGGACCAGCAGGTCCTTGTCGAAGATCTGCTTGAGCGACCACCAGACCGACTCGATGTACGAGGGGTCCATGGTGCGGTAGGCGTCGTCGAGGTCGACCCAGTAGCCCATGCGCGTGGTCAGCTCGGCGAAGGCGTCGGTGTGGCGGGTCACGGACTCGCGGCACTTGGCGTTGAACTCGGCGATGCCGTACGCCTCGATGTCCTTCTTGCCGGAGAAGCCGAGCTCCTTCTCGACGGCGAGCTCCACGGGCAGGCCGTGGCAGTCCCAGCCGGCCTTGCGGGCGACGTGGTAGCCGCGCATGGTCCGGAAGCGGGGGAAGACGTCCTTGAAGACGCGGGCCTCGATGTGGTGGGCGCCGGGCATGCCGTTGGCGGTCGGCGGGCCCTCGTAGAACACCCACTCCGGGCGTCCCTCGGACTGCTCCAGGGTCTTGGCGAAGACCTTGTTCTCGCGCCAGAAGTCGAGCACGGCGTGCTCGAGCGCGGGCAGGTCTACCTGGGCGGGTACCTGGCGGTACTGCGAAGACATCGATCTTCCTCCGGCGGATGTGCCTCGTTCCGTCCGGAGGGACGAGAGCACTGCTCCCGCGGTACCACCCTCCTTGGCCCCGGGCGGATGCCCTGAGCCCCCTCATTGGGGTCGCGACGCCGGTTCTACTGGCCACGGCCGAATCGACCGCGGCTTTCTTCCGGCAGCTCCGGGGTGATGCTTCACATCGGGCTCGCCCCCGGGCTCGCACCGTCCCCGGGTCGCTCATGGCTGCGTACGACGCTACTCGTCCCCATCCAAGCCTTTCGCTCAGCCCAGTGTACGGGCCCCCGGCGGGGTCGGCCGACCGCTTTTCCGGTGACCCGAATGGCCACACGGCCCCGCGCGGACTTCGGCTGCGGCCAAGTGGGGGAGGGGCGGCACGGATAACCCGCCGGGGAGCTGGGCACAACCGATGCAGACTCGCCCCGCAGGGCGCCGGGGCGGGCGGAACGGGCGGCGTGCCCCGTTGCCGCGGGCCTTGGGCCGATTTATCGTCCCAGCACGATTCGCGAGCAAGATCACAAAATGTGAAGGGGCCGCGACATGGTGGCGAAGAAGACCGCCGCGAGGAAGACGACGGCCACGAAAACCACGGCCGCGAAGGCACCGGCCGCGAAGAAGTCCGCGCCCGCGAAGACGACCGCGCCCGCGAAGAAGGCGGCGAAGGCACCCGCCACGAAGGCATCCGCCAACAACACACCCGCCAGGAAGGCGCCGGGAAAGAAGGCGCCCGCCAGTAAGGCCCCTGCCGGCAAGGCCCCCGCCAAGAAGACGCCCGCCAAGAAGGCACCGGCGAAGAAGGCGACCGCCCGGAAGACGCCCGCGCCCGCCGCCGATCCGGCGGACACGGCGGCCCTCACCGCGGCGGCACCGGGCACGAAGACCACCACCACGAACACCACCACCACGAAGAGCACCACCAAGACGACCACCAAGACCACAGCGAAGAAGACGGCAGGGAAGACGACGACCGCCACGAAGACGCCCGCCACGAAGACGCCCGCGACGAAGACCGCCGCCACCGAACCGGCCGCCGACAAGACGGCTGCCAGGAAGACGGCGGAGAAGAAGACGGCCGCCACGAAGGCGGCGGCCACCACGAAGGCCGCCGGGAAGACGGCGGCGCCCCCAGAGACGGCGGCCCCGGCCGGTGAGGCCGCCCCGAAGAACCGGAAGACAGGAGCCAGGACGGTGGCAGCGAAGAAGACCGCGGTTGGCGTCACGACGGCCGGGAGCGAGGCCGCGGTGCCCCCGGCCCGTAGCGGTGAGCTCGCCGTACGGCCCGGTGAGGACCCCTGGACCCCTGAGGAGGTCAGCGAGGCCCGCAGCGAGCTCCAGTCGGAGGTGCTGCGGCTGCGCAGCGAGCTGGCCCACTCGCAGGAGGAGCTGACCGGTCTGATGCGCGACTCCGGCGACGGCGCCGGCGACGACCAGGCCGACACCGGCACCAAGAACATCACGCGGGAGCACGAGCTGGCCCTGGCGGCCAACGCCCGCGAGATGCTGGAGCAGACCGAGCACGCCCTGGAGCGGCTCGACGCGGGCACGTACGGCCTGTGCGAGGTCTGCGGGAAGCCCATCGGCAAGGCCAGGATGCAGGCCTTCCCCCGCGCCACCCTCTGCGTGGAGGACAAGCAGAAGCAGGAGCGTCGGGGCTGACGCCGCCGGACGGGTGTGACGTACCCTCGGTGCACAGCAGGCACCTAGGTTGAGGGACTCACGTGGCAGAGGCGGAGAGCGTCATCGGTACGCCGGATTCAGCAGGAGCCGACGAGTCGGCCGCTCCCGAGGAGCGGCCGCAGCCGAAGGGGAAGCGGAAGATCGCGGCGCTGTTCGTGGTCGCCGTGCTCGCCTACCTCCTCGACCTCGGCAGCAAGATGCTCGTGGTGGCGAAGCTGGAGGGGCACGAGCCGATCGAGGTGATCGGTGACCTGCTGCGCTTCGAGGCCGTCCGCAACCCCGGCGCCGCCTTCGGCATGGGCGAGGCCTTCACGATCATCTTCACGTGCATCGCGGCCGTGGTCATCGTGGTGATCATCCGGCTGGCCCGCAAGCTCTACAGCCTGCCCTGGGCGATCGCGCTCGGCCTGCTGCTCGGCGGCGCGCTGGGCAACCTGACCGACCGGATCTTCCGCTCGCCCGGCGTCTTCGAGGGCGCGGTCGTGGACTTCATCGCGCCGGCCCACTTCGCGGTGTTCAACCTGGCCGACTCGGCGATCGTGTGCGGAGGCATCCTGATCGTCCTGCTGTCGTTCCGGGGCCTGGACCCCGACGGCACCGTCCACAAGGACTGACGGCACCACCGTCCGCGAGGGCCCGGCGGTGCGGACGGGGCACTCGCCGCACAAGGCATACTCGTACGGGTGAGCACGAGTCCCGAGATCCGCACGCTGCCCGTTCCCGACGGCCTGGAGGGCGAGCGCGTCGACGCCGCCATCGCCCGCATGTTCGGGTTCTCCCGTACGAAGGCGGCCGAGCTGGCCGCCGCAGGCAAGGTCCAGGTCGACGGCGCCGTCGTCGGCAAGTCCGAGCGGGTCAGCGGCGGCGCGTGGCTCGAGGTCGAGATGCCCGGCGCGCCCGCCCCGGTGCAGGTCGTGGCCGAGCCCGTGGAGGGCATGGAGATCGTCCACGACGACGACGACATCGTCGTGATCATGAAGCCGGTCGGCGTGGCCGCCCATCCCAGCCCCGGCTGGAGCGGCACCACCGTGATCGGCGGCCTGGCCGCCGCCGGCTACCGGATCTCCACCTCCGGCGCCGCCGAGCGCCAGGGCATCGTGCACCGCCTCGACGTCGGCACCTCCGGTCTCATGGTGGTGGCGAAGTCGGAGTACGCGTACACGTCGCTGAAGCGCCAGTTCAAGGAGCGCACGGTCGACAAGCGCTACCACGCCCTGGTGCAGGGCCACCCGGACCCGCTGAGCGGCACCATCGACGCGCCGATCGGCCGGCACCCGAACCACGACTACAAGTGGGCGGTGACCGCCGACGGCAAGCCGTCCGTGACCCACTACGACCTGATCGAGGCCTACCGCGCGGCCTCGCTGCTCGACATCAAGCTGGAGACGGGCCGCACCCACCAGATCCGGGTGCACATGTCCGCCCACCGCCACCCGTGCGTCGGTGACCTCACCTACGGCGCCGACCCGACCATGGCCAAGCGCCTCGGCCTGACCCGCCAGTGGCTGCACGCCGTGCGCCTCGGCTTCGAGCACCCCGGGGACGGGCGGTGGGTCGAGTTCGCGAGCACCTACCCGGCGGACCTGCAGACCGCCCTCGACCGGATCGCCGCGGAGAGCCGGTGAGCGCCCCGGAGCGCGTGGCGTACGACGTCCGGGAGGCCGTGGGCCAGGACGACCGCGACGCCTGCTTCGCGGTCCGCCGCGAGGTCTTCGTCGTGGAGCAGGGCGTGCCGCAGGAGCTCGAGTACGACGCGTACGACGAGACCGCCGTGCACCTCCTCGCGGTCCGCGCGGACGGTGTGCCGCTGGGCACCGGGCGGCTGCTCCTGGGAGCGGACGCGGCCGGCAGGACCGGCGCCGACGCGTCGGTGGGCTCGCTCGGGCGGCTCGCGGTGACCGGGGCCGCCCGTGGTCTCGGGGTCGGCGCGGCGCTGGTGCGCGGCATCGAGGAGGCGGCCCGCGAGCGCGGGCTGACGGCCGTCGACCTGCACGCGCAGACGCACGCCCTCGGCTTCTACGAGCGGCTGGGGTACGTGGCGTACGGCCCCGAGTTCCCGGACGCGGGGATGCCGCACCGGGCGATGCGGCGCGCGCTGTAGCCGGCGGAGTCACTCCGCGCTTGCGGGCATGAAGGAGGGCCTGCGGGGAACAGGCCCTGATGGATGCCACGGGGAGGAGGACGCAACCCTCCGGCTCGTGAACGTGGAGGTGGCTACTTCCAGGTGTGGCAGCCGTGCGGACGCTCGTCCGCGGGTCCGGTGCACTGACCGCTCTGGCCGCCGCCGTTTCCGCCGTTGGTCGGCGGGTGCGGGGTCGCCAGCGCGGCCGAGCCGGCGCCGAGAACGCCGGTAATGGCCAGGACGAGAGCGGCCGTGCCGCGCCCGATGCGCTTCATCTGCATGACATCCTCCTGACGAGTTGGCGGAATGTCCCTTTCATGCTATGTCTCCCCGGTTCGCCGGGCAGGGTGAGAAGGTGATCACCTACCTGCCCCGAGGCCGAAAGGGACATAGTGGACCAGCTCGCCCTGCTGTTCCTGCTGCTGCTCGGCGCCGTGCTCACGGTCCCTCTCGGGGAACGGCTCGGGCTGCCCGCACCGGTCCTGATGACCCTCATCGGGATCGTGCTGGCCTTCCTGCCCTTCGTGCCGAACGTCGACGTCCCGCCCGAGCTCATCCTTCCGCTGGTCCTGCCGCCGCTGCTCTACGCGTCGGTGCAGCGCACCTCCTGGCGGCAGTTCGCGGCCAACAGGCGGCCGATCTTCCTGCTGGCGGTGGCCCTGGTGTTCGTCACGACGGCCGCCGTCGGCGCCGTCGCGGACGCTCTGGTGCCCGGGATCCCGCTGGCCGCCGCGCTGGCGCTCGGCGCGCTGGTCGCGCCGCCCGACCCGGTCGCGGCGACCGCGGTGGCCGGGTCGCTCGGGCTGCCCCGGCGGCTCGTGTCGATCCTGGAGGGCGAGGGCCTCTTCAACGACGTCACCGCGATCGTGCTCTACCACGTGGCGATCACCGCCGTGGTCAGCGGGCGCTTCTCGTGGCCCGAGGCGCTGGGTCAGCTCGTCCTGTCGGCGGTCGTCGCGGTCGCCGTCGGGCTCGCCCTCGGCTGGGTCGCCAACCGGCTGATGGGCTTCCTCGGCGACGCCACGCTGCAGACCGGGCTCACCCTCCTCGTACCGTTCGTCTCCTACGTCCTGGCCGAGGAGCTGCACGGCTCCGGCGTGCTCGCGGTGCTCGTCACGGCGCTCTTCCTGGCCGAGCACGCGGTGGACGCCGACGACGTCATGGGGCGGCTGGCCGGCCAGACCTTCTGGGAGGTCGTCGACACCCTGGTCACCGGCATCGCCTTCGGCCTGATCGGCCTGGAGCTCGTCCACGTCTTCGGGGTGGCCGAGGGGCGCGGCGCGCAGATGCTCGGCTGGGGCCTGGCCGTGGTCGGCGTGGTGGTCGGGGTGCGGCTGCTGTGGCTGCTGCCGGCCACCTGGCTGGCGCAGCGGATGCACGACCGCCGGGACGTCGCCGAGGAGATCCCGGTGAGCTGGCGGGAGACCGTCGTCATGTGGTGGTCCGGGATGCGCGGGGTGGCCTCGGTGGCGCTCGCCCTCGCCATCCCGCTCCGCACGGACGACGGCTCGCCCTTCCCCGGCCGGGACGAGCTCGTCTTCATCGCCTTCTGTGTGATCATCGCGACCCTGGTGGTGCAGGGCCTCACGCTGCCCTGGCTGGTGCGCAGGCTCGGTGTGCGGGCGGACACGGACGCCGAGCGGGCCTTCGAGCGGGAGCTGGCGGTCCGGGCGGCGAAGGCGGCCCGGCACCGGCTGAAGGAGATCGAGGAGCTGGAGGAGCTGCCCGAGGACGTGGCCGAGAGGCTGCAGCGCGGGGCCTTCGACATCGGGGCGCGGATCAGCCCGGACATGGTGGACGAGGAACGGCGGGCCGCGTTCTCGCAGCGCGTGCAGCGGCTGCGGTCGGTGCACCGGATCCAGAAGGAGATGATGTCGGCGGCCCGCCACGCGGTGCTCTCGGCGCGCAGCGAACCGGGAGCCGACCCGGAGGTGGTGGACCGCGTGCTGCGGCAGCTGGACGTGCGCAGCATGCGCTGAGCCGGGGCGGCGGACCGCGGGTGGCAGGATGGGGCGCATGGACATCATGCTCTTCCACTCCGTCTACGGACTGACCCCTTCCGTCGAGGCCGCCGCCGAGCGCCTGCGCGCCGCCGGGCACCAGGTGTGGACGCCCGACCTCTTCGGCGGCCGGACGGTGGGCACCGTGGAGGAGGGCATGGAACTCCGGGACGCGATCGGCAAGGACGAGCTGCTGAAGCGGGCCGTGCTCGCGACGGCGCCCTACTCGGAGCGGGGCCTGGTCTACATGGGCCTGTCCTTCGGCGCCTCCGTGGCGCAGACGCTGGCGCTCGGCGACGAGAAGGCGCGCGGCCTGCTGCTGCTCCACGGGACCTCGGACATCGCCGAGTCGGCCTCGGTGGACGAGCTGCCGGTGCAGCTGCACGTGGCCGAGCCCGATCCGTTCGAGACCGACGACTGGCTGTCGGCCTGGTACCTCCGGATGCGTAAGACGGGCGCGGACGTGGAGGTCTACCGCTACCGCGGCGCCGGTCACCTGTACACCGACCCGGAGCTGCCGGACTACGACGCGGAGGCGGCGGAGCGCACCTGGGCGGTGGCGCTGGCCTTCCTGGACAGCCTGTAGGCCCCGGAGGGCCGTACGGCGGGAAAAGGGGCGTGGCCCCCGGGGAGCGGTTCCCCGGGGGCCACGTCGCTGTGTCCGGACGGTCCGTCAGGCGCGGTACGCGGTCCAGGCGTCGTTCATGCGGGCCACCTGGCCGGCGGTGAACTGGTACATGCAGTTGTCGTACGTGTAGTCCATGAAGTTGTGGATCGGGTCCACACCGGTCTTGGAGGCGCACGAGTCACGGCCGGTCGGGCACTCGTAGGCGGCGCTCTTCTCGGCCGGGGTGTCGGTGACGTAGTCGCCGTTGCCGTTGCAGCCGCCCTGGAAGGTGTGGTACAGGCCCAGCCAGTGGCCGACCTCGTGGGTGGCGGTGTCACCCTCGTTGTAGTTGGCGGCGGAGCCGCCGGGCAGCGAGGTGTCGAGGACGACGACGCCGTCCATCGACGGGTTGGACTGGTAGGAGGACGGGAAGGTCGCCCAGCCGAGCAGGCCGCCGCTGAGGTTGGCGGTGTAGAAGTTCAGCGCGTTGGCGCCGCCCTTGCGCAGGGTCTGCTTCATCTGCTTCTCGGCGGTGGAGCCGGAGGCCAGGTTGTACCAGCTGGCGTTGTCCGTGTAGTCGGTTCCGGCCAGGGTGAACTGGAAGCCCGTGTTCACGTTGCCGGTGCCCTGGCCGCCGTAGGCGGCGTTGAGGACGGCGAGCTGGTTGTTGATGTCGGTCGCGCTGAGCTTGCCCGTCGTACCGCTGTGGATGACGTGGAAGTAGACGGGGATCGAGACCGCGGTGGCGCCCTCGGCCGCGGAGGGGCTGAGGCGGCTGTCGGTCCAGGCGGCGGCCACTCTCTTCTTCAGGTCCGCGTCCATGGCCTTGGCCTGGTCGGCGGTGATCTCGTTGGGCTCGGCCTTGTGGGCGTCGCCCTTGGCCTTGCGCGCGCCGGACAGGGCGGCGGTGCCGTCCTCGCACTTCTCGGCGGAGGCGCCGGCCAGGGTGGCGGTCGACGGGGCGGCCGCCGGGGCGGACAGCGGGGCCAGGGCCAGGGTTCCGGCCATGACGGCGGTGCCGAGCAGACGACGTGACATACGCGGCGATATACGGGCAAGAGCACGCACGGGTGACTCCTCGTGGGGGTTGGGGAGAGGTACTTCCTCGCCACCGCCGGGGAGATTACGCGTCCATGTCATATGTCGTTGAGGATTGATCAAGCCCAATCATTCAGCGGGCAAATCAGGGCATCGGGAAGAAAAACTTGTGCCGCTTCCGGAGTTTGAGACGTGGGCGTAACAGAAGAGATGACGAAGGCGGGTGGTGTGTCCGGATTCGACGCTCCGAACTCGCCACCCGCCGTAGTGATGTGATCTTCCGTTAACACGGAAGATCATGGCTGAAAATCGTCGTAGCTGTGTCCAGTGGCCTCCGTCAGTGCACCGGCTGGTACACCCGCTCGACACGCTGTGTTCCGGTCAGCGTGCGATACGAACGCGCCCAGGCCGCCGTCGCGCCCCGGTCCGCCCGGTCGGAGACCGTGTAGTAGTCCATCTGCGAACGCTCGGCGGTCACGTCGAGTACTCCGTACCCGTGGTGGTCCATGTCCACCCACTTCACATGGCGGTTGGCGGCCTTGATCGCGCCCGCGGCCACCACCGAGAGCGTGCCCGGCGCCACGTGCAGCAGGTCGTCCAGGTTGTCCGAGGTCACCGAGGTCACCACGAACTCCGTCGCCGCCGAGGCCGACAGCGGATAGGTCGAGGCCTTCACCGGGACGTCGTTGGCCCAGGCCATGTGGATGTCACCGGTCAGGAAGACCGTGTTGCGGATGCCCCGGTCCGTCAGGTGCTTCAGCAGCTCCTTGCGGTCGTCCGTGTAGCCGTCCCACTGGTCGACGTTGATCGCCAGGCCCTCCTGCGGCAGCCCGAGCAATTCGGCCAGCGGGCCGAGCAGATCGGCCGGCAGCGCGCCGAAGGCCACCGGCGAGATCATCACCGAGGTGCCCACCAGCTGCCAGGTCGCGTCCGAGGCCGAGAGGCCGGACTTCAGCCAGTCCAGCTGCGCCCGCCCGGTGATCGAGCGCTCGGGGTCGTCCACCTTGCCGCTGCCCACGCCCGCCTGCTGCGAGCGGAACGAGCGGAGGTCGAGCAGATGGAGATCGGCCAGGCGGCCGAAGCGCAGCCGCCGGTAGACCGTGCCCTCGGTGGAGGTGCGCACCGGCATCCACTCGAAGTACGCCCGCTTGGCGGCCGCGACCCGGTCCGCCCAGGCGCCCTCCGCGCCGGGCGTGTGGTTCTCGGCCCCGCCCGACCAGGCGTCGTTGGCGAACTCGTGGTCGTCCCAGATCGCCACGACCGGGTGCGCCGCGTGCAGCGCCTGGAGGTCGGCGTCCGACTTGTAGGTGGCGTGCCGCAGCCGGTAGTCGGCGAGCGAGACGATCTCGTGCGCCGGCTGGTGCTGCCGGACGGTGTACTCGGCCTTCGGATAGGAGCCCGTGCCGTACTCGTAGATGTAGTCGCCGAGGTGGAGGATCGCGTCCAGGTCGCTGCGGGCGGCCAGGTGGCGGTACGCGGAGAAGTACCCGGCCTCCCAGTTGGCACAGGACACCACGCCGAAGCGGACTCCGGGCGCGGCCGCGTCGACGGCGGGCGCGGTGCGGGTGCGGCCGACGGGGGAGACGGTCCCGCCCGCGGTGAAGCGGAACCAGTAGGCCGTGGCGGGCCGCAGGCCCCGTACGTCCACCTTCACGGTGTGGTCGGAGGAGGCGCCGGCGACGGCGGTGCCGCTCGTCACCGTACGGGCGAAGTCACGGTCCTCGGCCAGCTCCCAGCCGACCGTGACGTCGGGGCCCTGGCCGGAACCGGGCAGGGCGTCGGGAGTGGGGGTGACGCGCGTCCAGAGGAGGACGCCGTCGGGCAGCGGGTCGCCGGAGGCGACACCGTGCAGGAAGGAGGGCGCCCCGGCGTCGGCGAGTGCGGGCGAGGCGGCGGCCACCAGCGCCGGCGCGGCGACGGCCGTCACGGCGGCGGCCTTCACCACGGAGCGGCGGCTGGGGGCGGATATGTGGTTACGACTGGTCACGGCCCGTCAGATTACCGACTGGTAGGGCGAACTGGCAGACCTCTGCACAGATGTTCGTCCACTCTTCCCGGGCCGTTCCTCTCTTCCCGGCCCGTTCCTCCCGGACCGCGCGTCAGGTGCGCCTCGGCCGACCGGACCGCCGGCCGCCCGGGGCGCGGAAAAGCCCCCGGAGCGGGCGACTCCGAGGGCTTCCGCGGCCGTTCCGGCGCGTGGGCGTCAGGCCTTGAGGACCTTGCCGAGCGCCGCGTTGAACTGCTCGACGGTCAGCGGCGGGTTGTCGCTGCCCTCGGCCGTCAGCGTCTTGCCGTCCATCTTCAGCGTCGGCGTGCCGCGCACCCCGCTCTCGTCGAAGGCCTTGGACATCTTCATCGCCCAGGCGTCGAAGGTGCCGTTCTCGACGTTCTTCCTGAACTCCGCGTTGCCCTTCAGGGCCGGCACGGAGTCCGCCACCTCCAGCAGGTAGGAGTCCTTGGCGAACTTGTCCTGGCTCTCCTCGGGGTGGAACTTCGTCGAGTACAGCGCCGACTTGTACTTCAGGAAGGCCTCCGGGCTCACGTCCAGGGCCGCGCCCAGCGCCGACAGGGCGTTCTTGGAGCCCTCGCCCTGGTCGGCGTTGTCGATGAAGGTCGCGCCCACGTACTTGAGCTTGTACTTGCCGTCGGCGACGTCCTTCTCGACGGTGGCGCCCACGCTCTGCTCGAAGGTCGCGCACACCGGGCAGCGGGAGTCCTCGTAGACCTCCAGCGTCTGCTTCGCCTCCGGCTTGCCGAGGACCACGGTGGTGCCGTCGGTGCCCTCGGTGTTCTTCGGCGCCGTGACGTTCTTCGCGTCGGCGGCGGTCTCCCACGCGCCGGGCTTGCTTGCCTGCACGACGGCGTAGCCGATGCCGCCGGCGATCGCGAGGATGCCGAGCGCCGAGCCGGCGACGATCACCTGGCGGCGCGCCTTCTCCTTCTTGGCCTGCTTCTCACGCTCGATCCGCAGCCGCTCCCGGGCGGCCGCCTTGTTTGCCTGGCTGTTGCGCTTGCTCATGGTCCTGCACTCCGTGACGGGGAGAAGAAAAGGGAGGAAAAAGTGAGGAAAGGGGAGGAAAGGGGAGGGGCGCGCAGCGCCCGTCGTGAGCCGCCCGTCGAGCGGGTCGCTCAGACGAGGGCCAGGGCGGGCACGCGCGCGCCGGCCGGGGCCGTGCGCCCCGGGCGCGCGCTGCGCGGCGGTCCCCGCCGCCCCACGGAGTGCGCGAAGAGCCGGGTTCGGGACGGGCGCGGCCGGTCCACGGGGTGCCCGGCGCGCCGCGGGCGGGCCCCGACGGCGCGGAAGAAGGCGGCCGCCACCAGCAGGGGCCGGAAGGCGAAGGCCACGGCCGCCCGCAGCAGCCGGGCGAGGGCCCGCTCGCCGCCGCGCAGCCAGGCGGCGGCGCCGAGTCCGACCGCCACGTGGGCGCCGAGCAGCAGCCAGGGGACGGCGGGATCGGGCGAACTCAGCAGGGCCGCGGCCGTGCCGGTCCCCGGAGCCGCCACGCCGGGCAGCGGGGCGCCGACGGCGCCGCCGCACAGCGCGTCCACGTCGAAGCCGACCGTGCGCAGCGAACCGGCCACCGGCCCGCCGGCGGGCCCGTAACAGGCGACCTGTCCGCTGGTGAAAAGCGTGTCGGCGGCCAGTTCGAGCGGGACGAGGAGCCCGGCGATGGGGCCGAGGCCGCGCTCGCGGCCGGCCAGGGCGAACGCCACCGCGAAGACGGCCACGGCGACCGGGACGACCGCGCCGAGCGGCAGGGGCACCCCGGACAGCAGGACGTGCGAGGCCACGGACAGCGTCACGACCAGTGCCGTGAAGAACGCCGCCCGGAGGGCTCTCATCTGGATTCCTGCCATGTCCATCGCCGTGGAAGTGTGTCATGCCCGGCCGTAAGGCGGCCCTAAGCCCAGGCTGTGAGGAGACTCGCCGGCCCGCCGGCGGCCCTACAGGCCCGGGATCCGGCCGTTGCGGAACAGGTCCACGAAGATCTGGTGGTCGGCACGCGCGCGGGCGCCGTACGCGTGGGCGAAGTCCACCAGGAGCTCGCCGAAGCCCTCCTCGTCGCCGGCGATGGCGGCGTCGATGGCCCGCTCCGTGGAGAACGGCACCAGGGAGTGGCCGCTGGAGTCGTCCGCCGCCGCGTGCATGGCCGCCGTCGCCCGGCCGAGGTCGGCGACGGTCGCCGCGATCTCCTCCGGGTCGTCGATGTCCGACCAGTCCAGGTCCACCGCGTACGGCGAGACCTCGGCCACGAGCTGTCCGGTGCCGTCGAGCTCCGTCCATCCCAGCCACGGGTCGGCGTGCGCCTGCAGCGCCCGCTGCGAGATCACCGTGCGGTGGCCCTCGTGGTGGAAGTACGCCCGCACGGCCGCGTCGGTGACATGGCGCGAGACCGCCGGGGTCTGCGCCTGCTTCATGTAGATGACGACGTCGTTCTCCAGGGCGTCGCTGTTGCCCTCGAGGAGGATGTTGTACGAGGGCAGGCCGGCCGAGCCGATGCCGATGCCGCGGCGGCCGACGACGTCCTTGACCCGGTACGAGTCGGGGCGGGCCAGGCTCGACTCCGGCAGCGTCTCCAGGTAGCCGTCGAAGGCGGCGAGCACCTTGTAGCGGGTGGCCGCGTCCAGCTCCATGGCACCGCCGCCGGCGCTGAAACGGCGCTCGAACTCGCGGATCTCGGTCATCGAGTCGAGCAGCCCGAAGCGGGTCAGCGAGCGGGCCTCGCGCAGCGCGTCGAGCAGCGGGCCCTGGGCGCTGTCCAGGGTGAAGGGCGCGATCTCGTCGCTCTTGGCGCCGGTCGCGAGCGCGTGGATCCGCTCCCGGTAGGAGGCGGCGAAGATCCGCACCAGCTCCGTGATCTGGCGGTCGCTGAGCGCCTTCGCGTACCCGATCAGGGCGAGGGAGGCGGCGAGCCGCTTGAGGTCCCAGGTGAAGGGGCCGACGTACGCCTCGTCGAAGTCGTTGACGTTGAAGATCAGCCGGCCGTTGGCGTCCAGGTAGGTGCCGAAGTTCTCGGCGTGCAGATCGCCGTGGATCCACACCCGGCCGGTCCGCTCGTCCAGGTAGGGACCGCCGTGGGCCTCGCGCTCCAGGTCCTTGTAGAACAGGCAGGCCGTACCCCGGTAGAAGGCGAAGGCAGAACCGGCCATCTTCCGGAACTTGACCTTGAAGGCGGCGGGATCGGCCGCGAGCAGCTCGCCGAAGGCGGTGTCGAAGACGGAGAGGATCTGCTCACCGCGCTCGGCGGCGGTGGGCTGGGGGACCGGCATCGAGGAAGCCTCCTGGTCGGGAGCGCGGGGTGCGGACCGCGCGGGATGTGGCTGAAAATTGTGCATGACAAATGGGGCAGGTGTTCCCTGTCTCCCAACGCGCGACGCTCCCGCCGAGTGCCCGCCCGTCGCCCCTCGTCGAGGGGCCCCGCCCCGCCGTGTTCCATCCGACGCTGTCAGTGGGTCGACGTAGACTTCCACGCTGACCCCCAAGAATTCGCCCGGAGGCATCCCCCGTGACCAAGCCGCCCTTCACGCACCTCCACGTCCACACCCAGTACTCCCTGCTGGACGGTGCCGCGCGGCTGAAGGACATGTTCAACGCGTGCAACGAGATGGGCATGACCCATATCGCCATGTCCGACCACGGAAACCTCCACGGCGCGTACGACTTCTTCCACAGCGCCACGAAGGCCGGCGTGACGCCGATCATCGGCATCGAGGCCTACGTCGCCCCGGAGTCCCGCCGCAACAAGCGGAAGATCCAGTGGGGCCAGCCGCACCAGAAGAAGGACGACGTCTCCGGTTCCGGTGGTTACACCCACAAGACGATCTGGGCGGCGAACAACACCGGGCTGCACAACCTCTTCCGGCTGTCCTCCGACGCGTACGCCGAGGGCTGGCTGCAGAAGTGGCCGCGCATGGACAAGGAGACCATCTCCCAGTGGTCGGAGGGCCTGATCGCCTCCACCGGCTGCCCCTCCGGCGAGCTCCAGACCCGGCTGCGTCTCGGCCAGTTCGACGAGGCCCTGAAGTCCGCCTCCGAGTACCAGGACATCTTCGGCAAGGACCGGTACTTCCTGGAGCTGATGGACCACGGCATCGAGATCGAGCGCCGGGTCCGTGACGGCCTCCTGGAGATCGGCAAGAAGCTCGGCATCCCGCCGCTGGTCACCAACGACTCGCACTACACGTACGCGCACGAGGCGGCCGCCCACGACGCCCTGCTGTGCATCCAGACCGGCAAGAACCTCTCGGACCCCGACCGCTTCAAGTTCGACGGCACCGGCTACTACCTGAAGTCCACGGACGAGATGTACGCCATCGACTCCTCGGACGCCTGGCAGGAGGGCTGCCGCAACACGCTGCTGGTCGCCGAGCAGATCGACACCACCGGCATGTTCGAGAAGCGCGACCTCATGCCGAAGTTCGACATTCCCGAGGGCTACACCGAGGTCACCTGGTTCCGCGAGGAGACCATGCGGGGCATGCACCGGCGGTTCCCGAACGGGATCCCCGAGGACCGCATGAAGCAGGTCGAGTACGAGATGGACACCATCATCTCGATGGGCTTCCCGGGCTACTTCCTCGTCGTCGCCGACTTCATCATGTGGGCGAAGAAGCAGGGCATCGCCGTGGGCCCGGGCCGAGGCTCCGCGGCCGGCTCGATCGTCGCGTACGCCATGGGCATCACCGACCTCGACCCGATCCCGCACGGACTGATCTTCGAGCGCTTCCTCAACCCCGAGCGCATCTCCATGCCCGATGTCGACATCGACTTCGACGAGCGCCGGCGCGTCGAGGTGATCCGGTACGTGACCGAGAAGTACGGCGCCGACAAGGTCGCCATGATCGGCACGTACGGAAAGATCAAGGCCAAGAACGCGATCAAGGACTCCGCCCGCGTCCTCGGCTACCCGTACGCGATGGGCGACCGGCTCACCAAGGCCATGCCCGCCGACGTCCTCGGCAAGGGCATCGACCTCGACGGCATCACCAACCCGTCCCACCCGCGCTACAGCGAGGCGGGCGAGATCCGGGCGATGTACGAGAACGAGCCGGACGTGAAGAAGGTGATCGACACCGCCAAGGGCGTCGAGGGCCTGGTCCGCCAGATGGGTGTGCACGCGGCCGGCGTGATCATGTCCAGCGAGCCGATCGTCGACCACGCCCCGATCTGGGTGCGGCACACGGACGGCGTGACCATCACGCAGTGGGACTACCCGCAGTGCGAGTCGCTCGGCCTGCTGAAGATGGACTTCCTGGGCCTGCGGAACCTCACCATCATGGACGACGCCGTCAAGATGGTGAAGGCCAACAAGGGCGTGGAGCTCGACCTGCTCGCCCTGCCGCTGGACGACCCGAAGACCTTCGAACTGCTCCAGCGCGGTGACACCCTCGGCGTCTTCCAGTTCGACGGCGGCCCCATGCGGTCCCTGCTGCGGCTGATGAAGCCCGACAACTTCGAAGACATCTCCGCCGTGTCCGCGCTCTACCGCCCGGGCCCGATGGGCATGAACTCGCACACGAACTACGCGCTCCGCAAGAACGGGCAGCAGGAGATCACCCCGATCCACCCGGAGCTGGAGGAACCCCTCAAGGAGGTCCTCGACGTCACCTACGGCCTGATCGTCTACCAGGAGCAGGTGCAGAAGGCCGCCCAGATCATCGCCGGCTACTCTCTCGGCGAGGCCGACATCCTCCGCCGCGTCATGGGCAAGAAGAAGCCCGACGAGCTGGCGAAGAACTTCACCATCTTCCAGGCCGGCGCCAAGAAGAACGGCTACAGCGACGAGGCCATCCAGGCCCTCTGGGACGTCCTGGTCCCCTTCGCCGGCTACGCCTTCAACAAGGCGCACTCCGCCGCGTACGGCCTGGTCTCCTACTGGACCGCCTACCTCAAGGCGAACTACCCCGCCGAGTACATGGCGGGACTGCTCACCTCGGTCAAGGACGACAAGGACAAGTCCGCCGTCTACCTGAACGAGTGCCGCCGCATGGGCATCAAGGTGCTCCCGCCGAACGTCAACGAGTCCGAGGCGAACTTCGCCGCGCAGGGCGACGACGTGATCCTCTTCGGCCTCACCGCCGTCCGCAACGTCGGCGCCAACGTCGTCGAGTCGATCATCAGGACCCGCAAGAGCAAGGGGAAGTACAGCTCCTTCCCCGACTTCCTCGACAAGGTCGAGGCCGTGGTCTGCAACAAGCGGACCGTCGAGTCGCTGATCAAGGCCGGTGCCTTCGACACCATGGGCCACACCCGCAAGGGCCTGGTCGCCCAGCACGAGCCCATGATCGACACCGTGGTGGCGGTCAAGCGCAAGGAGGCCGAGGGCCAGTTCGACCTCTTCGGCGGCATGGGCGACGAGGGCGGTGACGAGCCGGGCTTCGGCCTCGACGTCGAGTTCTCCGACGTCGAGTGGGAGAAGGCCTACCTGCTCGCCCAGGAGCGCGAGATGCTCGGCCTCTACGTCTCCGACCACCCGCTCTTCGGCCTCGAGCACGTCCTGTCCGACAAGACCGACGCCGGCATCTCCCAGCTCACCGGTGGCGAGCACGCGGACGGCGCGGTCGTCACCATCGGCGGCATCATCTCCGGCCTCCAGCGGAAGATGACCAAGCAGGGCAACGCCTGGGCCATCGCCACCGTCGAGGACCTGGCCGGCTCCATCGAGTGCATGTTCTTCCCGGCCACCTACCAGCTGGTCTCCACCCAGCTGGTCGAGGACGCGGTCGTCTTCGTCAAGGGCCGGCTCGACAAGCGCGAGGACGTCCCCCGCCTGGTCGCCATGGAGCTGATGGTCCCGGACCTGTCGAACGCGGGCACCAACGCGCCGGTCGTCCTGACCATCCCGACGGTCAAGGTCACCCCGCCGATGATCAGTCGGCTGGGCGAGATCCTCCAGCACCACAAGGGCAACACCGAGGTCCGGATCAAGCTCCAGGGGCCGCGCTCGACCACCGTGCTCCGGCTCGACCGGCACCGGGTCCAGCCCGACCCGGCGCTCTTCGGCGACCTCAAGGTGCTGCTCGGCCCGTCCTGCCTGGCCGGATAGCAGACTCGGCCGGCTGTCCGGCCGTCCGTCGTCCGGATCCCGCCGCACGCGCAAGGGGCGCGCCCGTCGTCACGGGCGCGCCCCTTTGCCGTCGGCTCGTGCCTCCGGCTTGTCCGCCGTCGGCTCGTCAGTTGTGGCCGAAACGCTTCTGCCGGCCCTTGCGAGCCATGTCGCCCGGGGTGACCTGCGCGGCGCGCTGCTCGGCCTGGGACTCCATCGAAGACTGCTGGGCCTGCTGCGCACCGCGCTCGGCCTGCGAGCCGCGCTGCTGACTGCGGTCCTGCTTCCGGTTCTTGGCCATGGTGATGATGCCTCCTCAAAGGGGTGTGGGGGCCAGGGCCGCTGTCAGACTCACACACGGCAGGAAGCGCCGCATTTTGGATCATTACGGACGGTAAACGCCGTCTCCCGGGCACCCCCACGTGAGATCCGCCACGCCGATGATCCAGTTCCGGACGTCAACCCCACCGCGGTCGGGCAGACTCGGAGGAACCCGGAGCACTTCCGATCCCGAGGTTCCCGCAGGGCTTCCCGAAGCTTCCCGAAGCGCTTTCCGAAAGAGGGTGGAACACGTGGACCGATGCGTCGTCCTGGTGGATGCCGGCTACCTCCTTGGCGCCGCCGCCAGCCTCCTCGCCGGCGAACCGGCCCGCTCGCGGATCACCGTCGACCACGCCGCACTCGTCCAGCAGCTGCGCGAACGCGCCGAGGCCGACACCCAGCAGCCGCTGCTGCGGATCTACTGGTTCGACGGCGCGCCCGACCGGGTGCCGCAGCCCGAGCACCGCCGGCTGCGCGTCATGCCCCGCGTCACCGTCCGGCTGGGCGCCCTGACCCGCAGCGACGGCCGCTGGGCCCAGAAGGGCGTCGACGCGGCCATGCACACCGAGCTCACCGAGCTCTCCCGCAACCGCGCCTGCTCCGACATCGTCCTCGTCACCGGCGACGGCGACCTGCTGCCCGGCCTGATGTCCGCCAAGGAACACGGCGTCGCCGTCCACCTGTGGGCCGTCCAGGCCGCCGACGGCGACTACAACCAGTCCGAGGACCTGGTCGCTGAGGCCGACGAGCGGCGCGTCCTCGACCGCGCCTGGATCACCCGCGCCGTCCGCGCCAGGGACCTCACCGGACTGTGCGCCCCGCCGCCCGCGCCCCGCCCGGAGATCGCCGCGATCCTCTCCGCGCCGCTGCCCGAGTCCGCCCTCGCCGCCTCCGCCGAACGGGCCGCCGCGGCCGCGCACAACGGCTCCGCCGCGTCCGCGCCCGTCGCTCCCGCCGACACCCCGGACCCCGACCCGGCACCGGCGGGCGAAGCGGTCAACGGCACCGGCGTCCCGGCGCCCGCCACCGCCAGGAACGTCCCCACACCCAAGGACCTCGCCGCACTGCGCGGCCCCACCGCGCCGGCCGCGCCGAGCGCGCACGGCGCCACCCTGCGCTGGTCCTCCGACAAGGGCTGGATCGACCGCCCAGCCCCGGCCCTCGGCGAACCCGCCGAGACGGCGTCGCTGCCCACCCTCGCCCAGCTCACCAGCGCCGAGCAGCGCTGGGCCGACCGCGAGGAGGACATCACCACCGTCGGCGGCGACCCCTACGAGGTCGGCCAGGTCTTCGCCCGCCGCTGGCTCGACCGGCTCCCCGAGCCCGGGCACGTCCCCAAGCTCGCCACCATGTACCCGCGCATCCCGCACCGCATCGACGGCGAACTCCTCCGCTACGCCGCCCGCTTCGGTCTGCTCGCCCACAAGGACGACCAGATCGACGAGCACGACCGCTACGCGATCCGGGCCGGCTTCTGGCGCGAGATCGACGTCCACGCCGCCGCACAGCACGCCCCCGCGCCCGAGGAGAGCCGGGGGACCCCGTAGGCTCATCCCTTGTGAGTACGGTGTGCGCGGTGCGGGACCTGGTGAAGACGTACCCCGCCACACGCGGCAGACGCGGCACGCCCGCGACCCCCGAGGTACGGGCCACCGACGGGATCAGCCTCGATGTGCGCGGCGGCGAGATCTTCGGCCTGCTCGGCCCCAACGGCGCCGGCAAGTCCACGCTCGTCCGCCAGCTCACCGGCCTCATGCGCCCCGACTCCGGCACCGTCCGGATGCTCGGCCACGACCTGGTCCGCCACCCCGAGCGGGCCGCCCGGCTCCTCGCCTACCTCGGCCAGGAGTCCACGGCCCTCGACGAGCTGACCGTCGCCCTCGCCGCCGAGACCACCGGCCGGCTGCGCGGCCTCGGCATCCGCGAGGCCCGCGCCGCCCGCGACGCCGTCCTCGACGAGCTGGGCCTCGGCGAGCTCGCCGGCCGGCCCCTCAAGAAGCTCTCCGGCGGCCAGCGCCGGCTCGCCTGCGTCGCCGCCGCCCTCGTCGGCGAGCGGCCCGTGCTCGTCCTCGACGAACCCACCACCGGCATGGACCCGGTCGCCCGCCGGGCCGTCTGGGCCGCCGTCGACCGGCGGCGCGCCGACCACGGCACCACCGTCCTGCTCGTCACCCACAACGTCATCGAGGCCGAGACCGTCCTCGACCGGGTCGCCGTCCTCGACCGCGGCCGCGTCATCGCCTGCGACACCCCCGCCGGACTCAAGGAGAGGGTCGCGGGCGAGGTACGGGTCGAGCTGGTCTGGCGCGAGCACGCCCCGCTGGACGTCCCCGAGGTCGCCGCGCTGCGCACCTCCGCGCAGGAGTCCGGCCGCCGCTGGGTGCTCCGGCTCGCCCCGGACGAGGCGCGTGCGGCGGTCGCCGCGGTGACCGGCGGGGCGGCCTTCGCGGCCCTGGACGACTTCACCCTGGCGACGCCCAGCCTGGAGGACGTGTACCTGGCGCTCGGCGGCGAGACCCGGGGACTGGTGAAGGCGTGACGCACCCCAGGACGCACCGCGTCACGGACCCGTACGCGTACGAGTCGACCGTCAGGAGCTGGACGAGTTGAGCACCCTGCCCGCCGAGGCCCTCACGGCCGGCGTGCCCGTCGGCCAGGCCCGCGACGAGGAGCCGGACGCGGCCCCGCTCGCCCCGCGGGCCCGGCTGCTCCCCGCGCTCGGCGCGGTCTACCGCGCCCAGCTCTCGCGCGCCCGGGTCGCCCGGATCCCGCTGCTCTTCGTGGCGACCTTCCAGTCGATCGGGATCATGGTCCTGATGCGGGGCGTCGTCGACGGCGGCTCGGAGGCCCGCGCCGTGGTCGCCGGCTCCGCCGTGCTCGTCGTCGCCTTCGTGGCCCTCAACCTGCTCGCCCAGTACTTCGGCCAGCTGCGCGCGAGCGGCGGGCTCGACCACTACGCGACGCTGCCCGTGCCGCCCGCGGCCGTGGTGCTCGGCGCCGCCGGCGCGTACGCCTCCTTCACCGTGCCCGGGACGGTGGTGACCGCGGTCGCCGGCTCGGTGCTCTTCGGGCTTCCGCTCGGCCATCTGTGGATCCTCGCGGCGGTGGTGCCGCTGTCCGGGGCCGCGCTCGCCGGGCTCGGCGCGGCGCTCGGCCTGCTCGCCCCACGGCAGGAGCTCGCCACCCTGCTCGGCCAGCTCGGCATGTCGGCGGCGCTGCTGCTCGGCGTGCTGCCCGCCGAGCGGCTGCCCGCCCCGATCGGCTGGGCACGGGACCTGCTGCCCTCCACGTACGGCGTGGAGGCCCTGGCCCGCACCTTCGACACCCACCCGGACTGGACGGCCGTCTGCCTCGACCTCGCCGTGTGCGGGGCGGTGGGCGTGGTCTCGCTCGCGGTCGCCACCTGGGCCTACCGGAGGGCCGCGGTCCGCTGAGGGGCAGCCCGGGCCCCGGTCCGCTGAGGCGGCGCACAGCCGTACCTGGCACGATGGCGTCGTGACCGCACCTCTGACTCCGCCGCACCAGCCGCCGCACGACTCCGCCTGGCCCGCGCCCGACCCGGTGCCGCCCGCATCGGGCGGCGCCCCGGACACGGCGACCGAGCTGCGGCAGTCCGCCGTGGTGGTCGCCGCGTCCGTGGTGGCCGGCGCGCTGCTCGGTCTGCTGTGGCTGTGGCTCGCGCCGCGGGTGACGCTGTTCTCCGACGGCAAGGCGGTCTACCTCAAGGACAGCGAGGGCGAGTCCGCCATCGGCATGGACGGGACGTTCGTCCTGATCGCCCTCGGCTTCGGCGTCCTCGCCGCCGTCCTGGTCTTCCTGGTCCACCGGCACGGCGGTGTCGCGCTCGTCCTGGGCCTCGCGGCCGGCGGCGTCCTCGGCTCGCTCCTCGGCTGGGGCGTGGGCGTCTGGCTCGGCCCGGAGCGCAACGTCGTCGCCCACGCCAAGGCGGTCGGCCCCGACGTCCTCTTCGAGGCGCCGCTGGAGCTCAAGATGGGCGCCGCGGCGATGCTGGCCTGGCCGGTCGCCGCGATGATCGTCCACCTCGCCCTGACCGCCCTGTTCGGACCGCGCGACCCGGAGCCCGAGGACGGGCCCTGGCCGCCGACGCCCACGCCGCCGCAGGGCTGAGCGCCGGGCGGCGTGGTGCCCGCGGTCGCCGTTCCCGCGTCAGCCGCGGCCGATGGGGGCCAGGACCGCGTTCGTGAGGGCCGCCAGGTCCTGCGGGGCCAGTTCGACCTCCAGGCCGCGGCGGCCCGCGGAGATGCAGATCGTCTCGTGGCCGGACGCCGAGTCGTCCAGGACCGTGCGCAGCCGCTTGCGCTGGCCGAGCGGCGAGATGCCGCCGCGCACGTAGCCGGTGGTGCGCTCGGCCGCGGCCGGGTCCGCCATCGCCGCCCGCTTGCCGCCGACCGCCGAGGCCAGCGCCTTCAGATCGAGCTGCCCGGCGACGGGGACGACGGCGACCGTCAGCTCGCCGTCCACGTCCGCGACCAGCGTCTTGAACACCCGGTCCGGGGAGACGCCCAGCGCCTCCGCGGCCTCCTCGCCGTACGAGGCCGTCGCCGGGTCGTGGTCGTACGCGTGCAGCGTGTACGGCGTGCCCGCGGCCGTCAGCGCGACCGTGGCCGGGGTCCCGCCGCCGCTCCCGCCGTTCTTCTTCTGCTTCTTCGCCACGCAGGGCCCTCCTCGTTCGGTGCTTCGCTCAGTTCGGGCTGGTCGGTGCGCGGGTCAGCTCCACCGCCGGGAGCGAGGGGAGATGGCGCAGCACCGCCGTCTCCGAGCGGAGCAGGGTCAGTTCCTCGCGCAGCCGGGTCGCCGTGTCCGGCGCCTGGAGCAGCCGCTGCTTGGCCGGGATGTCGAGGACGGCCGCCGCGGCGACCAGGTACGACACGACCGAGGGGTCGTCCGGCAGCTCGCTCGTCGTCATCGACCGCTCCCGGGCGCCCGCGAGCCGCTTCTGGTACGAGCGGAAGGCGCGCAGCACGCCCTCGGCCAGCGCGTCCGCGTCCTCGCCCCGTTCCTCGGGGATCTCCTGGACCTCCGCGGTGAGGAACGGGCCGCTCGCGTCGACGGACAGCAGCTTCACGCGGACGGTCCCGGTGACCATCACCTCGAAGCCGCCGTCGGCGCGCTGCCGGATCGACGCCGCGTCGGCCACACAGCCGACCCGGTGGAAGGCCTGGATCGGGTCCGGCCCGAAACCGGCCGCGGGGCCCTTCTCCGGCAGCGCCGTCTGGTCCGGCAGGCCCGGTGCCGTCGGCGCGACCTCACGGCCGTCGCGGATCGCCACGACGGCGAAGCGCCGCGGCTCGGACTCGTCCGTGCGGAGCAGCTCGCGCATCATGGCGCGATAACGCTCCTCGAAGACGTTCAGCGGCAGCACGAGTCCCGGGAACAGCACCGTGTTCAGCGGGAAGAGAGGCAGGCGGGCGGTGGTCACAGCGGTCAAGCGTAATGGCCGCCGGGCCCGCCCCCGTCGGCCCGTCCCGCAACCGCCGGAAGGACCTCCGGCGGCCGTCCGGCCGCGGCGCTCAGCGGGGTGCGGCGCGCCACCTCCCGGACGGTGAGGGCGCGTGCGTCCAGGAAGCCGCGCAGCGGGTCCTCGGCGACCAGCGTCCACGGGAACGTGGTGGCCTGCGGCCCGATCCGGCCGAACTCCGCCAGGGCGTCGTGCCAGCGGCCGCGCGCCACCAGGACGTGCACCAGGAGGTTGCGCACCTCGGCCGGCCACAGGTCGCCCGCGGGGTACTCCGCCGACAGCGCGAGGGCCCGGTCGGCCGCCGCGTCGATCCGGTCGGCCGGCACGCCGTGCTCGGGCCCGGGCCCCGCGAGCAGTTGGGCGAAGGCCGCCCGCACCGGCAGGGCCTGCGCGAGCGAGCCGGGCAGCGCGTCCTCCGCGGCCTGCTCGGCGAAGTCGAAGCACTCGCGGTGCGAGCCGTACCACTGCGCCGACAGGTACTTCAGCGCGGCCACGTGGCTGGCGTAGTGGTGCGGGGCACGGCGCACGGCCTGCTCCCACAGCGTCTCGAAGACCGTGTGCCCGGCGTGGGTGCCGCGCGCGTGGTCCAGGGCGAGCCGCCACGGCACCGGGTCGCGCGGCGCGGCCTCGGCCGCCGCCTCGATCAGCGGCCCGAGCTCGCGCAGCCGCTCGGCCCTGGCCGGCGACCCCCAGGCGCGGCGGACCGCCAGCTGCGCCTTGACGAGCAGGGCGTCCGGGTCGCGCGGCGCGGTCGACAGCCAGTGTTCGAGCCAGCCGTCCCTGCGGTACGCGAAGGCGCTCAGGCGCGTGACGTAGCGGTCCCGGTCCTCCCACTCGGCGGCGTCCCGCGTGGTGGCGAGCAGCTTGGCCGCCGGCTCCGGGTCGGCGAGGGCGGCGGCCACCAGCGCCGGGGCGAGCCGCCCGTCCGGCGCGTCGAGCAGCACGTCGTCGTCCGGCGCCAGGGCGGCGGCGAGCCGCGGGGCGTGCCGGACCATGCGGGTGGTGCCGATCAGGGCGCGGAGCAGTGACATGGTGCGAAACATTGAAAACCGCAGGTGAGGGCCGCGCCAGAGGGGGACTGTGAAGCTTTGGTGGCGGCGGGAAGGTTGTGCTGACGGGGGTCAAGACACCGTAAAGAAAGGGGCGAATCGGTGCTCGCACCACCCCCCCGTCCGCACAACCGGAAGCCGCCAGCCCTGCGCGACCCGCAGCCCCGGCGCGGCCGTCAGCCCCTGCGCGCGGGCAGCCCCGGCGCGGCCGTCAGCCCCTGCGCAGCAGCCGCGACGCGCCCGCCGCCACCGTCGTCGCGAGCACCCAGCCCAGCAGGATCAGCGCCGTGGACGCCCACTGCCAGAAGCCCTCCAGCCGCCAGTAGCCCACCTGTCCCAGGTCGATCACCGGAAGCAGCAGGTCGAGCGCGTACAGCGTGGCGTTCCAGTGCGGCGACTCGCCCGGCTTCAGCGGCACCGCGTCGTAACGCGAGAAGGCCACCGTGCCCGCCGCCCACAGGACGGCCATCCACAGCGCCGCCCGGCCGGGACGGTAGCCGTACGCCACCGTCAGGTCCTGGACCCAGCCCCACAGCTTCCCGGCCACCGGCAGCGTCTCCCGGCGCCTCCGCTGCTTGGCGAGCAGCACCTCACGGGCGTCGGCGTCCTCCCCGCTGCTGCGCAGCACCGTCGCCAGGCGCTCGTACGGCTCCGGCGCGTACTCCGGAGTGGCCGCCGCGACCCACTCCAGGCGCCGGGCCAGCGGGAAGTGCCCGTACGGCACCAGGTTCTCGTAGACGAACCCGCCCATCGCGAGCCCGCCCGGACCGGGCCAGCTGCTGGCGAGGTCGATGAGCGTCACCACCTTCGCCCCGTTGAGCACCACCCGGCCCTCCTCGGGGCGCTCCCCGTTGAAGCGCAGCTCCGGGGTGACGATCCGGCGCAGCGACAGCTCCTCCCGGCGCGAGCCGTCGAGCACGAACCGGGCGTAGTGCAGGTCGACCGAGTCGCCGAAGCGGCCGTCGTCCAGGCGCACCCCGCCGTGGCACTCGACCGGCTTGCGCCGCGCACCCTGCGCCGGCGTCACCCCGTAGGGCGGGGTGGCCGTCGCGTGCCCCGAGGTCTCGTAGACCCAGGCCGCGTTCAGGTAGAGCGTGCGCTCCACCGTGAGCTGCGGCGCGTTCAGCGCGCGGCGCTGCTGGGCGCCGCGCAGCACGCTGCCCCGCAGGCTCAGCGACACGCCGACCTTCGCGCCGCGCAGGCTCAGCTCGCCGTACGTCTCGATCAGCTCGGCCTGGAGGTCCTGTGCGACCACCATGCCGTCCGCCGTGATCGCCCGGCCGCGGCGGTCCGGCCACACCCGGATCTGGTTGATCAGCAGGTCCGTGCCGATCTGCGCGTCCGTCAGCCGGATGCCCCGCTCGACCCGGCAGCGCGGCAGATGGAGGTCGCCCTCGGTGTGCAGCCGCGCCGCCTCCAGGCGCGGTATCGCGCACTCCACCATCCGCAGCGTCCCGAAACGGGCCTCGGGAAGCACCACCTCGCCGTCGAAACGGCAGCCGTGCAGCTCCACGTACGGCCCTATCGTGCCGCCGGCGAGATACAGCACCCCGGTGATCCGCGCCCCGCGCAGCTTCAGCGCCGCGACCCGCCCGGACACGGCCGGCGGCCCGTCGAGCAGCAGCAGCGCCACGATCTCCGCCCGGACACTGCGCTCCGGCCCCCACGCCGTCCGCAGCGCGAACGGATCGTCCCGCTCGGCGACCCCCTCCCTCAGGTCACAGGTCCCGCCCACCCGGAACGCCCTCCACATGGCCCGCTCCGGCCGGGTCAGGTCCTCGGGCATCCCGTCGTCCTCGCGCGGCTCGGTCACTGCCGCCCCCTCGCTTCCCACGATTCCGTTTCCCCGGATTCGTACAGCCGTTCTTCCCGCTGAGTGACGGACTGAACGCTAACGGTCAGGAGTGGCGACAAGACGCCAGAGTGGCCCGTATCAGCCAGTGATACGGGCGTCCGACGCCGTGGGCCGTCTGAGAGAATTGACCCGTGATCTCTCGAATCGATCTGCGCGGCGAGGCCCTCCCCGAGGGTTCCGCCCTGCGTGACCTGCTGCCCCGTGCCGAGTTCGACGTGGAAGCCGCCCTGGAGAAGGTGCGGCCGATCTGCGAGGACGTCCGGCATCATGGCGCGGCGGCCGTGATCGACTACGGGGAGAAATTCGACGGCGTCCGCGTCC
Organism: Streptomyces sp. NPDC127114; assembly: GCF_042677525.1. Taxonomy (NCBI): domain Bacteria; kingdom Bacillati; phylum Actinomycetota; class Actinomycetes; order Kitasatosporales; family Streptomycetaceae; genus Streptomyces; species Streptomyces sp. NPDC127114. The sequence continues at coordinate 58,710 of NZ_JBHXTJ010000035.1, forward strand.
CGGGCCTGCGCGTCCCCGCCGAGGCGATCACCCGCGCCCTCGACGAGCTCGACCCGGCCGTCCGCGCGGCCCTCGAGGAGTCCATCCGCCGCGCCCGTCTCGTCCACCGCGAGCAGCGTCGCACCACCCACACCACCCAGGTCGTGCCCGGCGGCACCGTCACCGAGAAGTGGATCCCCGTCGAGCGCGTCGGCCTGTACGTGCCGGGCGGCCGCTCGGTCTACCCGTCATCCGTCGTGATGAACGTCGTCCCGGCCCAGGAGGCCGGCGTCGAGGGCCTCGCCGTGGCCTCGCCCCCGCAGAGGGAGTTCGGCGGGCTGCCGCACCCGACGATCCTCGCCGCCTGCGCCCTCCTCGGCGTCGACGAGGTCTACGCGGCCGGCGGCGCCCAGGCCATCGCCATGTTCGCCTACGGCACCGACGGCCCCGAGGGCTGCGCCCCCGTCAACCTGGTCACCGGCCCCGGCAACATCTACGTCGCCGCCGCCAAGCGCCTCCTCAAGGGCCGCATCGGCATCGACGCCGAGGCCGGACCGACCGAGATCGCGATCCTCGCGGACTCCACGGCCGACCCGGTCCACGTCGCCGCCGACCTGATCAGCCAGGCCGAGCACGACCCGATGGCCGCCTCCGTCCTCGTCACCGACTCCGAGGAGCTGGCCGGGGCCACCGAGGCCGAGCTGAAGACCCAGGTCGCCGCCTCCAGGCACGTCGACGACCGGATCGTCCCGGCACTGACCGGAAAGCAGTCCGCGATCGTCCTCGTCAAGGACCTCGCCGACGGCCTCAAGGTCGTCGACGCGTACGGCGCCGAGCACCTGGAGATCCAGACCGCCGACGCCGCCGCCGTCGCCGACCGGGTCCGCAACGCGGGCGCGATCTTCGTCGGCCCCTGGGCGCCGGTCTCGCTCGGCGACTACTGCGCGGGCTCCAACCACGTGCTGCCCACCGGCGGTTGCGCCTGCCACTCCTCCGGCCTGTCCGTGCAGTCCTTCCTGCGCGGCGTCCACGTCGTGGACTACACGCGCGACGCCCTCGCCGAGGTCGCCCACCATGTGGTGACCCTCGCCGAGGCGGAGGACCTCCCGGCGCACGGCGCCGCGATCAAGGCAAGGTTCGGCTGGAAGGTGCCGGAGAGCAAGTGACCGACAAGAACGACACCATCCGGATCGACGATCTTCCGATCCGTGACGAGCTGAAGGGCAAGTCCCCCTACGGCGCGCCCCAGCTCGACGTGCCCGTCCAGCTGAACACCAACGAGAACCCCTACCCGCTGCCCGAGCCCCTGGTGGCCCGGATCGCGGAGCGGGTCGCCGAGGCCGCCCGCGGCCTCAACCGCTACCCCGACCGGGACGCCGTCGAGCTGCGCACCGAGCTCGCCCGCTACCTCACCCGCACCACCGGGTACGAGGTCGCCCGGGAGAACGTGTGGGCCGCCAACGGCTCCAACGAGGTCCTCCAGCAGCTGCTGCAGACCTTCGGCGGCCCCGGCCGCACCGCGATCGGCTTCGAGCCCTCGTACTCGATGCACGCCCTGATCGCCCGCGGCACCGGCACCGGCTGGATCTCCGGCCCGCGCAACGAGGACTTCCGCATAGACCTCGCGGCGGCCGAGCAGGCCATCGCCGAGAACGCGCCGGACGTCGTCTTCGTCACCTCGCCCAACAACCCCACGGGGACGGCGGTCGAGGCGGAGACCGTCCTCGCGCTGTACGAGGCGGCCCAGGCCGCCAAGCCCTCGCTGGTGGTCGTCGACGAGGCGTACGTGGAGTTCAGCCACCGGGACTCGCTGCTGCCCCTGATCGAGGGCCGCCCGAACCTGGTGATCTCCCGGACCATGTCCAAGGCCTTCGGCGCCGCCGGACTGCGTCTGGGCTACCTCGCCGCCCACCCCGCCGTGGTCGACGCCGTCCAGCTGGTCCGCCTGCCCTACCACCTCTCCGCCGTCACCCAGGCCACCGCGCTCGCCGCCCTGGAGCACACCGACACCCTCCTCGGGTACGTCGAGCAGCTCAAGGCCGAGCGTGACCGCCTGGTCGCCGAGCTGCGCGCCATCGGCTACGAGGTCACCGAGTCCGACGCCAACTTCGTCCAGTTCGGCCGCTTCGACGGAGCCGAGGGCTCCCACGAGGCCTGGCGGAAGATCCTCGACCGCGGCGTCCTGGTCCGGGACAACGGCGTACCGGGCTGGCTGCGGGTCACCGCCGGCACCCCCGAAGAGAACGACGCGTTCCTCGACGCGGTTCGTGAGCTGAAGAAGGAGCAGAACGCATGAGCCGCGTAGGCCGCGTTGAGCGCACCACCAAGGAGACGTCCGTCGTCGTCGAGATCGACCTCGACGGCACCGGAAAGGTCGACGTGTCGACCGGGGTCGGGTTCTACGACCACATGCTCGACCAGCTCGGCCGGCACGGTCTCTTCGACCTGACCGTGAAGACCGACGGCGACCTCCACATCGACTCGCACCACACCATCGAGGACACCGCCCTCGCGCTGGGCGCCGCCTTCAAGCAGGCCCTCGGCGACAAGGTCGGCATCTACCGCTTCGGCAACTGCACCGTCCCGCTGGACGAGTCGCTCGCCCAGGTCACCGTGGACCTCTCCGGCCGCCCCTACCTGGTGCACACCGAGCCCGAGAACATGGCGCCGATGATCGGCTCCTACGACACCACGATGACCCGGCACATCCTGGAGTCCTTCGTCGCCCAGGCGCAGATAGCGCTGCACGTCCACGTCCCGTACGGGCGCAACGCGCACCACATCGTCGAGTGCCAGTTCAAGGCCCTCGCCCGCGCCCTGCGCTACGCCTCCGAGCGCGACCCGCGCGCCGCCGGCATCCTCCCGTCGACGAAGGGCGCCCTGTAACCGTGAACGGCCTCTCCACCGTCCTCATCGTCGTCGGGCTCTTCCTCCTCGGCGGCATCTACTCCTTCGTCAAGCAGCAGATGCCCAAGGGCCTCATCGTGCTGCTCTCCATCGGCGCCGTGATGTGTCTGTCGGCCGGCGTCCTGCGTCTGGACGTGTGGTCATGACGGCGGGCGCTCCCAAGAAGGTCGTCGTCTTCGACTACGGCTTCGGCAACGTGCGCTCCGCCGAGCGGGCGCTCGCCCGGGTCGGCGCGGACGTCGAGATCACCCGCGACTACGAGAAGGCGATGAACGCCGACGGACTCCTCGTCCCGGGCGTCGGCGCCTTCTCCGCCTGCATGCAGGGCCTCAAGGAGGCCCGCGGCGACTGGATCGTCGGTCGCCGGCTGTCCGGCGGCCGGCCCGTCATGGGCATCTGCGTCGGCATGCAGATCCTCTTCGCCCGCGGCATCGAGCACGGCGTCGAGACCGAGGGCCTCGACGAGTGGCCCGGCACCGTCGAGCCGCTCGACGCGCCCGTCGTGCCCCACATGGGCTGGAACACGGTCGACGCGCCCGCCGACAGCGAGCTGTTCGCGGGCCTGGACGCCGACGCCCGGTTCTACTTCGTGCACTCCTACGCGGTGCGCGACTGGACCCTGGAGATCGGCAACCCGAACATGCGCGCGCCGAAGGTCACCTGGGCCACCCACGGCGAGCCGTTCGTCGCCGCCGTCGAGAACGGTGCCCTGTGGGCCACCCAGTTCCACCCCGAGAAGTCCGGCGACGCCGGCGCCCAGCTCCTCACCAACTGGATCGGAACCCTGTGACAGCGTCGACTGCAAACGTGCTCGAACTCCTCCCCGCCGTCGACGTCCGCGACGGCCAGGCGGTCCGCCTCGTGCACGGCGAGTCCGGCACCGAGACCTCCTACGGCTCCCCGCTGGAGGCCGCCCTCGCCTGGCAGCGCTCCGGCGCCGAGTGGCTGCACCTGGTCGACCTGGACGCCGCCTTCGGCACCGGTGACAACCGCGAGCTGGTCCGCCAGGTGGCCGAAGCGATGGACATCAAGGTCGAGCTCTCGGGCGGCATCCGCGACGACGCCTCGCTCGCCGCGGCCCTGGCCACCGGCTGCACCCGGGTGAACCTGGGCACCGCCGCCCTGGAGACGCCCGAGTGGGTCGCCAAGGTCATCGCCGAGCACGGCGACAAGATCGCCGTCGGTCTGGACGTGCGCGGCACCACCCTGAAGGGCCGCGGCTGGACCCGCGACGGCGGCGACCTCTACGAGACGCTGGCCCGCCTCGACTCCGAGGGCTGCGCCCGCTACGTCGTCACCGACATCGCCAAGGACGGCACGCTGCAGGGCCCGAACCTGGAGCTGCTGCGGAACGTCTGCGCGGCCACCGACAAGCCCGTCGTCGCCTCCGGAGGCGTGTCCTCGCTGGACGACCTGCGGGCCCTGGCCGGGCTCGTGCCGCTGGGCGTCGAGGGCGCGATCGTCGGCAAGGCGCTCTACGCGAAGGCCTTCACCCTCGAGGAGGCCCTGGAGGCGGTGGCGTCCGTATGACCGGCGTCGAACGCGTGCGGAGCGGCAGCCCCTGGGAGGACGTCTTCGGCTTCTCCCGGGCCGTCGCCGCGGGGGACCGGGTGGTCGTCGGCGGCACCACGTCCTTCAAGGGCACGGTGCTGTACGGCGAGGGCGACCCCTACGAGCAGGCCAAGGTGGCCTTCGCCACCGCCCTCGAGGCCATCGCCGAGTTCGGGCTCGGCCCGGAGACGGTGATCCGCACCCGGATGCTGCTGACCCATGCCCGGGACGTCGACGCCGTGGGCCGCGCCCACCAGGAGGTCTTCGGCGACGTGCGCCCCGTGACGACCCTGATGGTCGTCGAGGGCTTCGTCGACCCCCGCATCCTCGTCGAAGTCGAGCTCGAGGCCTACCGAGGAGCGTCGTCATGAGCCTCGCCGTACGCGTGATCCCCTGCCTGGACGTGGACAACGGCCGGGTCGTCAAGGGAGTCAACTTCCAGAACCTGCGCGACGCGGGCGACCCCGTCGAGATGGCCAAGCTGTACGACGCCGAGGGCGCCGACGAGCTGACCTTCCTCGACATCACGGCCTCCTCCGGCAACCGGGAGACCACCTACGACGTGGTGCGCCGCACCGCCGAGCAGGTCTTCATCCCGCTCACCGTGGGCGGCGGCGTGCGCTCGGCGGAGGACGTCGACAAGCTGCTGCGGGCCGGTGCGGACAAGGTGGGCGTGAACACGGCCGCCATCGCGCGCCCCGAGCTGATCCAGGAGATCGCGGAGCGCTTCGGCCGCCAGGTGCTGGTCCTGTCGGTGGACGCCCGGCGTACGGCCTCCGGCTCCTTCGAGGTGACGACGCACGGCGGCCGCAAGGGCACCGGCATCGACGCCGTCGAGTGGGCGCACCGGGCCGCCGAGCTCGGCGCGGGGGAGATCCTGCTCAACTCGATGGACGCCGACGGGACGAAGGACGGCTACGACACCGAGATGATCGCGGCCGTGCGCAAGCACGTGACCGTGCCGGTGATCGCCTCAGGCGGTGCGGGCAGGCTGTCCGACTTCCCGCCGGCCATCGCGGCAGGCGCGGACGCGGTGCTCGCGGCCTCCGTCTTCCACTTCGGCGACCTGCGGATCGGCGAGGTCAAGCAGACGCTGCGGGAAGCGGGCCACGAGGTCCGCTGAGCCGCGTTCCGCTTCGTCGAAGGGCCCCTGCGGGGGCCCTTCTTCGTCACCAGTTGCACAGGATTATTTGTGCAATTTCCGTTGCGCAAGATTTCTTTCATATCTACGGTCGGGGCATGACCTCGCAGGAGAACCGCAGGATCACCGACGCCGGCACCCTCAAGGCCATCGCGCACCCGCTGCGCATGCGCCTCTACCGCGCCCTCTTCGTCGCCCGCACCGCCACCGCCTCGCAGCTCGCCGACCAGGTCGACGAGGCGGTCTCGCTCGTCAGCTACCACCTGCGCAAGCTCGCCGAGCACGGCCTCATCGAGGAGGCCGAGGCACAGTCCGCCGACGGCCGCGAGCGCTGGTGGCAGCCCAGCTCGTACGGGTTCAGCATCCACGAGGAGGACGTCGCCGCCGCCCCCGAACTCGCCGCCGCGAGCGCCGCCTTCGGCCGTACCGTCAACGAACAGCGCACCGAGATGCACCGCCGCTTCCTCGACGAGCGCCACACCTGGTCGCAGGAGTGGCGCACCGCGTCCATCAGCTCGGAGTGGCTGCCCCGCCTCACCGCCGCCGAACTCGCCGCGCTCGGCGAGGAGCTCGAAGCCGTCCTCAGGAAGTACGACCAGGCCGCCCGCGCCGCCGAGGCCGCCGGCGACACCGAGGGCCGCGAGAACGTCGCCGTCCACCTCCACGGCTTCCCGTACCGGGGCTGACCGCGATGCCTGAGACCGGCACCAAGCCCGAGGCCGCGGCCGACATTCGCACCGGCACCGAGCCCGAGACCGGCACCAAGACCGGATCCGCGGCCCCGCCCGCCACCGCCCCGGCGCCCGTCGCCCGTCCCGCCCACCGCGACCCCCGGGTCCTGCGCTGGCTCGGCGCCTTCACCGCCTCCACGCTCGGCGACAGCGTCTTCTACCTCTCCCTGTCCTGGGCCGCCGTCAGCAGCGGCACCCCCGCACAGGCCGGTCTCGTCACCGCCGTCTCCGCCGTGCCCCGCGCCCTGCTCATGCTCGTCGGGGGAGTGGTCGCCGACCGGCTCGGCCCGCGCCGGGTCGTCCTCGTCTCCGACACCGTCCGCTGCGCCGTCACGCTCGGCCTCGCCGCCGTCCTCCTCCTCGCCTCGCCCGGCCTGTGGATCCTCGCCGCCGTCGCCCTCGTCTTCGGCACCGTGGACGCCCTCTTCCTCCCGGCGGTCGGCGCCCTCCCGCCCCGCATCGCCGAGCGCGACCAGCTCGCCCGCGTCCAGGGCATGCGCGGCATCGCCCACCGCGTCGGCGCCGTCCTCGGCGGCCCGCTCGGCGGCCTCGCCGTCGCCGTCAGCGGCTCCGCGGGGGCCTTCGCCCTCGCCGGAGCGCTCTTCGCCCTCTCCCTGCCGCTGCTCTGGACGCTGAGGCTCCGCACGCTGCCCGGCGAGGACTCCACCGCCCCGCGCAAGGGCACCGCCCTGCGCGACCTCGCCGACGGCCTGCGCTACCTCCGCGGCCACAAGGTGCTCGGCCCGGCGATGATCGTGGTCCTGCTCAGCGACCTCGGCTTCGTCGGCCCGCTCAACGTCGGCCTCGCGATCCTCTCCGAGCAGCGCGGCTGGGGCGCCCCCGGCATCGGCTGGATCCTCGCCGGTTTCGGCGCGGGCGCGGGCGCCGCCTCCCTGCTGCTGACCGTCAGGGGTCGGGTGTCCCGGGCCGGTCTCGTCCAGGGCCTGACCATGGTCGCCGGAGCCGGCTCGATCGCGGCGCTCGCCCACGTGCCCCGGCTGCCCGCCGCCGTCCTCGTCGCGCTGTCCATCGGCCTGCTCGCCGGACTCTCCGGCGTCCTGTGCAACGCCGTCATCCAGACCGCGTGCGACCCCGCCTATCTGGGCCGGGTGAGCTCCGTCGCCGCACTCGGCAGCCTCGGCATCGCCCCGCTGAGCTTCCCGCTCACCGGCGCGGCCATCGGCCTGTGGGGCACGGGCCCGGTCTTCGTCGCGAGCGCCGCCGTCTGCGCCCTCAGCGGTGTCTACGGCCTCGCCGTCCCGGCGCTGCGCCGCGCCGAACTGCCGGAGTAGCCCCGGCTCAGATCCCCAGCTGCTTCGTCTCGTGCAGCCGGTCCACGGCCTGCTGCTCGCCGTCCAGCGCCACCTTCGCCGCGTCCTGCCGCCCGAACAGGAACATGAGGAGCTCGCCCGGCTCCCCGGACACCGTCACCACCGGGGTGCCGCGGCGCGCGACCACCGTCCGCCCGTCCGGGCGGCGCAGCACCAGACCCACCGGGGCCTTGCGGCCCACCAGCCGCGCCGACTTCTCCAGCCGGGACCACAGGGTGTCCGCGAAGACCGGGTCCAGCTCCCGCGGCGACCAGTCCGGCTGCGCCCGGCGCACGTCCTCGGCGTGCACGTAGAACTCGACCACGTTCGCGGCCTCGTCCACCTGCTTGACGGTGAACGGGGACAGCCGGGGCGGCCCCGTACGGATGAGCTGGACCAGCTCCTCGTACGGCTTCTCGGTGAACTCCGCCGTCACCCGGTCCAGCCGGCTCTTCAGCACCGGGACGAGCGAACCCGCCGCCGCGTCCGGGCGGCGCTCCCGCACCACCACGTGCGCCGCCAGGTCTCTGGTCCGCCAGCCCTCGCACAGCGTCGGGGCGTCCGGGCCGGCCGCCTCCAACAGGTCCGCGAGCAGAAGCCGTTCACGCTTGGCATGGGTCGACATGCCCGCCAGCGTACGACCGCGGCCGCCGGTCCGCCCAGTGGACGCACCGCCGGACGGCACCCCCGGTCACGGCACAATGGCGCCATGAGCACCACGCCCCGGACCCCCAGCGACCTCGACCCGGCCGTCGCCGCCCGCCTCAAGCGCAGCCCCGACGGACTGGTCCCCGCCATCGCCCAGCAGTACGACACCGGCGAGGTGCTCATGCTCGGCTGGATGGACGACGAGGCCCTGCACCGCACCCTGACCACCGGCCGGGCCACCTACTGGTCCCGCAGCCGCCAGGAGTACTGGGTCAAGGGCGACACGTCGGGCCACGTGCAGCACGTCAGGTCGGTCGCCCTCGACTGCGACGCCGACACCCTCCTCGTCAAGGTCGACCAGGTCGGCGCCGCCTGCCACACCGGCGCCCGGACCTGCTTCGACGCCGACGTCCTCCTCGCGGCCGAGTAGGGTCTGGCGCCATGGATCTCGAGACCTTCCGCAAGCTGGCGGCCGACCGCCGCGTCATCCCCGTCAGCCGCAGGCTCCTCGCGGACGGCGACACCCCGGTCGGGCTCTACCGCAAGCTCGCCGCCGAACGCCCCGGCACCTTCCTCCTCGAATCCGCGGAGAACGGCCGCAGCTGGTCCCGCTACTCCTTCATCGGCGTGCGCAGCGACGCCACGCTGACGGTGAAGGACGGCGAGGCCCACTGGCTCGGCACGCCGCCCGTCGGCGTCCCCGTCGACGGCGACCCGCTGGCCGCCCTGCGCGCCACCGTCGAGACCCTGCACACCCCGCGCGACCTCGCGTCCGGCATGCCGCCGTTCACCGGCGGCATGGTCGGCTACCTCGGCTACGACATCGTCCGCCGCCTGGAGCGCATCGGCGAGCACGGCCGCGACGACCTGAAGCTGCCCGAGCTCACCATGCTGCTCACCAGCGACCTCGCCGTCCTCGACCACTGGGACGGCACGGTGCTGCTGATCGCCAACGCGATCAACCACAACGACCTGGACACCGGCGTCGACGAGGCGCACGCGGGAGCCGTCGCCCGCCTCGACGCGATGGAGGCCGACCTGGCCCGCCCCGTCGCCACCACCCCCGCCGCCCTTCCGGAGTCCGCCCTCCCCGAGTACACGGCCCTCTGGGGCGGCCCCGCCTACCAGGACGCCGTCGAGGACATCAAGGAGCGCATCCGGGCGGGCGAGGCCTTCCAGGTCGTGCCCTCCCAGCGCTTCGAGACCCCCTGCTCGGCCTCCGCCCTGGACGTCTACCGGGTGCTCCGGGCCACCAACCCGTCCCCGTACATGTACCTGTTCCGCTTCGACAACGGCTTCGACGTCGTCGGCTCCTCGCCCGAGGCCCTGGTCAAGGTCGAGGACGGGCACGCCATGCTCCACCCCATCGCCGGCACCCGGCACCGCGGCGCCACGCCGCAGGAGGACCACGACCTCGCCGAGGAACTGCTCGCCGACCCCAAGGAGCGGGCCGAGCACCTCATGCTCGTCGACCTCGGCCGCAACGACCTCGGCCGGGTCTGCGAACCCGGCTCCGTCGAGGTCGTCGACTTCATGTCGATCGAGCGCTACTCGCACGTCATGCACATCGTCTCGACGGTGACGGGCAAGGTCGCCGAGGGCAGGACGGCCTTCGACGTCCTCACCGCCTGCTTCCCGGCCGGCACCCTCTCCGGCGCGCCGAAGCCCCGCGCCATGCAGATCATCGAGGAACTGGAGCCCTCGCGCCGCGGCCTCTACGGCGGATGCGTCGGCTATCTCGACTTCGCCGGCGACTCCGACACCGCCATCGCCATCCGCACCGCGCTGCTGCGCGACGGCACCGCGTACGTGCAGGCCGGAGCGGGTGTGGTCGCCGACTCCGACCCGGTCGCCGAGGACAACGAGTGCCGCAACAAGGCCGCCGCGGTGCTCCGCGCCGTCCACACGGCGAACCGGATGCACACGACCGGATGAACGAGCGGTGCGCCGGTAGGGGATAGTGGGGTACGTGAGTGCTGTACCCGTACCCCAGCCCCGAGCCGCCCGACCGGGCGGCGCCGCCTCCTCCGGCGCCCGCCGCAGCCTGGCCGCGGCCCTGCTGCTCGGCGCCCTCGGAGCCACCGTCGTACTGCTCTCCGCGGGCCAGATCTGGGCCGAGGGCACCGCGGCCGTCGGCGGCGGCACCGTGCCCGTCGAGGCCGACGGCGGAGCCGTCACCGGCGTGCCGACCGCCCTCGCGATCGTCGGCCTCGCCGCGCTCGTCGCCGTCTTCGCGGTCCGCCGCACCGGCCGCACCATGGTCGCCGCGCTCCTCGCCCTGAGCGGCGCCGGAGCGGCCCTCGCCGCCGTCCTCGGCGCCTCCGACAGCTCCGCGCTGAACGCCGAGGCCGCCAGGATCAGCGGCAACACGGCCGCCGCCGTGGGCAGCCTCAGCCACACCGTCTGGCCGTACGTCACCGCGGCCGGCGCCGTCCTCATCCTGGCCGCCGGACTCTTCGCGCTGCGCTTCGGCAAGTCGTGGCCCGCCATGGGCGGCCGCTACGAGCGCTCCGGCGCCCCCCGCGCCGCCCGCCGCCCCGCGGCCGTCGACCCGGACCGTCCCGAGGACCTCTGGAAGGCCCTCGACCGCGGCGAGGACCCGACGCACGGAGGCTGAGCCGGCCTCCTCCCGGTACGGTGACGGCGACGTGACCACGACGTGACCGCGACGCGTGATCGTTCGGGCACCCCCGATGCATCACGGCGCCCGCATGTACGGAAGAATGAGGCGTCACCACCGAGCAACACCAACGAGGAGCAACTCATGGCGGGCAGCGCCCACGGACACACCCCGGCCGCCTGGACCGGTGTCATCATCTCCTTCATCGGCTTCTGCATCGCCGGAGTCTTCATGGTGGCCGCCAACGTGCCCGGTTTCTGGGCCGGCATCGGTGTCATCCTCCTCGGCGGTGTCGTCGGCGGCGCGATGAAGATCGCGGGCATGGGCATGCCGAAGGAATCCGCCGACGTCGTGGCCGCCCGCGAGGCCGCCACGCGCAGCGCGCTCGAGCGGGCCGGCGCCTGATCACCCGGCCCCGGTTCACCACGAAGGCGCAGTCCCGCGACGCGGGGCTGCGCCTTCGTGCCGTACGGGCGAGAATCACCGGGTGGACCCGAACCCCACGGCGGGAGCCGTGACCGAGCCCGAGCACACCGGCCACGGCGCGTACGGGCCGTACGCGCCGCCCCCGTTCCCGCCGCCGCGGCCGCTCGCCCGGCGGCTTCTCGCGCCGCTGGGCACGCTCGCCGCGGTCGCCGCCGCCTTCGCGTACGTCGGGACCGTCGACCCCAACGAACCCGGCCACTACCCCGTCTGCCCGCTGCTGCGCTTCACCGGCGTCTACTGCCCCGGCTGCGGCGGACTGCGCAGCGCCCACGCCTTCGTCCACGGCGACCTGGGCGCCGCCCTCGGCGCGAACGCCCTCGCCGTCATCGGCTACGGCGTCTTCGCCGTCGTCATGGCGCTCTGGCTGGTTCGTGCCGTCCGCGGGCTCCCCATGCGCGTGGCGGTCTCCCCGGTCCTGTGGTGGGGCGTCGGCGGCGTTCTCGCCCTGTTCACGCTCGTCCGGAACCTTCCCTTCGGCTCCGCGCTCGCCCCGTGAACCCGCCCGAAGTCCCAGCAGATGGGACGCGACGCCGACCGATGCGGGTCAGCGGCCCACCTGCGGATACCATCGACGTGGCTGAACCGTGTTCATCGAATCCCGGAAGGGGGCCTCTCGCGTGAGTGTGCTCGACGAGATCATCGAAGGCGTGCGCGCCGACCTCGCAGAGCGGCAGGCGCGGGTCTCCCTCGACGAGCTCAAGGAGCGCGCCGCAAAGGCCCCGCAGGCCAAGGACGGTGTCGCCGCGCTGCGCGGTGACGGCGTCAAGGTGATCTGCGAGGTCAAGCGCTCCAGCCCGTCCAAGGGCGCGCTCGCCGCCATCGCCGACCCGGCCGGTCTCGCCGCCGACTACGAGGCGGGTGGCGCCGCCGTCATCTCCGTCCTCACCGAGCAGCGCCGCTTCGGAGGCTCGCTCGCGGACCTGGAGGCGGTCCGCGCCAGGGTCGACATCCCCGTCCTGCGCAAGGACTTCATCGTCACCGCCTACCAGCTGTGGGAGGCCCGGGCCTACGGCGCGGACCTCGCGCTGCTGATCGTCGCCGCCTTGGAGCAGGAGGCGCTGGTCTCCCTCATCGAGCGGGCCGAGTCCATCGGCCTGACCCCGCTGGTCGAGGTCCACGACGAGGAAGAGGTCGAGCGGGCCGTCGATGCGGGCGCCCGCATCATCGGCGTCAACGCCCGCAACCTCAAGACCCTCAAGGTCGACCGCTCCACCTTCGAGCGCGTCGGGCCCGAGATCCCGGCCGGCATCGTCAAGGTCGCCGAGTCCGGTGTCCGCGGCCCGCACGACCTGATCGCGTACGCCAACGCCGGCGCCGACGCGGTCCTGGTCGGCGAGTCCCTGGTCACCGGCCGCGACCCGAAGGCCGCCGTCGCCGACCTGGTCGCCGCCGGCGCCCACCCGGCCCTGCGCCACGGCAGGGGCTGACCGGGCCATGACCCTCCGCCACGACACGCCGCCGCACGTCCCGGGCCCCGATGCCCGGGGCGCGGTCGGCGCGCCGTCGGCGGTGGGTGCCGCGCCCGGGCGCCGCACCCTGCTCCGTACCGCCTCCGTGCCCGCCCACGCCCCGCTCGCCCGCGGCTGCCGCCCACGCGGCTGCCGCGCGCCGGCGCGCCGTGTGCACGGGCGCCGGGTGCGTTATGTGATCGGCGACGAGCCGGGCCAGGTCAACGGCATGCGATGGCGCCCGCGCTCAGCGCGCGTTTCCTGACACCTCGCAGCCCGAACCGGCCCGCACCTCTCGCCGGCCCGCGTCGGCCCGCGCCGTCATGCCACGGCGGCCCGCCCCCGTGCGGGCCTTCCCCACGCGTGACCGTCCAGGCGCGGAAGCCTGGCCCGGCAAGGGGCGCCGTCCGTCGTGCCCAGCCGTTCCTCCCCCAAGGACTTCGTCCAGGGGGGACCCCCAGCGGAACGACTGCCCGTGACGGAGGGGCGGACGCCCGACGGGTTGCCGTACGTGAGGGGCACGCGCGCATAACGTGACCACCAACCGCACGTCATCGGGGCCCATCCGCCCCGCGAGGAGCAACCGCATGTCCAGCGAGTTCTTCATTCCCGACCCGGAGGGTCAGGTCCCGTCCGCCGAGGGGTACTTCGGTGCCTACGGCGGCAAGTTCATCCCGGAGGCCCTCGTCGCCGCCGTCGACGAGGTCGCCGTCGAGTACGACAAGGCCAAGCACGACCCCGAGTTCGCGCGCGAGCTCAACGACCTGATGGTGAACTACACCGGCCGCCCCTCCGCCCTCACCGAGGTCCCGAGGTTCGCCGAGCACGCCGGAGGCGCCCGGGTCTTCCTCAAGCGCGAGGACCTCAACCACACCGGCTCGCACAAGATCAACAACGTGCTCGGTCAGGCCCTGCTCACCAGGCGCATGGGCAAGACCCGGGTCATCGCGGAGACCGGCGCCGGGCAGCACGGTGTCGCCACCGCCACCGCCTGCGCCCTGTTCGGCCTCGACTGCACCATCTACATGGGCGAGATCGACACCCAGCGGCAGGCCCTCAACGTCGCCCGCATGCGCATGCTCGGCGCCGAGGTCATCGCCGTGAAGTCCGGCAGCCGCACCCTCAAGGACGCCATCAACGAGGCGTTCCGCGACTGGGTCGCCAACGTCGACAACACCCACTACCTCTTCGGCACCGTCGCGGGACCGCACCCCTTCCCCGCCATGGTCCGCGACTTCCACCGCGTCATCGGTGTCGAGGCCCGCCGGCAGATCCTCGAGCGCGCCGGACGCCTGCCCGACGCGGCCGTCGCCTGCGTCGGCGGCGGATCCAACGCCATCGGCCTGTTCCACGCCTTCATCCCGGACTCCTCCGTCCGGCTGATCGGCTGCGAGCCGGCCGGCCACGGCGTCGAGACCGGCGAGCACGCCGCGACGCTCACCGCCGGCGAGCCCGGCATCCTCCACGGGTCCAGGAGCTACGTCCTCCAGGACGAGGAGGGGCAGATCACCGAGCCGTACTCGATCTCGGCCGGCCTCGACTACCCCGGCATCGGCCCCGAGCACGCCTTCCTCAAGGACAGCGGCCGCGGCGAGTACCGGGCCGTCACCGACGACGCCGCCATGCAGGCACTGCGCCTGCTCTCCCGTACCGAGGGCATCATCCCGGCCATCGAGTCGGCGCACGCCCTCGCCGGGGCGCTGGAGGTCGGCAAGGAGCTCGGCAGGGACGGGCTGCTCGTCGTGAACCTCTCCGGGCGCGGCGACAAGGACATGGACACCGCCGCCCGCTATTTCGGCCTTTACGACAACGGCGCCGAGGGGGGCTCCCAGTGACGACCGGCAACATCCAGCTGCTCAGCGACACCCTCGCCAAGGCGAAGGCCGAGAACCGCGCCGCGCTCATCGCGTACCTGCCGGCCGGCTTCCCGACCGTCGACGGCGGCATCGCCGCGATCAAGGCGGTCTTCGACGGCGGCGCCGACGTCGTCGAGGTCGGCCTGCCCCACAGCGACCCGGTCCTCGACGGCCCGGTCATCCAGACCGCCGACGACATCGCGCTGCGCGGCGGCGTGAAGATCGCCGACGTGATGCGCACGGTCAAGGAGGCCCACGCGGCCACCGGCAAGCCGGTCCTCGTCATGACGTACTGGAACCCCATCGACCGGTACGGCATCGAGCGCTTCACCGAGGAGCTCGCCGCGGCCGGCGGCGCGGGCTGCATCCTGCCCGACCTGCCGGTGCAGGAGTCCGCCGTGTGGCGGGAGCACGCCGACAAGCACGGTCTCGCCACCGTCTTCGTCGTCGCCCCCAGCAGCAGGGACGAGCGCCTGGCCACCATCACCGCGGCCGGTTCCGGCTTCGTCTACGCCGCTTCCCTGATGGGCGTCACCGGCACCCGCGAGTCGGTCGGCGAACAGGCCGCCGACCTGGTCCGCCGCACCCGGGCCACCAGCGAGCTGCCCGTCTGCGTGGGCCTCGGCGTCTCCAACGCCACCCAGGCCGAGGAGGTCGCCGGCTTCGCCGACGGCGTCATCGTCGGGTCCGCCTTCGTCAAGCGGATCCTCGACGCGGGCGGCGACGAGGCGGCCGCGCTCGGCGCCGTAAGGGAACTGGCGGCCGAACTCGCCGAGGGAGTCCGCCGCAGGAAGTAACCCATACGGGTGGATTCGGGACCGGGGAGGCACGCGCGTGCCTCCCCGGTTCGTTCTCGTGGGCGTGAGCGAGAAGAACCGTGACGGTAACCGGAGCGCGCGGGAGCGCCTCCAGCAGCAGCGCGAGCGCGAGAAGGCCCGCGAGAAGCAGCGCCGCGTCCTCATCGTGTCGGCGGCGGTGGTCGGCGTCCTCGGCCTGGCCGCGGTCGTCGGCGTGATCGCGGCCAACAGCGGAGGCAAGGACAGCTCGGACAAGGCCGGACCCGTCGTCGCGCCGGCCGGCGCCGTCGGCGGCGACAAGCCCGCCATTCCCCAGGGCAGACCGGACGCCCCGTCCACGCTCGCCGTCTGGGAGGACTTCCGCTGCCCCGCGTGCGCCCAGTTCGAGAACTTCTTCCGGGACACGATCCACGAACTGGAGGCCTCCGGCGCGGTCAAGGCCGAGTACCACCTCGCCACCCTCATCGACGGCAACCTGGGCGGCAGCGGCTCGCTGCGCGCCGCGAACGCCGCCGCCTGCGCCCAGGACGCCGGGAAGTTCACCGCGTACCACGACGCGCTGTACGTGAACCAGCCGCAGGAGACCGACGACGCCTACGCCGACAACGCCAAGCTCGTCGAGCTCGCCGCGAAGGTCCCCGGGCTCGACACGCCCGCCTTCCGCAGCTGCGTCGAGGACGGCACGCACGACGGCTGGGTCAAGAAGTCGAACGACGCCTTCCGCAGCAGCGAGTTCACCGGCACGCCGTCCGTGCTGCTCAACGGAGAATCGATCTTCCCGAAGAAGGGGGACGAGCAGATCTCCGTGGAGAACCTGAAGAAGTGGGTCGCCGAGGCCAACAAGGGCAAGAAGGCCGGCACCGCCTCCCCGGCCGCCGGATCCCCGGGCGCCGGGGCCGCCGCCGGCCGCTGAGCGCCGGAGTGGTTCCCGACGGCGTTACGGAGAAGTTGCCGGGCTGGCTGCCGTACGGCCCGCCCGGCAAGGTAGCGTCGGTCCTGCCATGGACCTTGCCTTCATTCCCAGCCCGTCGACCGGCGTGATCCACCTCGGACCGATCCCGCTGCGCGGCTATGCCTTCTGCATCATCATCGGTGTCTTCGTCGCCGTCTGGCTCGGCAACAAGCGCTGGATCGCCCGGGGCGGCACTGCCGGCACCGTGGCCGACATCGCCGTCTGGGCCGTGCCCTTCGGCCTCGTCGGCGGCCGGCTCTACCACGTGATCACCGACTACCAGCTGTACTTCAGCGAGGGTGAGAACTGGGTCGACGCCTTCAAGATCTGGGAGGGCGGCCTCGGCATCTGGGGCGCCATCGCGCTCGGTGCCGTCGGCGCCTGGATCGGCTGCCGCCGCCGCGGCATCCCGCTCCCCGCCTACGCGGACGCCATCGCGCCCGGCATCGCCCTCGCCCAGGCCGTCGGCCGCTGGGGCAACTGGTTCAACCAGGAGCTGTACGGCAAGCCGACCGACCTGCCGTGGGGCCTGGAGATCAGCGCCGGCGCCAACCGGGTCGAGGGCGTCTACCACCCGACCTTCCTCTACGAGTCGCTGTGGTGCATCGGCGTCGCGCTCCTCGTCATCTGGGCCGACCGCCGCTTCACGCTCGGCCACGGCCGCGCCTTCGCGCTCTACGTCGCCGCGTACTGCGCCGGCCGGGGCTGGATCGAGTACATGCGCGTGGACGAGGCCCACCACATCCTCGGCCTGCGGCTGAACGTGTGGACCGCGATCATCGTGGGCCTGCTGGCCGTCGCCTACATCGTGATCTCGGCGAAGGTGCGCCCCGGCCGCGAGGAGACCGTCGAGCCGAGGAAGGCCGTGGACGGCGAGAAGGCCGGTCCCGCCGCGGGCGAGGCCGACAAGGCCGCGGAGGACGTCGACGGCGCGTCGGCCGGGGACGCCGCTCCGGGTGACGCGGAGGCCATCGCGGACGACGTGCCCGCCGAGGGCGTGAAGGACAAGGACAAGGACGGTGCCGGGAACGGCGCCGGGGCCGGCGGGCGCTGACCCCCCGGGAGACATGGCGGAGGGCCGCCGGGACCGACAGGTC
>NZ_JBHXTJ010000036.1:0-75046 GCF_042677525.1 Streptomyces sp. NPDC127114
TAGGGGTCCGGGGCGTGGTGCGCCCGGCCGCCGTCCGTCCCGTCCCGAGGGCGGGTGATCAGTCCGACTGGCGGGAAGACTCGCTGGTCGTGGCGGTCTGCTGGAACAGCCATTCGGATTTCAGCTCGGCATAACCGGGCTTGATGACGTCATTGATCATCGCGAGTCGTTCATCGAAAGGAATGAACGCTGATTTCATCGCATTGACCGTGAACCACTGCATGTCGTCGAGCGTGTAACCGAATGCCTCGACCAGGAATTCGAATTCGCGGCTCATGCTGGTGCCGCTCATGAGCCGGTTGTCCGTGTTGACCGTCGCGCGGAAGTGCAGCTTGCGCAGCAGCCCGATGGGGTGCTCCTTGTACGACTCGGCGGCGCCGGTCTGCAGGTTGGAGGTGGGGCACATCTCCAGCGGGATGCGCTTGTCGCGCACGTACGCGGCGAGCCTGCCGAGGCTGACCGTACCGTCGTCGGCGACCTCGATGTCGTCGATGATCCGCACGCCGTGGCCGAGCCGGTCGGCGCCGCACCACTGCAGGGCCTGCCAGATCGAGGGCAGGCCGAAGGCCTCGCCCGCGTGGATCGTGAAGTGGTTGTTCTCGCGCTTCAGGTACTCGAAGGCGTCGAGGTGCCGGGTGGGCGGGAAGCCGGCCTCGGCGCCCGCGATGTCGAAGCCGACGACGCCGGAGTCCCGGTAGCGGTTGGCCAGTTCGGCGATCTCCAGGGCCCGGGCCGCGTGCCGCATCGCGGTGAGCAGCGCACCCACCCGGATCCGGTGGCCGTTGGCCCTGGCCTGGCGCTCGCCCTCGCGGAAGCCCTCGTTGACCGCCTCGACGACCTCTTCGAGGCTGAGACCGCCCTCCAGGTGCTGCTCGGGTGCGTAGCGGACCTCCGCGTAGACGACGCCGTCCTCGGCGAGGTCGACGGCGCACTCGGCGGCGACCCGGACCAGGGCCTCGCGGGTCTGCATGACGGCGCAGGTGTGCGCGAAGGTCTCCAGATAGCGCTCCAGGGAGCCGGAGTCGGCAGCCTCCCGGAACCAGATGCCGAGCTTGTCCGGCTCGGTCTCGGGAAGGCTGCCGTAGCCCTGGGCCCGGGCGAGTTCGATGATCGTGCCGGGGCGCAGGCCGCCGTCGAGGTGGTCGTGCAGCAGGACCTTCGGGGCGCGGCGGATCTGATCCGCCGAGGGGGTGCTGGGGATCTGGCTCGTCATTGCCGCACTCTAGCGCCTACGCGCGTAGAGCGCGCCTCTTCTGCGCCGCATCCTTAGGCCGGATTTCCGGGCGGGTGCGACCCGAAACCTGGGTGCGGGCACCTCCGCGGAGCCCTAGCCTGCCGGTATGACCACGGCCACCAGCGACTCCGAACTGCGCCGGATCATCGGCTTCCTGTCCGCCTTCACGCGCCGGCAGGCCGAGCGGACCGTCGACTTCCCCGGCGGGTTCGCCGCGCTCGACGACACGTACGCGCTCTCCCACGGCAACAACCACGTCCTGGTGGACGGGCGGACCGATCCCGACGCCCTGCCGGGCCGGGTCGACGAGCTGATGGCCCATCTCTCGCACCGCACCGTGTACATCCCCGACACGGCGGTCGCCGAGGTCTGCGCCGGGCCGCTGGCCCGGGCCGGGTACGAGTGCTCCGAGGTCCTCCTGATGGTCCACACCGGCCCCGTACCGGAGCTCGGCGGGGCGCGCGAGGTCGACCTGCCCGCCCTGCGCGGCCCGCTGACCGAGAGCCAGCGGCGCTTCCTTCCGGACGTCGGGGACGACGTCATCAGCGACCTGGTCGAGCGCCGCGCGGCCCGGCGCCGGGGCGCCGACGACGTCCGCTTCCTCGCCTCGCACGACGAGTTCGGCGAGGTGGCGTCCTGGGCCGATCTGTACATCGACGCGGCCTCGGGGACGGCCCAGATCGAGGACCTGGTGACGGCCGAGACCCACCTGCGCCAGGGCCACGCCGGTGTCGTCCTGGACACCGCCCTGCGCATGGCCGACGCCGCCGGCTGCACGACCGTCTTCCTGACGGCCCTCGCCACGGACTGGCCGCGCCACTGGTACGCGCGCCGCGGCTTCGTCCCGGTGGGCAGCGTGCACTGCTTCGAACGGCCCTGAGGCGTACGGGCGTTCGGCCAGCGGACGATACGTAACAGAGACCGCGCGTACCACTCGCGTACACCTCGGCTTCTGAGACTGTTCTGCCATGGCGCACAACGCACTCGTGGGAACGGCCGGCTCCCGGACACCCCGCCTCGGCCGGCCCGTCGCGGCGACGACAGCGGTCACCGAAGCGGGCGGGGTGGTGCTGCTGCTCCCGGACGGCGAGGTCGCGTCCGGGCGGCGGCACTCCGTACGGGCCCACGCCGCGGTCCTGCCGCTGGGACGGCGGCTGGTGCGTGCGGGGCGGGCCGACGGGCTCGTGTCGCACGTGGTGCGGTACCGGGGGCGGGGCTGGAACGGGACGGACGCGCAGCTGGCGGCCGACGCCCGGTGGGCGGTCTCGGAGGCGGTGCGGCGCTACGGCGACGTGCCGGTCTGCCTCGTCGGGCGCGGGATGGGCGCCCGGGCCGCCCTGGCGGCCGGCGGGCACACGGCGGTGACGGCGGTCCTGGCGCTCGCCCCGTGGCTGCCGGAGGACGACCGGGCGGCCGAGCCGGAGCCGGTGCGGCAGCTCGTGGGACGGCGGGTGCTGATCGTGCACGGCACGAACGACGCGCGTACCGACCCCGAGTTGAGCTACCGGTTCGCCGAGCGGGCCAAGAAGTCCAACCGGGACACCTGCCGCTTCGAGGTCCACGCGGACGGGCACGCGCTGCGGCAGTACCGCGAGGAAGTCCACGCCCTGGCCGCCGACTTCGTGCTGTCCGCGCTCTTCGCCCGCCCGCAGAGCCGTCCGCTCGCGGACGCGATGGCCGCGCCCCCGCCGCTGGGACTCCGGATGCCGCTGGCGGCCGGGTTCGGGCGGTCGTTCGGCTGACGGCCCCGCGCGGCCGGCCCGTCACTCGGGCAGCAGGCTGCCCCGCTTGCTCAGCAGGAACTTCTTGAACGCGGCCACCGGCGGGGTGTCCGGATGGCCGTCAAGCCAGGTCACGCCGATCTCCCGGACCGCGCGCGGCGAGGTCACGCCGAGCTCGACGACGCCGGGGCGGGCGACGGCCGGCGGCGGCAGCAGGGCGACGCCGAGGCCCGCGGCGACCAGGCCGCGCAGCGTCTCCGCCTCCTCGCCCTCGAAGGCGATGCGCGGCGTGAAGCCCGCCTGCGCGCACAGGTCGTCGGTGATGCGGCGCAGCCCGTAGCCCGGTTCCAGGGTCACGAAGGTCTCGTCGGCGGCCTCCGCGAGGCGGATCCGCTTGCGGGTGGCGAGCCGGTGGTCGTCGGGCACGACGAGCCGCAGCCGCTGTTCGTCGAGGCGGCGGCCGACCAGGTCGGGAGCGTCCGGCACGGGCGAGGTGAGGCACAGGTCGAGCTCGCCGGCCCTGAGCCGTTCGATCATCGCCTCGCCGTAGTTCTGGACCAGGGTGAAGCGGACCTTCGGGTGGTCGACGCGGAAGGCGCGGATCAGCCCCGGCACGGTCTCGGAGCCCATGGTGTGGAGGAAGCCGAAGGCGACCCGGCCGGCGGCGGGATCGGCGTCCGCCCGTACCGTGTCGGCGGCCCGCTCGACCTCGGCGAGGGCCCGCTCCGCGGCGGAGAGGAAGCGGCGGCCGGCCGGGGTGAGCGCGACCGTGCGGCCGCGCCGGGCGAACAGGGCGACGCCGAGGTCCTCCTCCAGCCTGACCATGGCCCGCGACAGCGTCGACTGCGGGACGCCCATCTCGGCCGCGGCCCGGGTCACGTGCTCGTGCCGGGCGACGGCGGCGAAGTACGCGAGCCGCGGCGCGAGCAGCAGTCCCATGTCTTCTTCGTTACTGTTCGGTGACAGCCGAGGCTGTGACCTGTACTCATGCACCATGGGAACGATTACAGCAGTTCCGTGCATTGGACGCATGAAGCGGACCGTCCTACGTTCGAGGCATGCCTTCCGCCAGTACCAAGGCGGCCGCCACCCGCGCGGTCGCCGACACCGGTCATGACTCCGCCGACACCCGCCTCTCCCCCGGCCGCCCCGGCTACCGCCGGATGAGCCTCGCGCTCTTCGCCGCCGGAGTGGCCGCCTTCGCCCTCCTCTACTCCACCCAGGCCCTTCTCCCCGCCGTCTCGGCCGAGTTCGGCGCGAGCGCGTCGGCCGCCTCCTGGACGGTCTCCGCCGCGACCGGCGCGCTGGCCCTGTGCGTCCTCCCGCTGAGCGCGCTCTCCGAGCGCTTCGGGCGCCGCTCGACGATGACGGTCTCGCTCGCGGTCGCCGTGGCCGTGGGTCTGCTCGTGCCGCTCGCCCCGAACCTGGAGACCCTGGTCGCGCTGCGCGCGGTGCAGGGCGCGGCACTGGCCGGCGTGCCGGCCTCGGCGATGGCCTTCCTGGCCGAGGAGGTGCGGCCGAGGGCGCTGATCGCGGCGATCGGCCTGTTCGTCGCGGGCAACTCCATCGGCGGCATGAGCGGCCGGATCGTCACCGGCTGGGTGGCGCAGCTGTGGGGCTGGCGGGCGGGTCTGGCGGCGGTCGGCCTGATGGCCGCGGTGTGCGCGCTCGTCTTCCGGGCGCTGCTGCCGAAGGCGCGGCACTTCACCCCCGGCACGCTGAACCCGGCGGCGCTGGCGCGGACCGTGCGCGGGCACCTCGCCGATCCGCTGCTGCTGCGCCTGTACGCGATCGGCGCGCTGTTCATGACGGTGTTCGGCGCCGTGTACACGGTGATCGGCTACCGCCTGGCCGAGGCCCCGTTCTCGCTGCCGCAGGGCGTGGTCGGCTCGATCTTCCTCGTCTACCTGGTCGGTACGGTCTCCTCGGCGGCGGCCGGCAAACTGGTCGGCCGGCTCGGCCGGCGCGGCGCGCTCTACCTCGCGGTCTCCACGACCGCGGCCGGTCTGCTGCTCTCCCTCGCGGACGCGCTGCCCGCCGTCCTCGCGGGCCTGGTGCTGATCACCGCGG
This sequence comes from Streptomyces sp. NPDC127114, assembly GCF_042677525.1. Lineage (NCBI taxonomy): Bacteria > Bacillati > Actinomycetota > Actinomycetes > Kitasatosporales > Streptomycetaceae > Streptomyces > Streptomyces sp. NPDC127114. The sequence goes on from NZ_JBHXTJ010000036.1 coordinate 5,026, forward strand.
GCTTCTTCGCGGGGCACGCGGTGGCGTCCTCCTCGGTGAGCCGCACGGCGCGGACGGGCCGGGCGCAGGCATCGGCGCTCTACCAGTCGGCGTACTACCTGGGCAGCAGCGCGGGCGGCACGCTCGGCGCGGTCGCCTTCCACGCCGGCGGCTGGGCCGGGACGGTGCTGATCGGCCTGGTGGCGGTGCTCGGCGTCGTGTCGATCACCCTGTACGGGACGCACAGCGCCCGGGTCGAGGCCCGGCGGGTGAAGGCGCTCGGTCACGAAGTCGCCACGGCCGTCTGAGGACTGCAACTGTCGGGCTCCCCCGAGCGTCAAACGGGTCAGGACTCTAGGGGGAGTTGACGATCATGAACGGGATACGCAGACGCGCGGGCATCGGGCTCGCCGTCACGTCTCTGGTGGTACCCATGACGGTGGCGCTCACCGCCGCCCCGGCCCAGGCGGCGTCGTGCAACGTCACGACCGGCCCGTACCAGAAGCAGGTGGAGAAGTTCCTCGGCCGGCCGGTCGACGGGAAGCAGTCGCTCGCCGACTGCAAGGCCACCCAGGCCTTCCAGGTCAAGCACGGGATCACCCCGTCGGCGGGGTACGCGGGGCCGGTGACCTGGCGGACCATGTCGACGATGCTGGCGCAGAAGGCGGCGGGGACCAACCCCAACAAGGCGGGGAAGTGCCCGACCAACAAGGGCCGGATCGCCTGTGTCGACCTGACCCGGCAGCTCAGCTGGATCCAGGACGGCGCCAGGCTCAAGTACGGCCCGGTGCCGGTGCGTACGGGCCGGGACGGCTCGGAGACGCGTACGGGCGCCAAGAAGATCTACTGGCGCAACATCAACCACTGGTCGACGCTCTACCACGTGTCGATGCCGTACGCGCAGTTCTTCGACGGCGGCCAGGCCTTCCACTCGGTCACCAAGTCGATGTGGAACCCGCCGGGTTCGGCCGGCTGCGTCAACATGACGCAGAAGGACGCCAAGGCGTACTGGAACCTGCTCCGCAACGGCGACGACGTGTACGTCTACGGGCGCAAGCCGGGAACCTGACCGGCGGAACCGGGGCGACTGACCGGAGTCGGCCCCGGTTGTCGGTGCCCTGCGGTAGCTTCCCCTCATCGGTGCGAACGGGCGCCGGTGAGGGGCGAGCGGGGTGGACGCGATGGCACGGACGGCCGAGGACCTGAAGTCGGACGACCTGGAGAAGTACCGCACGGAGCTGACCGGTTACTGCTACCGGATGCTGGGCTCCGCCTTCGAGGCGGAGGACGCCGTGCAGGACACCATGGTGCGCGCCTGGCGCTCCCTCGACTCCTTCGAGGGCCGCTCGTCCCTGCGGTCCTGGCTCTACCGCATCGCCACCAACGTGTGCCTGGACTCGCTCAACGCGGGCAACCGGCGGGCCCGTCCGATGGACCTGACGGATCCGACGCCGGTCGCCCAGGCCCGGCTCAACGAGCGCCCCGAGGTCACCTGGCTGGAGCCGGTGCCGGACGGGCGGGTGCTGCCGTCGGTGGCGGACCCGGCGGAGACGGCCGTCTCGCGCGAGACGGTGCGGCTGGCCTTCGTGGCGGCCCTCCAGCACCTGCCGCCGAAGCAGCGGGCGGTGCTGATCCTGCGCGAGGTGCTCGCGTGGAAGGCGGCCGAGGTGGCCGAGCTGCTCGGCCTGACCGTCGCCTCGGTCAACAGCGCGCTGCAGCGCGCCCGGGCCACCATCGCCGAGCAGGCCCCGGCCGCGTCCGACGCGGCGGACCCCCTGGACGAGGAGCAGAAGGCCCTGCTCGACCGCTACGTGGCGGCCTTCGAGGGCTACGACATGCAGGCCCTCACCGCGCTCCTCCACGAGGACGCGACGATGTCCATGCCGCCGTACGACCTGTGGCTGCGCGGCCACGAGGACATCGTGGGCTGGATGCTGGGCGTCGGCGAGGTGTGCCGCGGCTCGAAGCTGGTGCCGACCGTGGCGAACGGCCAGCCGGCCTTCGCGCACTACCACCCGGACCCGGAGGGCGGGTACGCGCCGTGGGCGCTGATCGTGCTCCAGGTGAACGACGGGAAGATCGGCGGGATGGACTTCTTCCTGGACACCAAGCGCTGGTTCCCGCTGTTCGACCTGCCGGAGCGACTGGAGGCCTGACCTCCTCGGGGGTGCTCACAGCAGCTCCCCGAGCCCGAAGAGGTCGAGCGTCTCGCGCAGCTCGGGCCCGGCGCCCGTGAACACCAGACGGTGCCCGCGCCGCCGTGCGGTCAGCCGCAGCCGCGCGAGGGCGTCGACGCCGGCGAGCCCGGGGGGCTCCAGGCCGCCGATGTCGCAGACCACGACGGTCGGCTCGGCGGCGTCGAGCAGCGCGCAGAGCCGCCCGACGTCGGTGGGCGCGGGCGGCCCGGAGAGCCGCAGTTCAAGAGGGCGTGAGGTGTCCACACGTGGTGGACCGCCGCCGCGCCCGGAACTCATCGCGGGTGGGAAATCAGCTCTCAGCCGAGGAGGAACTCGTCGGTGTCGAGGGTGAGGTCGAAGGGGAAGGGTAGGTGCATCTGGTCGCCGAACTTCGCGGCGCGGAGCACCCGGTAGACAGAGTCCGACGGCTCCCCGTAGAGCGTCACCGTCGGGCCGCCCGCAGCCCACCGGTCCACCAGGAGGTAGAGCGGGACTCCCGCTGTCGCATATCCGGCACACTTGGCGATGCGGTCATGGTTCGCGTTGGACTGCGAGGTGATCTCGACGACGAGCTCGGCCATCGGCGCCGGGATGTAGTGGCCCGGTCCGCGCAGGGCTGCCTTGGGCGCCACCAGGAGGTCCGGGATGTACATGCCCGAACGGGCCGGGACAGCTACGGCTTGGGTTTGGTAGACGCCCCAATCCTCGGGGATCACCTGGTACAGCCTGCGCTGGATCATTTCGGCGATGCTGTTGTGCTGGTTGGCGGGTGACGGCGCCACGGTGATGATCCCCTCGATGATCTCCACCTTGCAGCCCTCGGGCCAGTCCATCTCGTGCCAGAGGCGGACGACATCGTCCCAGCCCTGGCCGGCCTCGGCGGCGAGTGCGCTCATGGTGTGCTCCTCAGTCGGTCGTCACCGATCCCAGCATGCCGAACGGGGCCGATGGACGTCCATCGACCCCGTTCACCCGAAGGTGTCGCTGGCATATGTCAGCCGCGATCAGGACGTCACGCGATGCGGTCCAGGACGATCGGGTTCGGGGTGAACGCCGTGCCCGGCGCCGCGATGTCCCAGGCGCCCTCCAGGGACTTCAGGGCGTAGTCGAACTTCTCCGGCGTGTCCGTGTGCAGGGTGAGGAGCGGCTGGCCCGCCGTCACCGTGTCGCCGGGCTTCGCGTGGAGTTCGACGCCCGCGCCGGCCTGCACCGGGTCCTCCTTGCGGGCGCGGCCGGCGCCGAGGCGCCAGGCGGCGATGCCGATGTCGTAGGCGTCGAGGCGGGTGAGGACGCCGGAGGCCGGGGCCGTCACGACGTGCTGCTCGCGGGCGACCGGGAGGGGCGCGTCCGGGTCGCCGCCCTGCGCGGCGATCATGCGGCGCCACACGTCCATCGCGGAGCCGTCGGCGAGGGCCTTCGCCGGGTCGGCGTCCTTGATGCCGGCCGCGCTCAGCATCTCCTTGGCGAGGGCCACCGTGAGCTCGACGACGTCCGCCGGGCCGCCGCCCGCCAGGACCTCGACCGACTCGCGGACCTCGAGCGCGTTGCCCGCCGTGAGGCCGAGCGGGGTCGACATGTCGGTGAGCAGGGCCACCGTCTTCACGCCGCTGTCCGTGCCGAGCGCGACCATCGTGGAGGCCAGCTCGCGGGCGTCCTCGATGTTCTTCATGAAGGCGCCGGTGCCGACCTTGACGTCGAGGACGAGGGAGCCGGTGCCCTCGGCGATCTTCTTGGACATGATCGAGGAAGCGATCAGCGGGATGGCCTCGACCGTGCCCGTCACGTCGCGGAGCGCGTAGAGCTTCTTGTCCGCCGGGGCCAGGCCGTCGCCCGCCGCGCAGATGACAGCGCCGGTCGTGTCGAGGACGTGCAGCATCTCCTCGTTGGAGAGCAGCGCCCGCCAGCCCGGGATGGACTCCAGCTTGTCGAGGGTGCCGCCGGTGTGGCCGAGACCGCGGCCCGAGAGCTGCGGGACGGCCGCGCCGCACGCGGCGACCAGCGGGGCGAGCGGCAGGGTGATCTTGTCACCGACGCCGCCGGTGGAGTGCTTGTCGGCGGTCGGGCGGGAGAGCGAGTCGAAGTTCATGCGCTCGCCGCTCGCGATCATCGCGGCCGTCCAGCGGGCGATCTCCTCGCGGTTCATGTCGTTCAGCAGGATCGCCATGGCCAGCGCGGACATCTGCTCGTCGGCGACCACACCGCGGGTGTAGGCGTCGATGACCCAGTCGATCTGCTCGGGGCTCAGCTCGCCCTTGTCCCGCTTGGTGCGGATGACGGAGATGACGTCCATGTGATGGTGCCTCTTTCTACGCGCATAGAGGGGGAAAGGAGGAGCGGCCCTTCCCATCGTGCCGGAAGGGCCGCTCGGAGGTGCTACTGGGCGAGGTGGTCCGGGCCGAAGGCCTGCGGAAGCATCTCCGCCAGGGTGGTGAACCCGGCGGGCGTCTCCAGGACGAGTTCGGGGCCGCCGAACTCGTACAGGAGCTGCCGGCAGCGGCCGCACGGCACCAGCGGGCCGCCGCTGCCGTCCACGCACACGAAGTGTGTGAGGCGCCCGCCGCCGGTCGCCTGGAGCTGCGAGACGAGGCCGCACTCGGCGCACAGGCCGAGGCCGAACGAGGCGTTCTCCACGTTGCAGCCGGAGACCACCCGCCCGTCGTCGACGAGGGCCGCCGCGCCGACCGGGTACTTCGAGTACGGGGCGTAGGCGTGCGACATCGCCTCGCGCGCCGTCGTACGCAGCAGCTCCCAGTCCGGCTCGGATCCGGCCCGGGTCACTTGCCCTGGCCCTTCCGGTACGGCAGACCGTCCGCCTTCGGCATCCGCAGCCGCTGCGCCGACAGGGCGAGCACGAGCAGCGTGGTGACGTACGGGGCGGCGTCCACGAACTGGCTCGGGACCTCGTCGGTGAGCGCGTACCAGAGGAAGAAGCCGGCCGAGAAGAAGGCGGCGAGCACCGCGGCCACGTACTTCTTCTTGTACAGCTGCCACAGGGCGGCGATCACGAGGAGGACCGCGACGAGCAGCAGCAGCGCGTGGACGTTCTCGGCGCCACCGCGCAGCTTGAGGCTGTCGGTGAAGCCGAACAGGCCGGCGCCCATCGCCATGCCGCCCGGCATCCAGTTGCCGAAGATCATCGCGGCGAGACCGATGTAACCGCGGCCGCCGGTCTGGCCCTCCTGGTAGATGCCGGTGGAGACGATCGCGAGGAACGCGCCGCCGAGGCCCGCGAGGGCACCGGACACCGCCACGGCGATGTACTTGTACTTGTAGACGTTGACGCCCAGCGACTCGGCGGCGACCGGGTTCTCACCGCAGGAACGCAGCCGCAGGCCGAAGGCCGTACGCCACAGCACCCACCAGGTGACCGGGACGAGCAGGACGGCGACGACGGTCAGCAGCGACAGGTTGGTGACCAGACCGCCGAGGATGCCCGCCACGTCCGAGATCAGGAACCAGTGCTTGGCCTGGAGGTCGGCCAGCCAGTCCGAGAGCCCCGGGATGGTGATCTGGGTGATCTGGTCGATGCGCGGGGACTGCTTGGAGGAGCCGCCCTCGGCCTCGGCGAAGGTGAAGTTCGACAGGTACTGGGTGAAGCCCACCGCGAGGATGTTGATCGCGACACCGGAGACGATGTGGTTCACGTTGAACGTGACGGTGATGACCGCGTGCAGCAGACCGCCCAGCGCACCGCCGAGCAGACCGACGACGACACCCGTCCACGGGCCCCACTGGTAGCCGGCCCAGGCGCCGAACCAGGTGCCGAGGACCATCATGCCCTCGAGACCGATGTTGACGACGCCCGCGCGCTCGGCCCACAGACCGCCGAGACCGGCGAGACCGATCGGCACCGCGAGCTGCAGGGCGCCGGAGACCTGGCCGACCGAGGTGAGGTCGTTGGCGCCGGAGATGGCACGGACCATCGAGAAGAGGACGAGGCCGGCCGCGACGATCAGCAGGATCCAGGGCCAGGTGAGCTTGCGGCGGCCGCCCGCCTTGTTGGGCGCGGCGCTCGGCTTGGTGACGGTGCCCGTGCTCATGCCGCAACCTCCTTGTCGGTCTTGAGGGCGCCGCCGGCGGCGAGTTCCTCGCCGACCTTCTGCTGCTGGCGGCGGAGGCCGTAACGGCGGACGAGTTCGTAGGAGACGACCACGGCGATCACGATGATGCCCTGCATGATCTTGGTGATCTCCTTCGGGTAGCCCTCCACGTCGAGCGACGACGAGGCCTTCTCCAGGAAGGCGAAGAGCAGGGCGGCGAAGAAGATGCCGACCGGGTGGTTGCGGCCGAGCAGCGCGATGGTGATCGCGGTGAAGCCGACACCCACGGGGAAGTCGAGGCTGTACGTGTGGGTCTCGCCGAGCAGGGTCGGCATGCCGGACAGACCGGCGAGGGCGCCGGAGAGCAGCATCGAGGTGAGGATCATCTTCTTGGCGTCGACGCCGCTGGCCTGGGCCGCGGACTCGCTGGCGCCGGTGGCGCGCAGGTCGAAGCCGAAGCGGGTGCGGTTGAGGACGAACCAGTAGACGACACCGAGCGCGAGCGCCACGAAGGTGAAGCCGTAGATGACGCCGTTGCCCTCGCCCATGTCGATGCCGGGGAACCAGCCGGACTCGGAGATCTCACCGGTGGTGAGGTTGTTGGAGCCCTCGGGCTGGACGCCGAAGTTCTTCGGCAGGATCAGCCAGGCCACCAGCGAGGTCGCGATGGCGTTGAGCATGATCGTCGAGACGACCTCGGAGACACCGCGGGTGGTCTTGAGGATGCCGGCGATGCCCGACCAGAAGGCACCGGTGAACATCGCGACCAGCACGATCACCAGGATGTGCAGCGGACCCGGCAGCTCGATGGACGCGCCGACCAGGGCGGACACCATCGCGGCGAGCCGGTACTGGCCGTCGACACCGATGTTGAAGAGGTTCATCCGGAAGCCGATGGCCACGGCCAGGGCCGCCAGGTAGTAGATCCCGGTCTGGTTGACGATCAGGACCTGGATGTCGGCGAAGCCGGCCTGGTCGATCATGATCCGGATCGGCTCGATCGGGTCCAGACCCGTGGCGAGCAGCACCAGCACGGTGAGCACGAACGAGGAGACCAGCGCGAGCACCGGGCCCGCGGCCCCGATGATCAGCTTGTCCTTGTCGAATTTCATCATCGGGCGTCACCGTCTTCGGGGTGCTCTGCGGAGGGCGCGTCGGTGCCTTCGAGGTGGCCGGTGGCCGCGCCGGTCATGGCGGAGCCCAGCTGCTCGGGCGTGATGGTGGCGGGGTCGGCGTCCGCGACGAGCCGGCCGCGGTACATGACCTTGAGGGTGTCGGACAGGCCGATCAGCTCGTCGAGGTCGGCGGAGATCAGCAGCACCGCGAGGCCCTCGCGGCGGGCGTCGCGGATCGCGTCCCAGATCTGCGCCTGCGCGCCGACGTCCACTCCGCGGGTGGGGTGGGCGGCGATCAGGAACTTGGGGGCGTGGCTCATCTCGCGGCCGACGATCAGCTTCTGCTGGTTGCCGCCGGAGAGCGAGGCCGCGGTGACGTCGATGCCGGGCGTGCGCACGTCGTACTCGCGCACGATCCGCTCGGTGTCCTTGCGGGCGGCCTTCGGGTCGAGGACACCGCGCTTGGAGTTGGGCGCCTCGGTGACGTGGCCGAGGATGCGGTTCTCCCAGAGCGGGGCCTCGAGGAGCAGGCCGTGGCGGTGGCGGTCCTCGGGGATGTAGCCGATGCCGCCCTCGCGGCGCTTGCGCACCGAGACCTTGGTGATGTCGGTGCCGTCGAGGGTGATGACGCCCGCGTCGGGGGCGTTCATGCCCATGAGGGCCTCGATGAGCTCGGTCTGGCCGTTGCCCTCGACACCGGCGATGCCCAGGATCTCGCCCTTGTGGATGGTGAGCGAGATGTCGTCGAGGAGCTTGCGGCCCGCGCCGACCTCCTGGAGGGCGACCGCGCCGGACGGGTCCGGCGGGGCGGCGGTGGTCAGCGGCGCTGCGGCGGCGGCGCCGGCCTCGGTCAGGGTGAGGCCCTTGACCTGGAGCATCGGGACGTCCGTGACCGTCGACTCGCGGGTCTCCGGCGACGGCAGCTCGGTGCCGACCATCAGCTCGGCGAGCTGCTTGGTGGTGGCGGTCTTCGGGTCGGCGGTGCCGACCGTGGTGCCGCGGCGGATGACGGTGATGTCGTCGGCGACCTTCAGGACCTCGCCCAGCTTGTGCGAGATGAAGATGACGGTCAGGCCCTCGGACTTGAGCTCGCGCAGGTTGTCGAAGAGCGCGTCGACCTCCTGCGGGACGAGCACGGCGGTCGGCTCGTCGAGGATGAGGATCTTGGCGCCGCGGTAGAGGACCTTGAGGATCTCCACGCGCTGCCGGTCGGCGACGCCGAGGTCCTCGACGAGCGCGTCGGGGCGGACGCCGAGGCCGTACGCGTCGGAGATCTCCTGGATCTTCCTGCGGGCCTTGGCACCGATGCCGTAGAGCTTCTCGCCGCCGAGGACGACGTTCTCCAGGACGGTGAGGTTGTCGGCGAGCATGAAGTGCTGGTGCACCATGCCGATGCCGCGCGCGATGGCGTCACCGGGGCTGGAGAAGGAGACCTGCTCGCCGTCGATGGCGATGGTGCCCTCGTCCGGCTTCTGCATGCCGTAGAGGATCTTCATCAGGGTCGACTTGCCGGCACCGTTCTCACCGATGAGGGCGTGCACGGTGCCCTTGCGAACGGTGATCGCGATGTCCTTGTTGGCGACGACGCCGGGGAAGCGCTTGGTGATGCCGTGGAGTTCTACGGCAGGGGGGCTGGACGCGTTGATGGCGCACTCTCCTTGGCCGGAAGGAGTCGGAGCGGAGGGGCAGGGCGGGGCGAAGTTATCGTGCCGGTGGGACATCTACGCGCGTAGCACTGCCGAAAATTGAAAACCCGTACGGGAATGGACCCGGGGCCCGGTGGAGGTGGGGGCTCCCACCGCCGCCGGGCCCTGGGCTCAGGTCAGGACCTGGGGTCGCCGTTACGGCGTGGTCTTGACGGTGATCTTGCCGTCGACGATGTCCTTCTTCGCCTTGTCCACGGCGGCGACCATCTCGGTCATGCTGGAGTACGCCGGGTTGGACGTGGCCAGGCCGACGCCGTCCGTCGCGAGGCCGTAGCGGACCTCGCCGCTCTGCGGCTTGCCGTCCTTGACCGACTTGATCAGGTTGAAGACGGAGTCCGAGACGTCCTTGGTGACCGAGGTCAGGATGTGGTCCTTGTAGGCGGCCAGACCCTTCTGGTTGTACTGGTCCGAGTCCACGCCGATGGCCCACTTGCCGGCCTTCGCGGTGGCCTCGATCGCGCCGGAGCCGGCGAGACCGGCGGCGGCGTAGATCACGTCGGCGCCCTTGTCGAGCTGGCCCTGCGCGGCGGCCTTGCCGAGGTCGGGCTTCGAGAAGCCGTCGAAGTTCGGCGGCTGGGTCAGGTACTGGGTGAGCACCTTGGCCTTGGGGTTGGTGTCCTTGACGCCCTGGACGAAGCCCGCCTCGAACTTCTTGATCAGCGGGACCTCGACACCGCCGATGAAGCCGACCGTGCCGGTCTTGGACGCCTTGGCGGCGGCGACGCCGGCCAGGTAGGAGCCCTGCTCCTCGTTGAAGACGAGGTTGGCGATGTTCGGGCCGGTCTTCGACGTGTCGTCGATCAGGCCGAAGGTGGTCTTCGGGTAGGACTTGGCGACCTTCTCGATGGCCGGCGCGTAGGCGAAGCCGACGCCGATGACCGGGTTGTTGCCGGCGCGGGCGAGCGCGGTGAGGCGCTGCACCTTGTCGGCGTCGCCCTCACCCTCCGAGGGCTCGGCCTCGGCGCCCTTGACGCCCAGCTCGTCCTCGGCCTTCTTCAGACCCGCGTAGGCGGCGTCGTTGAAGGACTGGTCGCCGCGGCCGCCGATGTCGTAGGCGATGGCGGCCTTGACGGCCTTGGAGTCGGAGGAGGAGCCCGAGTCCGTCGACGACTTGCCACACGCGGTGGCGGACAGGGCGAGCGCCGCGGAGGCGATGCCCACGGTCGTGATCCTGGTGATCCGGCGCAAGAGGAGGGTCCCTTCAAGACTGACCGAAAGCGCCTCTTCCGGCGCTGGTTTCGCGGCGATCGTAACGCGCGTAGATGTCAGTTAAAGACCCGTTCATGAGTCGTTATCGGATCGACGCGAACCAGCCAGGCCGGACACCGGTGGCGTCCGGCCCGATACCGCCCGTCATACACGCTGGTACGGGCGTACGGGCCGGGCCACGAAGCGACACGCCGGACACTGGGCCGGGCGGATGAACCGCCTCCGGTCCCCATTAAGTCGTACTTAAAAGTCCGGATTTCGTCGTTTGCGCCGAAGACCGGCCCGGCCCCCGGTCAGCGCTTGGCGGCCTTCGGCGTGGCGTCGAGCAGCGCGGCCGCCGTGAACAGCTCCACGCCGACCCCGATGGCCCGCTCGTCGACGTCGAAGTCGCCGGCGTGCAGGTCACGGACCCGGGTGTCGCCCGGCGTGCGGACGCCGAGGCGGGCCATGGCGCCGGGGACGTGCTCCAGGTACCAGGAGAAGTCCTCGCCGCCGAGCGACTGCTCGGTGTCCTCGACCGCGAGCGGACCGCGGCGGGCGGTCATGGCGTCGCGGAGCAGCTCGGTGATCACCGGGTCGTTGACGACCGGCGGGACGCCGCGGACGTAGTCGACGGTCGACTTGGCGCGGTGCAGCGTGGCGATCTCGTCGATCGCGGCGTGGACCAGGTCCGGAGCCTCGCGCCAGGTCGGCAGGTCGAGGCAGCGGATGGTGCCGGAGAGCTCGGCGTGCTGCGGGATGACGTTGGGGGCGTGGCCGGACTCGATGCGGCCCCAGGTGACCGAGAGCCCGGAGCGGGCGTCCACCCGGCGGGCCAGGACGGCGGGCACGTCGACCGCGATGCGGGCGGCGGCCGTGACCAGGTCGGTGGTGAGGTGCGGGCGGGCGGTGTGGCCGCCGGGACCGTCGAGGGTGACCTCCAGGCGGTCGCAGGCGGAGGTGATGGGGCCGGGCCGCAGCCCGATCTTCCCGGCGTCGACCCGCGGGTCGCAGTGCACCGCGAGGATCCGGCCCACGCCGTCCAGGACGCCCGCCGCGACGGCGTCGGCGGCGCCGCCGGGCAGCACCTCCTCGGCGGGCTGGAAGAGCAGTCGTACGGCCGCGGGGAGGCGGCCCTGGCGGTCGAGCTCGGCGAGGACGAGTCCGGCGCCCAGGACGGCGGTGGTGTGGACGTCATGGCCGCAGGCGTGGGCGCGGTTCTGCTCCTGGGAGCGGTACGGGACGGTCTTGACGTCCGGGATGGGCAGCGCGTCGAGGTCGGCGCGGATCGCCAGCATGGGCCGTCCGCGGTCCCAGGTCCCGATGTCGCAGATCAGCCCCGTGCCGCCGGGAAGCACCTGCGGTCGCAGTCCCGCGGCCTCCAGGCGGGCCCTGACCGCGGCGGTGGTACGGAACTCCTGGTTGCCGAGCTCGGGGTGCATGTGCAAGTCCCTGCGGAACGCGATCAGTTCGGCACGCAGGGGTTCGGACAGCGTTCCGGGCAGTGCTGCGGGCGCCGCGCCGGGACCGGGCTCTCGGGACTTCAACTGGTTCACCTTTTGAAGGGTAGGCCCCCGGTGAGATCAACTGCCCGTTGATCACGAAAAGTTCAGCCCGATAGGGGAAAGAAATCTTGTTCCTTGGGCATGACGGTCACCCTCTGTGGGTATGGTTACCCGAATTCGAGTCTCTCGGTGCGGGTGGCGGTGCCGGCGACGCCGGCCAGGAAGCCCTGGGCGCGGGGCGAGGCGTTGTCGCGCAGCCACTCGGGGGCGATCTCGCAGACGGCGACCTTCACGCCGGTGCCGGCGAGGGCCAGCGGCAGGGTGTGCACGACCGTGGACGGAAAGCTGACGATCGTGCGGCCGACGGGGCCGCGGCGGGCGATCAGCTCCAGCGGCAGGTCGGGCCGGACCACTTCCAGACCGGTCTCCACCGCGATCCGGTGCAGCTTCTCGGCGCTCTCGCGGCGGTGCGCGAAGTAGCGGGTGGCGCCGTGGGTCCGGGCCAGGACGGTGACGGCCCGCAGGTACTCGTCGGGGTCGACGACGCCGGTCTCGACGAGGGAGGTGCCGACCAGGTCGGCGCCGCGGGTGAGCCGGGGCGGGCCGAAGCGGGACCGGGTCCAGGCGAAGTCGTTGGCGGTGACGGTGGTACCGGGCGGCGGTTCGACCGGCAGCGAGGTGAAGATCTCCACGGTGCGGCGGCGGCCCGGCGCGAGCTTGCGGCGGGCGAGCGTGGTGACCGGCGCGAGCACCAGCTCGCGCGGCCCCCGTCCGCTGCCCCGCCGGTGCCAGCGCACCAGCCGCTCGCCGCGCGCGAGTTGGGCGGCGAACTCCATGGTGGCCGTGCCGTCGTCGACGACGGTGACCCGACGGGGCCCGAAGAGGGTGAGCAGCAGCTGGACGTAGCGCGAGAACGGATCCCCGACGATCACCCGCTCCGCGGTCCGCAGCGGCCCCGCGAGCTCGCGCAGCGTACTGGCCAGCGCCCCCCGGCCCTGCCGCGCGTCCTGCCACTTGACGGCGACCCCCTCGTCCCGCGCCAGCTGCGCCATCCGGCGCAGCTGCCCGCGGGACATCGGGTCGGTGGGCGACAGTACGACCACGGTGAGCCCGAGCCCGGCGAGCGGCCCGACCGGGCCGGTGCCCCGCCCGGTCACGACGAACGGGCCGCCGTCGGCACCGGGGGCCGGGGCGGCGGCCCGGCGCCCGCCGGCCGGCTGGGCCGGGACGGCGGGCAGGGGCGGGGCGGGGCGGCGGGCCGTGGCGTGGGCCCACTCCAGGACGTTCAGCAGCTGGACCGGGCTCTCGACGAACGCCAGCTGGCCGGTCATGCGGAGACGAGTCCCTGGACCCGGCGGAGCTTCTTCATCGGGCCGAGCTCCGACTCGTAGACCTTCTTCACGCCGTCGCCCAGCGCGGTCTCGATCGTGCGGATGTCGCGGACCAGGCGCTGCAGGCCCTGCGGCTCGACGGAGGCGGCCTGGTCGGAGCCCCACATGGCGCGGTCGAGGGTGATGTGGCGCTCCACGAACGTGGCGCCGAGGGCGACGGCCGCGAGGGTGGTCTGCAGGCCGGTCTCGTGGCCCGAGTAGCCGATCGGCACGTTCGGGTACTCCTCCCGCAGCGTCTCGATCACGCGCAGGTTGAGCTCCTCGGCCTTCGCCGGGTAGGTGGAGGTCGCGTGGCAGAGGAGGATGTTGTCGGAGCCCAGGACCTCCACCGCGTGGCGGATCTGCTTCGGGGTCGACATGCCGGTGGAGAGGATCACCGTGCGACCGGTGGCGCGCAGCTCGCGCAGCAGCTCGTCGTCGGTGAGGGAGGCGGAGGCCACCTTGTGGGCGGGGACGTCGAACTTCTCCAGGAAGGCGACGGCCTCGGTGTCCCACGGGGAGGCGAACCAGTCGATGCCGCGCTTCCTGCAGTGCTCGTCGATGGCCCGGTACTCGTCCTCGCCGAACTCGACGCGGTGGCGGTAGTCGATGTACGTCATCCGGCCCCAGGGCGTGTCGCGCTCGATGTCCCACTGGTCGCGCGGGGTGCAGATCTCCGGGGTGCGCTTCTGGAACTTGACGGCGTCACAGCCCGCCTCGGCGGCCACGTCGATGAGCGCGAAGGCGTTGTCCAGGTCGCCGTTGTGGTTGATGCCGATCTCACCCGTGATGTACACGGGCCGGCCCGGGCCGGCGGTCTTGCTGCCGAGGGTGCGGAGACGGTTGCTGCTCATGGTGGTGGTTCCTTACGAGTTGGGGGTGCGGGGCTCGGGGATGGTGAGCTCGGGTCCGAGGAGCCAGGCGGCGATCTCGCGGATCGCTCCGGAGCCGCCGGGGGCGTGGGTGACCGCGCGGGCGGCGGCCCGTACGGCGTCGTGGGCGCTGCCCACCGCGACGGGCCAGCCGACGAGGTGGAAGCAGGGCAGGTCGTTGACGTCGTTGCCGGCGTAGAGCACGCGCTGCGGGTCGATGCCCTGCTCGTCGCACCACTGCTTGAGGGCGAGGTCCTTGCGGTCCACGCCGTGCAGCACGGGGATGCGGAGCTTGCGCGCGCGGGCGGCGACGACGGGGTTCTGCTCGGTGGAGAGGATCAGCAGCGGCACGCCGGCCCTGCGGAGGGCGGCGATGCCGAGGCCGTCACCGCGGTGCACGGAGACGAACTCGCGTCCGTCGGCGTCGATGTGGACCCGGTCGTCGGTCTGGGTCCCGTCGAAGTCGAGGACGACGGCGTCGACGTCGGCGAGGACGGGCGTCGCGGGGGTGTCGAGCAGCGGCGCGAGGGCCTGGGCGCGTGCCAGGTCGTGCGGGTCGTCGATCTCCAGGACCCGGGCCGGGTCGGTGACGACGAGCGCGGTGCGGCCGAAGAAGCGGTGGCCGTGGGTGCGGAAGCCCTCGGCGGCCATCGCGTAGACGGCGCCGGTCTCCAGGTACTCCGGCTCGCGGTCCTGGCGGCGCGGCCGGTGGGCCTTGTCGTGGTTGACGCCGGTGGCGTCGCCGTCGGCCTCCCGCCACAGGAAGCCGTGGCTCGGGGCCGCGGTGAAGGCGGTGTCGGCCCTGCCGGAGGTGATCCGCCCGGCGGTCTCGGCCACCTCGTCCGGCGTGAGGAAGGGGCTCGTGCACTGGACGAGCAGCACCACGTCCGGGCCGCGCCCCCGCGTGGCCTCGAAGGCGTCCATGGCGTGCAGCACGGCGGACTCGCTGGTCGCGGTGTCGCCGGAGAGCTCCGCGGGGCGGTGGACCGCCTCCGCGCCGAAGGCGCGGGCGGCCTCGGCGATGGCCGGGTCGTCGGTGGAGACGACGACGTCGGTCACGCCGTGGGCGCCGAGGCAGGCCCGGACGGCCCGGCCGACCAGCGGGATCCCGGCGACCGGGGCGAGGTTCTTGGCGGGAACGCCCTTGGAGCCGCCCCGTGCGGGGATGACGGCGAGCACGGTCGGCGTGTCGGTGGGCATCAGAGTTCTCCCAGGCGGCGGATGACGGGGGCCACGCGCTGGACGCCGTGGCGGTAGGCGCCCCGTGCCGCCTCGCGGACGATCCGGCGCACCCCGCTCTCGCGGGGCTCGGGCGCGGTGACGTCGAGGCGGTGGCGGGCGAGGATGCCGGGCAGGTAGCCGCCGGCGGTCTCGGCCGTGTAGTACGGGGCGACCGGCGGCAGCGCGGGTCCGGCGAGGAGTTCGGCGACCCGCTCGCGGGCCGCGTCGAAGGCCTTCTCGTACGGGACTCCGCCGGGCAGTCCCGCGGCGCCGACGCCCTGGCGGGCCAGCCAGTGCTCGTCGGGCCGCGGTACGGAGCCCTTGTCGAGCGCGTCGAAGGACGTGAGCAGTCCGGAGCCGATGAAGTGGTGGTTGCCGAGCGCCTCGCGCACGCCGAGGTCGGTGAGGACCGCGGTGGGGACGCGCCGGTGCAGGGCTTCCAGGGCGGCCGTGGAGGACACGGTGACCAGCAGGTCGGTGCGGTCCAGGACCTCGCCCATGTGCCCGTACACGAGGCGGAAGTTGGGCGGCACGGGCAGGTCGCGCACCAGCTTCTGGTACGGGAACTCCTCCAGGTGCGTGGTGTGTTCGCCGGGCCGGGAGCGCAGCTTGAGCAGCACCTCGCGGTCCGGGCGCAGCCGGGCGTGCTCGACCAGTCGGCGCAGCACGTAGGCGCGTTCGGCCTTGGTGACGGGCACGGAGGGCTGCGCGGCGAAGACCAGGGTGTCGCGGCCGGGTTCGGGGCGGTGCGGGGCGCCGCCCAGGAAGGGCAGGGCGGCCTCGACGACCGAGCCGGGATCGGCGCCGACACCCTCGTACACGGCACGGAAACGTTCCGCGTCGTGGCGGGAGTTGGCGAGGACGACGTCGGCGCCGTGCCGCAGCAGGAGTCCGTCGGCGAGCTTCTCGTAGACGACGCCGACGTAGCCGGTGACGAGCACCGGGCGGCGGTCGAGGGCGAGGTCGGCGAGGCCCTGGAGCATGGCGCGGACGGTGCCGCCGACGAGGGCGAGGACCACGACGTCGTAGCCCTCTCCGCGGTCGGCGGCGTCGCGTACCTCACGCAGGAACTCCGTGCCCGTCACCTCGCGCGGTGCGGTGTCGGACACCGCCGTCTCGGCGAGCTGGCGGGAGGTGGGGGTGGCGCGGCCGCGCAGCACGAATCCCGTGGGATCCGGGGCGTTTTCGGCGCTGATTCTGCGTGCGGTGAGCACGCCCCATTTCCACCGGGTGTCGGAGTCGGCGAGAACGGCGACGCGCACCGCTCGATCGGTACGTGATGGCACGTCCAGGACGCTAGGAGGGCCCGGGGATTCACAGCCCAACTGGGCCACAACAAATGGTTAACAGCACCATGACGCATTGCGGGAAACGGACAGAAAGAGAAGCGGATCCGGGGCGGTTAAGGGGCTCGCCGCTTCGTGTTCACCGAGCATCCCCTTGCCGGTCAGGACGAATGCCGGGGCGCCGCCTAGCGTCGGTTGCGTGGTCAAGCTCTCCGTCGTCGTGCCGTTCTACAACGTGCAGACATATGCCCCCGACGCCCTCAGAAGCCTGCGTGCGAACGCCCGTGAGGACTTCGAGTTCCTGCTGGTCGACGACTGTTCGACGGACGGGACCCCGGAGCTCCTGGCACGGGCGGAGCGCGAGATCCCGGGGGCCCGGCTGCTCCGGCACGCGCGCAACGAGGGACTCGCGACCGCCCGCAACACCGGCCTCGACCAGGCCCGCGGCCGGTACGTGGCCTTCCTGGACGGGGACGACTGGCTCTCGCCCGGCTTCTACGCGGGCCTGGTCGCCGCCATGGACGAACTGGACTGCGACTTCCTGCGCACCGACCACGTCCGGGTGACCGGCCGCAGCCGCTCGGTGCGGCGGGCACCGGTGGGCCGGCGCGGGGAGCTGCTGCGGCCCCGTGACGCGATCCTGCCGGCCGACCGGACGACCTCGGTGGACTACCCGTACGCCTGGGCCGGGATGTACCACCGGCGGCTGCTCGACCGGGGACTCCTGCACTTCCCGCACGGGCTGCGGACCGCCGAGGACCGGCCGTGGATCTGGCGGCTGCACCGGGAGGCGGAATCCTTCGCCGTGACCGGTGATCTGGGAATCTTCTACCGGCGCGGGGTCGCCACCTCGCTCACACAGATCGGTGACGTCCGGCAGCTCGATTTCATCCGCGCTTTCGATCAGGTGATCGACGAGACAAAGAACGATCCCGATGCGGAGCTACTGCTTCCGAAAGCCGTCCGTACCTATTGCGCGGTGATTTCCCACCACATCGGCAACATGGCGAAATTCGAACCCGAGGTCGGCAGGAAATTGCGGGCCATGAGCTCGGGCGCACTGCGGCGGCTGCCGCAGGACGTGCTCGCCGAGGCCCTGTCCGCGATGGGCGAGGACCGCGCGGGCCCGCTGCGCCGCCTCAAGCGCCGCCGCCCCGCGCCCGCCCCGGCCGCACCCGCCGCCCCGGCCCAGGAAGAGAACGCCGCATGAGCAGCGAGAACCGCACCGGAACCACCCAGATCTTCTACGCCTCCACCCTGTACGGGGCGGCCACGCTCGCCGCGGCCCTCGACAGCGGCTGCTTCCGCCCGGCCGGGCGGCGCCTGCTGCTCGTCTCCACCAACGCGGCCGTGCCGGAGACCACCACCCCGCTGGACCGGATGCCCGGATTCGAGCGGCTGCGCGGCCGGTTCGACGGGATCCTGGACTGGAACGAGACCATCGAGCCGCTGCACCCCGGCGGCTGGACCCCGCGCCCGGACGACCTGCCGCTGCTCCAGCGGCACCTGCGCCGGCTCTGGGAGCTCGGCACCGACCGGGTCGAACTCGTCGTGGAATCCCTCCAGGTCGCGCCCGCCCTGACGATCGCCCAGCTCTTCCCCGACGCGCCGATCGACGTCTACGCGGACGGCCTGATGAGCTACGGCCCCACCCGCAACAAGATCGACCCGCTGGTCGGCGAACGGGTGCGCCGGCTGCTCCACCTGGACCTGGTGCCCGGTCTCGCGCCGCTGCTGCTCGCCGAGTTCGGCGCGGCCCCGGAGACCGTGCCGACGGAGGCCTTCACCAAGGTCGTCGAGGAACTCTCCGGCCCCGAGGCCACGGACCCCGGCGCGGAACGGGGCCCCGCCCTGCTGCTCGGCCAGTACCTGGCGGCGCTCTCGCTGCTGACCGCCGAGGAGGAGGGCGAACTGCACCTGCGGATGGTGCGCGGCGCGGTCGCCCGCGGCCACCGCCGACTGGTCTTCAAGCCGCACCCGACGGCCCCCGACGCCTGGTCGAAGGCCCTGGTCCGGGAGGCGGAGACGCTGGGCGCCGAGCTCACCGTCGAGGACCGGCCGGTGCTCGCCGAGGTGCTCTACCGGGAGCTGCGGCCCGCGCTCGTCGTGGGCTGCTTCTCGACGGCGCTGTTCACCGCGAGCGCCTTCTACGGCATCGAGACCGCCAAGGTCGGCACCCGGCCGCTGCTGGCCCGGCTCTCGCCGTACCAGAACAGCAACCGGGTGCCGGTGGTCCTCGTGGACTCGCTGGTGCCCGACCTGGAGGAGCCCGGGCAGCCGGCGCTCGGCCTGCCGGAACTGACCGGCCTGGTCGCGGCGGTGGGCTTCGCGATGCAGCCGAAGATCCGGCCGGACCTGCGCGAGGAGGCCGTACGGCACCTGTCGGGCCCGCTCGCGGCCGGCACCCGGCACCACTTCACCCGCCGCCGGCTCACCTCGCTCGGCCTCCCCGGCGGCCTTCCGGTCCCCCGCCACCCGGGCCTGCGCCGTCTGGCCCGCCGCGCCCTGAAGCTGAAGCGACGGGCCCTCGGCGGCCGGTGAGACCCGGGGACCCGGCCCGCGCGCCGGACGGGGTCAGCCCCTGGTGATCGGCTCCTGGATCTCCGCGACCCAGCCGGCGGGATCCTCCGGGCACTCCAGGTACAGCTCCCGGGCGTAGCCGGCGGAGCGGTAGCCGTTGGTGTCGATCCAGGAGGCCAGGGTCTGCACGGTCGGGAGGATCCCGTCCGTGGAGCCGCGGTGGACGATGGTGGCGGCCTCCTCGATGCCCGGCAGGACGTGCACCAGCACGCCCTCCGCGGCCGTCCCCTCGGGGACGGTCATCCCGGCGTGCACGACGACCGACCCGTCGCCCGTGCCCGCGTCCTCGTAGTAGGCGATGCCCGGGCCGAACCCGGTGACGCCCGCCGCCTCCAGGCGGCCGCACAGCTCCTCGTACAGCGGGCCGACGACCGGGCCGATGTCCTTCGGCCCGAAGCTGCCGGCGGTGCCGCTGAGCTCGGCGATCCGGACGGCGGGGATCTTCTTGACGACGACGTCCTGCGTGGACATGCGTCCCTCGCTCTCGATGGCTCGGAGCCGCGCACCGACCTGGGCGAGCCGGGCCCGCGCCTCCTCCAGGGCCGTCTCCAGCTCGGCCTGGCGCAGGCGCAGCATTCCGCGCAGCTCGTCCGCGCCGATCTCGTCGTCGAGGATGGCCGCCACCTGTTCGAGGGTGAAGCCGAGGTCCTTGAGCGCGATGACGCGGTTGAGCCGGGCGAGCTGGTCCGCGGAGTAGAAGCGGTAGCCGCTGTGCGGGTCGACGTGGGCCGGGCGCAGCAGTCCGATGGCGTCGTAGTGACGCAGCATGCGGACCGACACCCGCCCGTGCCGGGCGAAGTCTCCGATGGCGAACATGACGTCTCCTACGGAACGGCCTCACACCGTGTCAGGGTCAACCGGTCAGGCGGCGCTGCTCAGCGAGAGCTTCACGGCGAAGCCGAGGAAGAGCGCGCCGGCGGCGGAGGTCGCTCCCGCAGAGAGGCGCCTGCGACGGCGGAAGGCGGCGGCGAGGCGGGTGCCGCCGAATATGAGCGTCGTCAGGTAGAGGAAGCTGCCGAGCTGCAGCAGGGTGCCGAGGACCAGGAAGGACAGCGCCGGGTAGGCGTAGGACGGGTCCACGAACTGCACGAAGAAGGAGATCAGGAAGAGGATCGCCTTGGGGTTGAACAGGCTGATGACCAGGGCGCGGCGGTAGGGGCGCTCCACCGGACCCGCGGTGCCCTCGGCGGCCGGCTCGTCCGCGACGGCCTGGCCGCGGGTGCGCCACGTCTCGCGGGCGGCGCGCAGCATCCCGTAGGCCATCCAGGCCAGGTAGCCCGCGCCCGCGTACTTGACGATCATGAAGAGCAGCGGGGTGGTCTGGAGCAGCGAGGCCGCGCCGAGGGCGGCCAGGGTCATCAGGACCGTGTCGCCGGTGAACACGCCGGCGGCGGCCTTGTATCCGGTCCTGGTGCCCTTGCGGGCGGCGACGGACAGCACGTACAGCGAGTTCGGCCCCGGGAGGAGGATGATGAGGACGAGCCCGGCGAGATAGGTCGGCAGATCGGTGACACCCAGCATGGAGCGGAGTGTCGCACGTGGGTACGACACTCCGCTCCGGTGTTTCGCATCGCGGAAGATCGGAAGGCGGGCGGCGGGGACGTCAGAAGGCGTCGGTGGGGACGTAGGTGCCCCAGACCTGGCGCAGCGCGTCGCAGACCTCGCCGACCGTGGCCCGCGCCCTGAGCGCCGTCTTCATCGGGTAGAGGACGTTCTCCGTGCCCTCCGCCGCCTTCCTCAACTCCGCGAGCGCCGTGTCCACGGCCGCCTGGTCGCGCTCGGCGCGCAGCCTCGCGAGCCGTTCGGCCTGCTGGGCCTCGATCGCCGGGTCGACCCGCAGCGGCTCGTAGGGCTCCTCGACGTCGAGGGTGAAGCGGTTGACGCCGACGACGACCCGCTCGCCGGAGTCGGTCTCCTGCGCGATGCGGTAGGCGGAGCGCTCGATCTCGTTCTTCTGGAAGCCGCGCTCGATCGCGCTGACGGCACCGCCGAGGTCCTCGACCTTCCGCATGAGCTCCAGGGCCGCGGCCTCGACGTCGTCGGTCATCTTCTCCACGACGTACGAGCCGGCGAACGGGTCGACGGTCGCGGTGACGTCGGTCTCGTACGCGAGGACCTGCTGCGTGCGCAGCGCGAGCCGGGCGGACTTGTCCGTCGGCAGGGCGATGGCCTCGTCGAAGGAGTTGGTGTGCAGCGACTGGGTGCCGCCGAGGACGGCCGCGAGGCCCTGGACCGCGACCCGGACCAGGTTGACCTCGGGCTGCTGGGCGGTGAGCTGCACGCCGGCGGTCTGGGTGTGGAAGCGGAGCATCAGCGACCTGGGATCCCTGGCCCCGAACTCCTCCTTCATCACCCGTGCCCAGATCCGGCGGGCCGCCCGGAACTTGGCGACCTCCTCGAGGATCGTCGTGCGCGCGACGAAGAAGAAGGAGAGCCGTGGCGCGAAGTCGTCGACGTCCATGCCGGCGTCGAGCGCGGTGCGGACGTACTCGATGCCGTCGGCGAGGGTGAAGGCGATCTCCTGCGCGGGCGAGGCGCCCGCCTCCGCCATGTGGTAGCCGGAGATCGAGATGGTGTTCCACTTCGGGATCTCGGCCCTGCAGTACTTGAAGATGTCGGCGGTCAGACGCAGGGAGGGCTTGGGCGGGAAGATGTACGTGCCGCGGGCGATGTACTCCTTCAGCACGTCGTTCTGGATGGTGCCGATCAGCCGTTCCGCGGGGACGCCCTGCTCCTCGCCGACGAGCTGGTAGAGCAGGAGCAGCAGCGCGGCCGGGGCGTTGATCGTCATCGACGTGGACACCTTGTCCAGCGGGATCCCGTCGAAGAGGACCCGCATGTCGTCGAGCGAGTCGACGGCCACGCCCACCTTGCCGACCTCGCCGTGCGAGATGGGCTCGTCGGAGTCGTGGCCCATCTGGGTCGGCAGGTCGAAGGCGACCGAAAGGCCCGTGGTCCCGTTCGCGATGAGCTGCTTGTAGCGGGCGTTGGACTCGACGGCCGTGCCGAAGCCGGCGTACTGGCGCATCGTCCACGGCCGGCCGGTGTACATCGACGGGTACACGCCACGGGTGAAGGGGTACGCGCCGGGCTCGCCCAGCTTCTCGGCCGGGTCCCAGCCCTCCAGGGCCTCCGGCCCGTAGACCGGCTCCACGGGCAGCCCCGACTCGGACTCGCGCGCCATGTGCTGTGCCTCCCGATCGACGTCGTGCTCGTTCCCAGCATGCCCGTCTCTTTTCGGTCACGTGCGCAACCACTCGGGCGCGGGAAGCATCACTTCGTACACACGTCATTCTTCCCGGGGGGCTCCGATGAAGCGTTCGTCATCCGTCATACGCAGAGCAGTGCTGGCCGCCGCGGCCGTCGCGCTCGCCGCCGGCTGTACGGCCCAGGCGGCGGGCTCCGGTTCCGGCGGGGGCACGGGCGGTACGGCGACGCCGTCGGCCGGCACCACGGCTCCCCCGGCGACGCCCTCGTCCGACGACAAGCCGTCGGCCACGCCCACGACGGAGAAGCCGAAGCCCAAGGTCCTGATGGACGACGGCGACGAGAACGAGCAGGTGCGCGAGCTCCAGGCGCGGCTGCGCCAGATCGGCTACTTCGACCGGGCGCCCACCGGCTTCTACGGGACGATGACGGCGGGTGCGGTGAAGGCCTTCCAGAAGAAGCGGGAGCTGCCGCAGACCGGCACGGTGGACGAGGTCACCTGGCAGCGGCTGCTCGCCATGACGCACAAGCCGACGGCCGACGAGCTGAAGCCGTCCACCACCAACAAGCTGGACACGCCCGACCCGCGCTGCATGACCGGGCGGGTGCTGTGCATCAGCAAGGAGAGCCGGACGCTGGCCTGGATGATCGACGGCAAGGTCGTGTCGTCGCTCGACGTGCGCTTCGGCTCGGAGAACACCCCGACCCGCGAGGGCGAGTTCAAGGTGGAGTGGAAGGCCCGCGACTGGACGTCGACGATCTACCACACGCCGATGCCGTACGCGATGTTCTTCAGCCGTGGCCAGGCGGTCCACTACTCGGCCGACTTCGCGGCCCGCGGCTACAACGGCGGCTCGCACGGCTGCGTGAACGTCCGTGACAAGGCCAGGCTGGCGGTGCTGTTCGACCAGGTGAAGGTGGGCGACAAGGTCGTCGTGCACTGGTGACCGCCGTGTGCGGGAGCCTCGTGCGCCGGACCGTCGTGCGCGGGTGACCCCGTAGGAGAGAGGGCGCGGGTGGGACCGGGGGAACGTGCCCCACCCGCGCCGGTGCGCCGAGCCGAAGGTACGGGGGGAACCCCGGCTCCTTGCGCTCGCCGATGACCAGTCGGCTCATTCAGTACTGCGTCGCGGGGTCGAAAAGTGTCACACCCCCGTCGGCGCCGTGAACGTCAGCGGTCCCTGCCGTGCGTTCCGCCGCCCGTTCCGCCCGTTCCGCCGTGCGTCCCGCCGCCCGCCGCGCCGGTCTTCCCGCCGTCGCGGTCGCGGTTCTTCCCGTGGTCCCGGTCGCCTCGGTCGCTCTTGTCGTCGCCGTCGGCGCTGCCCGAGTCGGAATCGCCGGAGCCGCCGCTGCCCGAGCCGCCGCCGGAGGACGTCCGCCCGGCGGTGGGCTTGGGCGTGGCGGTGGCCGTGGCCGGCGCGCCGGAGAGGATCCGGTCGCAGTAGCGCTTGACGGTCTCGCCGCTCCTGAGCGCGTTCGTGAGCCGGTCGCGGCCGCTGTCCGCCAGCCGGCCGGCGCGGTAGTCCTGGCAGGCCTGGATCACCTTGGCACGCTCGTCGCCGTCCGGCGTGCGACCGTCGGCGGTCTCACCGGGCGTGGCCGTGGCGCCGTCGTGACCGCCGGCTCCCGCCGAGGCGGTGCCGGGGCCGTCCGTGGCGCCGGGAGTGGCGGTCTGCCCGTCCCGGTCGGTCGGGACACCGGGGACCTGCGTGCCGGCGCCGCCGCTCGGCGAGCCGGAGGTGCCGGGGCCGGCGGACTCGCCGGGCGGTGTGGTG
Source organism: Streptomyces sp. NPDC127114 (assembly GCF_042677525.1). NCBI lineage: Bacteria > Bacillati > Actinomycetota > Actinomycetes > Kitasatosporales > Streptomycetaceae > Streptomyces > Streptomyces sp. NPDC127114. The sequence goes on from NZ_JBHXTJ010000036.1 coordinate 29,047, forward strand.
CCGACGGACACGACCGACTTCCCGGGCTTCGGGTCGGTGGTCAGCGGCAGCATGCCGGTACCCGCCGCGACGGCTACTCCGCCGACCGTGACGGCGGCGACCGCGGCCGCCAGGCCGTAGCGCAGGGAGCGTCCCCAGCGGCGGCCGGTGAACACGGGCGCGATCCGGACGCGGCCGAGATCGGTGGCGGCCTGGCCGGCGTATCCCGGTGCGGCGGCAGCGGCCGCACGCTCGGCGGCCGCCTTGCGGAAGGCGGCGAGCGCGGCGGCCTCGCCGGGGAGTTCCCCGTCGGGTCCCGCGAGCGCGCCGAGGGCGGGGGTGCGGGCCGTGTCGAGGACCCGCGCGAGGAGTTCGGCCTGCGCGCGGGAGGCGTCGTCGACGGGGTCGACCGGCTCGCCGCGCAGCAGCCGCTCCGCGGCCTCCTGGTCGAGCCACTGGTACCGCTCGTCGGCCATCACATGTCCTTCTGCGTCCGCGCGCGCGATTGCGTCACACCGCCGGGGGCGCCGGCCCCGGGGCGGGGGCCGCGCTGCGGAGGGACGCCGTCCAGCGGGGCGGTGTCGTCGGCACCGGCCGTGCCGAGGAGTTCGGCGAGTTTCTTGAGGCCGCGGTGTGCGGCGGTGCGGACGGCGCCGGGGCGCTTGCCGAGGGTGTCGGCAGCGCTCTTGGCGTCGAGTCCGACGACGACCCGCAGGACGACGGCCTCGGCCTGGTCCTGCGGCAGTTGGGCGATGAGGTGCATGGTGCGGCCGGTGGCCAGGGCTTCCAGGGCCTCGTCCGCGGTGTCGGAGTCGGCGGGCTTGTCGGTGAGCTCGGTCTCGTCGCCGCCCACGGCGGGGCGGCGGCCGCGCATCCGGATGTGGTCCAGGGCGCGGTTGCGGGCGATGCGGGCGGCCCAGCCGCGGAACCGGTCCGCGTCGCCGTCGAAGCGGTCGAGGTCGCGGGCGATCTGCAGCCAGCTCTCGGAAGCCACGTCCTCCGCGTCGGCCTCGCCGACGAGGGTGCGTATGTAACCGAGCAGCCGCGGGTGCACCGCGCGGTAGACGGTACGGAAGGCGTGCTCGTCGCCCTCCTGCGCGGCGAGCACTGCGGCTGTCAGCTCCGCGTCGTCCCCCAGCACTCCCCACACCTGTCCGTCGTCGCGCTCATCGCGGCTGGTCGTCACCGCCACGCCGCCCGGGCGCAGCAGAACGCTACGTCCTTTTCGGGCGCCGCGTCCACGCGGGTCCGGTTCTTTGTGCAACTCGCAACTTCGAGGTGTGACAGAAAACGCATGCCCGGCGCTGTTAGGAGTACGGGGCCGTGCTGCGGCTCCGCGGACGACGACCGGGGCCTCTCCTGTGGGGGGTGGCGGCCCCGGTCGTCTTCCTTTCACCTGCGGTTACGGGCGCCCATGAGGGCGCCTTTTCTTTTGCCCGCGACCGCGCCCGCGCGACTGCGCCCATCGCCTTCGCCCTCGGACCCACCCGACTGTCAACCGACCGTTGACACTCCACGGGTGTCAACCTAAGGTTGCCTCATGACGAATCCTCTCGGCACGAGCAACCCCGTGCGACTCGACGACCTGATCGAAGCGATCAAGAAGTCCCACTCGGACGCCCTCGACCAGCTGTCCGGCGCGGTCATCGCGGCGGACCACCTCGGCGAGGTCGCCGACCACCTCATCGGCCACTTCGTGGACCAGGCACGGCGGGCCGGCGCCTCCTGGACCGACATCGGCAAGAGCATGGGCGTCACCCGGCAGGCCGCCCAGAAGCGGTTCGTCCCCAAGGACGACAAGGAGGCGGACGCGGCGAAGATGGACCCGAACGCCGGCTTCAGCCGGTTCACGCCCCGGGCCCGCAACGTCGTGGTCGCCGCGCAGAACGAGGCCTCCGCCGCCCGCAACGACAAGACGGTCCCGGCCCACCTGACCCTCGGCCTGCTGGCCGAGCCGGAGGGGCTCGCGGGCCACTGGATCGCCGGCCAGGGCGTCACCCCGGAGCGGCTCCGCGAGGCGGTCACGGCCACGCTGCCGCCGGCCGTCGAGGAGGTGCCCGCGCTCATCCCGTACGACGCGGACGCCAAGAAGGTCCTGGAGCTCACCTTCCGGGAGGCGCTGCGGCTCGGCCACAACTACGTGGGCACCGAGCACATCCTGCTCGCGCTCCTGGAGTTCGAGGACGGCAAGGGCGTGCTCGCGGGCCTCGGCCTCGACAAGGCCAGGGCCGAGCGGGAGATCTCCGAGGCGATCGGTTCGCTGGCGATCGCGGACACCGAGCCGGAGGCCTGACCGGCGTACGGCCCGGGCGCTGCACCGGGCCGTACGACCCGGAATCGCACCGGCGGCAGGTCGTACCGGTGCCAGGTCGCGCCGGCGCCGGATCGCACCGGTGCCGTGCGGCTCAGGCGGTGCGCGCCCGGCGCGAGACGACCGCGCGCAGGACGCGCCCGCCCTCGGTCGAGAGGTCGCGGGCGCGGCGCAGTCCGGTCGGCCCGTGCGCCACGGCCTCCAGGACGGCCTGCTGGCGCCGGAGCTCGCCCGCGTACAGCGGGCCCGCGTCGGTGGCGTCGTGGTGGGCGTGCGCGGTGAGCGCCGCCTCGGAACAGCGCCGGGCCCACTCCCGCAGCGGCTCCCCGGCCCAGTCGGCGGGCGCGCCGTCGAGCATCCCGCGCACCAGGGCGGCGGCCTCGTCACCGGCCCCGGAGTCCGCGCCGTCGAGTGCGACCCGGGCCTTGGCGACGGCCTCGCCCCAGGCACCGCCGTCCCCGCGGGCGACGGCGGCCCAGACGGGCCGAAGGACGTCCGCACCGTCGGGCGCGAGCAGCGGCAGACACCGGTCGAGGCAGGCGAGTCCGGCGGCCGCGAGGCCCCGCTCGTCGGCGCGGTCGATCAGTTCCTGCAGGCTCGTGCTCGTCACGGACGTCATGGACGCCTCCTCGCCAGCTATGCGGAAGCAGTACTTCCACTACTGCGCCGCCCGGCGCGTTTTCGTCACTGCGCGGCCGGAATCATGCCAGTGGTCTTCGGGCCCTGCATAGAGGTCGGTCGGAGGACGAGGACGCTCGCGAGGACGGCCACGAGGGCGTTCAGCAGGTCGGCCGCGGCCAGCAGACCGGAGCCGGTGACCAGTCCCGCCACGGTGTCGGCGGAGACGTACGCCCAGGTGCCACCCGCCGTCACCAGCGCCACGACCCCGAGCCCGGCCCACCAGCCGGCCCCGGCCCGGCGGCGGCGCAGCAGGACGACCAGGAACACCGCCGTGACCGGCATCAGCAGGCACTGGAGCGCGCCCGCGGCCGCCAGGTCCAGGTCGCCGAAGCCCGCGGGATCGGGGTGGTCGGCGAGCGGACCGAGGAACAGGCCGCGCACGCTCCACGCGGCCGCGGCGGCGAGGGCGTCGACGACGGCGGTGACGGCGAGCAGGGTGGCGACGGCGTACGTGAGACCGTCACGGTCAGGGTTCATGGTGCGGGCCCCCACGGGCGCGGGCGCCCCACTCGGGCGCCGGACACGGGGAACGTACGGGCGACGCGGCGGCCGCCACCTCGGCGCGGGTACTCAGATGCGTCTGAGTACCCGCCGGCCGGGACGTCCGCAGGACGTCGGCGCCGCCCGCGCCCCGGCGCACGCGCCTCAGCAGACCCGCCGGCGCACCGTCGCAGCGCACGCGCCTCAGCAGACCCGCCGGCGCACCGTCGCAGCGCACGCGCCTCAGCCCACCCGCCGGCGCACCGTCGCAGCGCACGCGCCCCAGGACACCCTCCCGCGCATCGCCGCAGCGCACGCGCCTCAGCGCACGCGTCCCGCCAGCGCCTGGAAGGCAGCCCAGCCGAGTGCCGGTTTCCTGGCGTCCCACAGCTTCTGGGCGGTGGCCGCCAGCGGCATCCGGATGCCGGCCGCCACCTGCGCCTGGGTCTGGGCGTTCGGGAGGTCGCCCCAGACGGCGAAGCTGCCGCCGAGGATCTGGGGGTCGTAGCGGGCGGGCACCGGGGTGCTGCCGCGCAGGACGAGCGGCGTCCACTGCTCGTAGATGAGGCGCCCGGTCGGGTACACGAACTGGTTCGGCTGACCGAGCACGTAGTAGAGGTACTTGTCGTTGTAGTTGATCACCTTGCGGCCGGCGCTCAGATACGAGACGGGCGTCCTGGCCCCGATCTCCTTGCCCGTCCAGTAGGCGACCTGGAGGTCCTTGTCGGCGCTCGTGACGCCGCCGGTGAAGAAGCCGTCGTTCCAGACGCGCATGGCCTTGCCGGTCGGACGGACCACGGCCGCGCGGTCGTTCAGCCAGCCGGTCGCCAGGTCCTGGACCCGGCCCGAAGCCCCGTACTTCGCGGTCGCGGCACGCGCCAGCTGCGGATACGTGGCCTCGGGGTTCTTCACCATCAGGGCCACGTACTCGTCGCCGCCCAGGTGCCAGAAGGCACCGGGGAACAGCCCGGCGTACTCGCGGAGCAGCTCGTCCACGATCTTCGCCGAGGCGGGCTTCGAGATGTCGACGGCGCCGCGCGGGGTGCGGCCGCTCACGCTGACGAGCTGCAGCTCGGGGTGCGCGGCGATGACCGCGCCCAAGTGCCCCGGCGAGTCGATCTCGGGGACGACCGTGATGTGCAGGCTCGCGGCGAGGTCCACGATCCGCCGCACCTCGGCCTTGCTGAGGTGCCGCTGGGAGACCACCTCGGGGTGGCTGTCGGAGGCGATGCGGAAGCCCTGGTCGTCCGAGAAGTGCAGACCGAGCTGGTTGAGCTTGAGGTCGGCCATCTCCCGCAGCCGGCCCTCGATCCAGTCGGCGGAGTAGTACTTGCGGGCGATGTCGACCATCAGTCCGCGCTGCGGCTTGGCCGGGGCGTCGGTGACCACGCCCTCCGGCATCGCGCCGCTGGACCTGACGGACTGTTTGAGGGTGCGGGTGCCGTAGAAGACCCCGGCCTGGTCGGGCCCGGTGATGCGGACCCCGCCGCCCTGGACGGTGAGGGTGTACGACTCGGCGCCGCCCGCCCCGCCGAGGGCGAGGCTGACGTCACCGGGCCCGGCGGCGGCGGTGCCCCGGTACGGGACGCGCAGCTCGGCGGCGATCAGCCGGGCCTCGTCGGCCAGCGCGAACTCGTCCTTCTCGGCGACCACGACGGCGGTGTCCCGGCCCGGCTTCCAGCCGGGGCCGCGGGCCGCCCGGTGGGCGACGACGGCGGGGACGACCTGCGGCGCCTTCGACAGCGGGTACGTCCGCGTCGGCGTCGGACTCGGCGGCGGGCTCGGCGGCGGGCTGCTCACGGCCGGGCCGGCCGGGCTGGACGCGCCGCTCGCGGCGGTGCTGCCGGTGCCGTCCGGCGGCCCGGCGGAGGATCCGTTCGAACAGGCCGCCACGGTGGCCAGTGCCACCGCGGCCGCCACGAGTGCGGGCCCCCGGCGGGGCCCTCGTATGGAGTACCGCATCACCCGGAATCCTCCCTCACCACGCGAATCACGGCATCCCGGGGTCTTCCGGCCCCTCCGCCCACCCCGCCGACACTGTCGACCTTCTCGACGAAACCCACTCGTCCAGGTGAAATTCGCGCATCCGTCGGACACTTCCCCCTTCCCGCCGATAGCGTGGCGTCACATCCTCCCCATCGTTCTCCCCGACACCTCCACGTCTCGCTCCCGGAGTCCCCGCTGACCAGCGACACCCACGCCGCCCCCTGCCGGACGCCGGTCTCCCCCGCCATACCTGCCCAGCAGGGCACCGGCCGGCACCTCACCGGGCTCGTGCGCTTCAACGCGGACCCGCCCGGCGCGGCCGAGGCACTGCTGCTCGACTGCTGCGGCAGCCGCCGCTGGGCCGAACGGGTGGCCGCGCACCGGCCCTACCCGACCCTCGACGCGCTGCTCGCCGCCGCCGACGAGGCCGGGTACGACCTGTCGGGTCCGGATCTGGACGAGGCGCTGTCGCGCGAGACCTCGTCGCTGCCGCACCCGGACGCGCCGCCGGCCGCCCGCACCGCGCTCGGCGCCGCCCTCGCCGCGTACGAGAGCAGCTTCGGCCATGCCTTCGTGATCAGCCTGGACGGCGTCCCGGCGGGCGAGCGGCTCGACCAGGTGCTCGCGGGCATCCGGTCACGCCTCGGCAACGAAAGCGAGGAGGAACGGGCGATCGCGGCCGAGGAACTGCGCCGGCTGGCCCGTACCCGGCTCACGCGTTCGATCACCGCGCGGTGAGTTCGCCCGGAATGCGGCGATCCAGGGTCGGACGATAGCCCGTCCGTGCCTGTTTGATCACACCTATGGACCCCGCGCGAGCGAACCGACAAGTCGTCGCTACGATGACCGGGGCCGGTGGACCGTACCCGGCCGGGCCAGACCGACAGAGAAGCCGGCCGGCCCTGATCCCCGCTCCCGGAGGGTTTTTCCGTGCCGGCTGGAACGCTGTACCGCGGCCGGGAAGGAATGTGGTCCTGGGTGGCTCACCGAGTCACCGGCGTCCTCATCTTCTTCTTCCTGTTCGTACACGTGCTGGACACCGCTCTCGTCCGCGTCTCCCCCGAGGCGTACGACGAGGTCGTCGCGACCTACAAGACGCCGATCGTCGCTCTGCTCGAGTACGGCCTCGTCGCTGCCATCCTCTTCCACGCGCTCAACGGCCTCCGGGTCATCGCCGTGGACTTCTGGTCCAAGGGCCCGCGCTACCAGAAGCAGATGCTCTGGACCGTCGTGGGCATCTGGGTCGTGCTGATGGCGGGCTCCCTTTACCCCGTCCTCGGCCACGCCGCACGTGAACTGTTCGGGAGCTGACGCACATGTCCGCTGACACCTCTACCGCGATCGGCCCCGTCGAAGGCGCCGGCTACGACGTGGACAACCCGGCCCCGTACATCGAGGCCCCCCGCAAGCGCACGGGCAAGACCCCGCGGGCGACCCGAGGCAACTTCGAGATGGCCGCGTGGCTCTTCATGCGCCTCTCGGGTGTCGTCCTCGTCGTCCTGGTCCTCGGCCACCTGCTGATCCAGCTCTTCCTGGACGGCGGCGTCTCCAAGATCGGCTTCGCCTTCGTGGCCGGCCGCTGGGCGTCCCCGTTCTGGCAGGTCTGGGACCTGCTGATGCTGTGGCTCGCGATGCTGCACGGCGCCAACGGCCTCCGCACGGTCATCAACGACTACGCGGAGCGCGCCAACACGCGCCTGTGGCTCAAGGGCCTGCTGTACACCGCCACGGTGTTCACCATCCTTCTGGGCACGCTGGTGATCTTCACCTTCGACCCGAACATCCGCTAGGCACGGGGCTGAGGTAACCACGTCATGAAGTTCCACAAGTACGACACCGTCATCGTCGGCGCCGGCGGCGCCGGCATGCGCGCCGCCATCGAGGCGACGAAGCGCAGCCGCACCGCCGTGCTGACGAAGCTGTACCCGACCCGCTCCCACACGGGCGCCGCGCAGGGCGGCATGGCCGCCGCGCTGGCCAACGTGGAGGAGGACAACTGGGAGTGGCACACCTTCGACACGGTCAAGGGCGGTGACTACCTGGTCGACCAGGACGCCGCCGAGATCCTGGCGAAGGAGGCCATCGACGCCGTCCTCGACCTGGAGAAGATGGGTCTGCCGTTCAACCGGACCCCGAACGGCACCATCGACCAGCGCCGCTTCGGCGGTCACTCCCGCAACCACGGCGAGGCCCCGGTCCGCCGGTCCTGCTACGCCGCGGACCGCACCGGTCACATGATCCTCCAGACGCTGTACCAGAACTGCGTCAAGGAGGGCGTGGAGTTCTTCAACGAGTTCTACGTCCTGGACCAGCTGATCACCGAGGTCGACGGCATCAAGAAGTCGGCCGGTGTGGTCGCCTACGAGCTGGCCACCGGCGAGATCCACGTCTTCCAGGCGAAGGCGGTCATCTACGCGTCCGGCGGCACCGGCAAGTTCTTCAAGGTGACCTCCAACGCCCACACCCTGACCGGTGACGGCCAGGCCGCGTGCTACCGCCGCGGTCTGCCGCTGGAGGACATGGAGTTCTTCCAGTTCCACCCGACGGGCATCTGGCGCATGGGCATCCTCCTGACGGAGGGCGCCCGTGGTGAGGGCGGCATCCTCCGCAACAAGGACGGCGAGCGCTTCATGGAGAAGTACGCGCCGGTCATGAAGGACCTCGCGTCCCGTGACGTCGTCTCCCGCTCCATCTACACGGAGATCCGCGAGGGCCGCGGCTGCGGTCCCGAGGGCGACCACGTCTACCTGGACCTGACGCACCTCCCGCCGGAGCAGCTGGACGCCAAGCTCCCGGACATCACCGAGTTCGCCCGTACGTACCTCGGCATCGAGCCGTACACGGACCCGATCCCGATCCAGCCCACCGCGCACTACGCCATGGGCGGCATCCCGACCAACGTCGAGGGTGAGGTCCTCTCGGACAACACCACCGTCGTCCCGGGTCTGTACGCGGCCGGCGAGGTCGCCTGTGTCTCCGTGCACGGCGCCAACCGCCTCGGCACCAACTCCCTGCTCGACATCAACGTCTTCGGCAAGCGCTCGGGCATCGCCGCCGCCGAGTACGCCGCCAAGAACGACTACGTCGAGCTGCCGGAGAACCCGGAGGCCTTCGTCGTCGAGCAGATCGAGAACCTTCGCAACTCCACGGGCAACGAGCGGGTCGCCGACCTGCGCCGTGAGCTCCAGGAGACGATGGACGCGAACGTGATGGTGTTCCGTACGGAGCAGACCATCAAGACGGCCGTCGAGAAGATCGCCGAGCTGCGCGAGCGCTACAAGAACGTGTCCATCCAGGACAAGGGCAAGCGCTTCAACACGGACCTCCTGGAGGCCATCGAGCTGGGCAACCTGCTCGAGCTGGCCGAGGTCATGGCCGTCTCGGCCCTGGCGCGCAAGGAGTCCCGCGGCGGTCACTACCGCGAGGACTACCCGAACCGCGACGACGTCAACTTCATGCGCCACACCATGGCGTACCGCGAGGTCGGCGAGGACGGCTCCGAGACCGTCCGTCTCGACTACAAGCCGGTCGTCCAGACCCGCTACCAGCCGATGGAGCGTAAGTACTGATGGCTACCCCCGTTCTGGACAAGGTGGAGAAGGACTCCGCCGCGTCCCCGTACATCACGGTCACCTTCCGGATCCGCCGCTACAACCCCGAGGTGTCGGACGCGGCGGTCTGGGAGGACTTCCAGATCGAGATCGACCCGAAGGAGCGCGTGCTCGACGGTCTCCACAAGATCAAGTGGGACCTGGACGGCACGCTGACCTTCCGCCGCTCCTGCGCGCACGGCATCTGCGGCTCGGACGCGATGCGGATCAACGGCAAGAACCGCCTTGCCTGCAAGACGCTGATCAAGGACATCAACCCCGAGAAGCCGATCACCGTCGAGGCCATCAAGGGCCTCACGGTGATGAAGGACCTCGTGGTCGACATGGAGCCCTTCTTCCAGGCGTACCGGGACGTCATGCCGTTCCTGGTCACCAAGGGCAACGAGCCGACCCGCGAGCGGCTGCAGTCGGCGGAGGACCGCGAGCGCTTCGACGACACGACGAAGTGCATCCTCTGCGCGGCCTGCACCTCCTCCTGCCCGGTCTTCTGGAACGACGGCCAGTACTTCGGTCCGGCCGCGATCGTCAACGCGCACCGCTTCATCTTCGACTCGCGTGACGAGGCCGGCGAGCAGCGCCTGGAGATCCTGAACGACAAGGACGGCGTGTGGCGTTGCCGCACGACGTTCAACTGCACGGACGCCTGCCCGCGTGGCATCGAGATCACGAAGGCGATCCAGGAAGTGAAGCGCGCGCTCATCACCCGCCGCTTCTGACACCAGGTCACTACGGGGAAGCCCGCTTCTGTACGCTGCGACGTGCAGGAGCGGGCTTTTTCGTGTGCGCGCACGAGTGTGGGTATGGAGGACGGGGACTGATGAGCGAGCCGAACCCTTACAAGTCGGACGACTCGGGCAACTACGAGTGGGGGCCGGGCCAGCAGGCGGGGACGCCGGCTTACGGCTACCCGCAGACGCCGCCCGCCTACCAGCCCACCCTGCCGGGCGGCGTCCCGGTGCCGCCGCAGCACGCGCCGGTGCCGGCCATGCCGATGGCGGGCGGGGCCCCGCTGCTGAGCCTCGGTGACATCACCGTGGTCGGCGACCAGATCATCACGCCGGCCGGGGCGATGCCGCTCAAGGGGGCGGTGTGGAACGCGATGGACATGTCACGGACCGAGGAGAAGATCCCGACGGTCGCGATCGTGCTCGCGATCATCTTCTTCGTGCTGTGTCTGCTGGGCCTGTTGTTCCTGCTGATGAAGGAGAAGCAGACCACCGGCTTCATCCAGGTCACGGTGACGAGCGGCGGCAAGCACCACTCGACGATGATCCCGGCGACCGGTCCGGACACCATCCACTGGGTGATGGGGCAGCTGAACTACGCGCGGTCGCTGAGCGTCTGAGCGGGTCTCAGGGTTGTCCTGAGGGCCTTTCCGGCCTTCCTCAGGGTTGTTCGTCAGGGGTGGACCAGGGTGGTCCCCGATGGTCCGGAGGGTCGGTCCGGCGGGAACCTTGATCCATGACGAACTCGTGGACGATCAAGACGCGTTGGACGACGGCTGCGGCGGTGGCTGCCCTGGTGGTGGCGGGTGCGGCCGTGCCGGCGGGCGCGGCGGCGGCCCCTTCTCCGGCAGCGCCGACGGCGGTGGCGCAGGCCACGGTGGCGCCGGCCGCCGGCCGGGTCGATCCCGCGGCCCTGCGGAAGGCGCTCGCCGGACTGCCCGACGACTACGTGCGGGGCGCCATGGTGAAGGTGACCGGGCGGGACGGGCGGTGGAGCGGGACGGCCGGCGAGTGGACCGCGCCGGCCGAGGCCGAGTTCGCCATAGGCAGCGTCACCAAGCTGTTCACCTCCGCCGTGGTCCTCCAGCTCGTCGGCGAGGGCCGGCTGTCGCTCGACGACACGGTCCAGGAGGTGCTGCCCGGCCTGCTGCCGGACTCCTACGCCCCGATCACCGTGGGGCAGCTCCTCAGTCACACCAGCGGGCTGCAGAAGCCCACATGCGTCCGTCCTGGGACGCCGGTGGAGGTCGTCAGGTCCGCGGTCTCCTGCGGGACTCCGGGCGCCCCGGGGAGCGCCGTCCAGTACAACGGCATCAACTACTTCGTCCTCGGCCTGGTGGTCGAGAAGGTGACCGGCCGGACGTACGCGGAGGAGCTGAACGACCGGGTGCTGCGCCCGCTCGGCCTGCGGCACACCCGGCTGCCCGCCGACGACTGGGCCTGGGCGGAGGGCGGGCTCGTGTCCGACGCCACCGATCTGCGCCGCTTCACGACCGCGCTGATACGCGGCGGACTGCTGCGCCCGGCCGAGCGGCGGCTGCTGTTCGCGATGCCGGACGTGCCGGGGGCCGCCTTCAGTTACGGCGGGCTGACCCGTGTCGAGCTGAAGGACGGGACGGTGGTCTGGGGCAAGACGGGCTCGAACCACGGTTACGCGAGCGGGGTGTTCGCCACGGCGGACCTGGACCGGGTCCTCGTCTACTCCACACTGCCGACCGGCAAGAACGCGGACCAGGAGGTCGCGCGGGTCCGGAGGATAGCCGACGCCGCGTTCGGCGGCGTGACGCGCTAGGGGTGTCTCGCGGGCGCGGGGCCACGGCCCGCCGGCGGGCGCTAGCCGTGCCAGTGCGGGACCGTGGGGTCCTCCTCGGCGGCGAGCATGATGCGGCGGAGCAGGTCGTTGAGGGTGGCGCGCTCCTCGGGGTCGAGGACGCCGAGGAGGCGGTATTCCTCGTGGCCGAGGACGTCCATGGCGCCGAGCCAGGTCTCGTGTCCCGACTCGGTGAGTTCGACGATCACGCGGCGGCGGTCGGTCGTGGACTGGGTACGGCGGACGAAGCCGCGCCTCTCCAGGGCGTCGAGGCGGCCGGTGACGGAGGCCGGGGCGAGGTCGAGGTCCTGGGCGAGTTCGGAGGGCGCGGCGCTGCCGCCGCGGCCCGCGAGCTTGTGGAGCGTGTCGAACTCGTGGCGTTCGAGGTCGAAGTCGACGAGGGACTGCTCCCGGACCCGGCGGAAGTAGACGGAGAGCTTCTTCATCCGGGTGACCGCGCCCTCGACGACCGGGTCGAGGCCGGGCAGGACGGGCTGCCAGCGGGCGACGTGCTCGTCGGTCCAGTCGCGCCGGGGCGCGGGAGAGCCCTGCGGCGCGGGTTCGCCCGACCGCTCGGCGCTCGGCTGCTCCGCGCCGGGGTCCTCTGCGCTCGGTTGCTCGGTCGGTGCCATGGGGCGATCGTACGTCGGCGCGCGGGCGCAGCACGGGAGAAGTATTTCGTTGACGAATTATTCGGTATCGAAATACTCTGCGGCGCATGCCTGCCACCGCCCTCGACCGGCCGCCCCTCCTCCATCCCCTGCGCACCCGCTCCTTCCGGCTGCTCTTCGCCGGGCGCGCGCTCTCCCTCCTCGGCGACGCCGTCATCCCGGCCGCCCTCGCCCTCGCCGTCCTGAAGGCGACCGGCTCCACCTCGGCCCTCGCGCTCGTGCTCGCCTGCTCGATGGTGCCCAAGCTGCTCCTGCTGCCGCTCGGCGGTGTGGTGGGCGACCGGTTCGACGCCAGGACGGTCGCCCTGACCATGGACCTGGTCCGATGTGTCACCCAGCTCGTCGTCGGCATCCAGCTGTTGGGCGGCACCCCGTCCCTCGCGGTCATCGCGGTCGTCGAGGTGCTCGGCGGCGCGGCGGGCGCCTTCGCGATGCCCACGGCCGCGCCGCTGGTCAAGGGCACGGTTCCGGCGGAGGCCCTGCAGCGGGCGAACGCGGCGATGGCCGTGGCGTACAGCGGGAGCCGGGTCGGCGGTCCGGCGCTCGCGGGGACGCTGATCGTGACCGTGGGACCCGGCTGGGCCTTCGTCCTGGACGCCGCCAGCTTCGCGGTCAGTGCCGCGCTGCTGTGCGCCGTACGGGTCGAGCGGGTGGTGGCGCCGCCGCGCCGGTCGGTGCTCGCCGACCTCAAGGAGGGCTGGCGGGAGGTCCGCACCCGTGACTGGTACTGGACGAGCCTCGTCGGGCACAGCGCCTGGAACGGCGCCGCCGCCGTCCTGATGACGCTCGGCCCCGCGCTCGCCCTCGACCGGCTGGGCGGCGACCTCGCCTGGGCGGGCCTGCTCCAGGTGGGGGCGATCGGGCTGCTCGCCGGTTCGCTGGCCGCCGACCGGATCCGCCCCCGGCGCCCGATCCTCGCCGCCAACCTGGGCCTCGCCCTGTACGCGCTGCCGCTGCTGCTCCTGGCGGTCCACGCGCCGGGCCCGGCGGTCTTCGCCGCGTACGGGCTCGCACAGGCGGGGCTCGGGTTCCTCACGCCGGTCTGGGAGACCGCGGTGCAGAGAGCCGTACCAGAACACGCGCTCGCGCGCGTGACCTCGTACGACTGGCTGCTCTCCTTCGCGGCGATGCCGCTGGGCTACGCCCTGGCCCCCCTCGCCGCCTCGGCCTGGGGGCCGGAGCTCCCGCTGGTGGCCGCGGCAGTGACGGTGGCGGCGTGCTGCCTCGGGACGGCACTGGTGCCGGGCGTGCGGAGCTTCAGGAGCGGCTGACGGCGGGGCGGGGAGGACCGCCGGGCGGGGCCACAGGCGACGGGTGACCTCCGGTCCGGGCGCGGCCCCCGGCCGGGCGCGGTCTCAGGCGGCCGGTGGACTTAGGCCCGCGCGCGGCGCCATGCGGTCGGCGGCCCCGGGCGCCCGGGCGCGGCCTCAGGCGGCGGGTGTGCCGAGGAGGTCGCGGGAGCCCAGGAAGTCGAGGAGCAGCTTCGCGGTCTCCTCCGGGTGCTCCACGGCGGGCAGATGACCGGCCCGGTCGAGCTCGATGCGGCGCACGTCCGGGAAGAGCCGGGCGAGCCGGTCACCGATCGCGCGGAAGTCCGGCACGTCGTGGGCCCCGGTGGCGACGAGCACCGGGACGCCGATCGCGGCGAGGTCGGCGTCGGTCACCTCGACGTCTCCGGGCGCGAACTCGTCGGGCGCCGGCAGCTGGAGCTCGAAGGCGCGGGTCTGCATGCGGCGGACGAGCTCGCGGGCGTCGGCGTCCGCGTCCGGGCCGAGCCAGAAGTCGACGTTGAGGTCGGCCGCGGCGGCGATGTCGCCGTCCACGAGCAGCGCCCGCTCGCGCGTGAAGAACTCGCGCAGCTCCGGCCCGGCCTCGTGGCCCGGGGCGGCGGCGCAGAGCAGGGCGAGGGCGGTGGTGCGGCCGGGGTGGCGGACGGTGAACTCCAGGGCCACCTCCCCGCCGAAGGAGGAGCCGACGAGCGCGGCGCGTTCGACGCCGAGGTGGTCGAGCAGCTCACGTATGTCGTCGGCGTGGACGTGCGGGCGGTCGATCGGGCTGTCGCCGAAGCCCCGGAGGTCGCACCGCACCACCCGGCGTCCGGCCTCGGCGAGGGCGTGGAACTGTCCGTCCCACATGCGCCGGTCGCAGACGCCGGAGTGGAGCAGGAGCACGGTGGAGGGGCCGTCGCCGGCCACATCGTGAGCAAGTGTCATGGGCCTGACCCTAGATCCCCGGAGACCCGCCCCACCAGGGGTTTCCCCGGGATCACCGATCGCGGCTTGAACACGTTCAAAGAGAGGTCTACAGTCATGCCTGTCAGCTTTGAACGCGTTCAAGGGAGCGTGGGGCATGGACCTCACTGTCGTCGCGTACGTCGTCTACCTGCTCGTCAGTGTCGGGCTCACCATCTGGGTCGCCCGCACCCTCAGCCGCAACGGAAAGGTCTTCCTCTCCGACGTCCTGCACGGGAACGAGAAGCTCGCGGACGCCGTCAACCACCTGCTCGTCGTCGGGTTCTACCTCGTCAACTTCGGCTTCGTCGCCCTCTATCTGAGCCAGGACGAGGCCGTCCCCGACGCACGCGGGCTCTTCGAGGCCCTCTCCGTCAAGCTCGGCGTCGTCCTGCTCGTCCTCGGCGTGCTGCACCTCGCCAACGTCTACGTCCTCAACAAGATCCGCCGCCGGGGCGTCATGGAGCGCCGCCAGGTCCCGCCCGTGCCGCCGCAGGGCTGGATGGGCCCCGGCAAGGGCGGCCCCAACGGCCCGCAGGGCCCCGGCCCCTGGGCGGCCCCCGCGACCGGCGCCTGACGCCCCGCCCGGCCGGCAGCACCCGTGGACCCGAACGCGCCCGTGCGGCGCCTGACCGTCCTGTACGACGCGGACTGTCCGCTCTGCGTCCACCTGAGGCACTGGCTGCTCCGACAGCCGCAGCTGGTGCCCCTGGACCTGGTCCCGGCCGGCTCCCGGGAGGCGCGGCAGCGCTTCCCGGACCTCGACCACGCGTCCACCCTGCGCGAGATCACCGTCGTCGGCGACGGCGGCCAGATCTACCGCTCCACCGCCGCCTGGATCGTCTGCCTCTGGGCCCTGGCCGAGCACCGGCCCCGGGCCCACTGGCTGGCCACACCCGCCGGGCAGCCGTTCGCCCGGGCCACCGTCCTCGCCGCCGCCAAGTGGCGCGAGGCGCTGAAGTCCGGCCGCGGAGAGGGTCCTGACGAAGGCGGCGAGCACGCCGGCACCGGCTGCGCCGACGGACGGTGCGAGACTCACAGCTCGTCCGGCTAGGCTCAGGTCCCGTGGAGGACGCGAGGGAAGAGATGGAAGAGAAGCAGGGCAGGGCCGCCAAGGCGCCCAAGAGCGAGCAGACCCGCGCGCTCATCCTGGAGACCGCGCTCCGGCTGTTCAAGGAGCGCGGCTACGACAAGACGACCATGCGGGCCATCGCCCAGGAGGCCGGGGTCTCCGTCGGCAACGCGTACTACTACTTCTCCTCCAAGGAGCACCTCGTCCAGGGCTTCTACGACCGGATCGCCGAGGAGCACCAGGCGGCCGTCGAGCCGATCCTGGAGGGCGGCGAGAAGGACCTGACGGCCCGGATCCGCGGGGTGCTCCTCGCCTGGCTCGACATCGCCGAGCCGTACCACGAGTTCGCGTCCCAGTTCTTCAAGAACGCCGCCGACCCGGACAGCCCGCTCAGCCCCTTCTCCCCCGAGTCGGAGGGCCCGCGGGAGGCGGCGATCGAGGTCCACCGGCGGGTCATCCGCGGGGCCGCGGTCAAGGTCGACAAGGAACTGGCCGAGCCGCTGCCGCGGCTGCTCTGGCTCCAGCAGATGGGCCTGGTGCTGTTCTGGGTGTACGACCGCTCCGAGGACGCCGCCAACAGCCGCCGCCTCGTGGAGCGCCTCGCCCCGGTCACGGCCCGGGCCATCTCGCTGTCCCGCTTCCGGATCCTGCGCCCCCTGGTCACGGACGTCCACGACGTCCTGTCCGACTTCATGCCGACCGCGGCGGGAATGGCGGCCTCCGGCAAGCCGAAGCGGGCCGGCCGGAAGTCCTAGGGACCCACCGGAAAAGGACCGAGGACCTGAGCGTCCGGAGCTCCCGGGGGCCAGGCCCTCGGGAGCGGGCCCTCGGAGCAGGCCCCTAGGGCCCTTCCGGCCTGATCCGCCGGACAGGCCCTAGATCCACCCGAGTTCCCACAGGCGCCACACGCCCGTGCCGTCCGACAGGTACTGCGAGCCGGCGACCTGGTCCGTGGCCAGCACGTAGTCCTTCTTCTGCCACAGCGGCACCAGCGGCACGTCCTTGGCGACCTCGCTCTGGATGTCCTTGAAGTCGTCGCTGGCCCGCGCCCGGTCGCTGTACTGCTGCGACGCGGCGATCAGCGAGTCGACCGTCTTGCTGGAGTACCCGTTGTGCAGCGCGTTGCCGGTGCCGACGAGGGGCGCGGCGAAGTTGTCGGAGTCCGGGAAGTCGGGGAACCAGCCGATCGGGTAGGCGTCGAACTTGCCCTGCGCGTAAGCCTTCTGGAAGGCCTTCCAGTCCACCGACTCGACCTCGACCTCGAACAGCCCGCTCTGCTCCAGCTGCTTCTTGATCTCGGCGGCCTCGGCGGCGTACGTGGCGTCCGCGCGGTGGCCGAGGGTGAACTTCACCGGGACGTCGACGTCCGCGTCCTTCAGCAGGCGCTTGGCGACGGCCGCGCTGGGCTCCGGGTAGGCGTCGTAGAAGGCGGTGCTGTGACCGACGAAGCCCTGGGGGACGAGGGAGTACAGCGGCTCGACCGTGCCCTGGTAGGGG
This sequence comes from Streptomyces sp. NPDC127114, assembly GCF_042677525.1. Classification (NCBI taxonomy): domain Bacteria; kingdom Bacillati; phylum Actinomycetota; class Actinomycetes; order Kitasatosporales; family Streptomycetaceae; genus Streptomyces; species Streptomyces sp. NPDC127114. Next base: position 46,101 of record NZ_JBHXTJ010000036.1, read on the forward strand.
CCGGTGGTGATGGCCGGGCGGTCGAGGACGGCGGCGACGGCCTTCCGTACCGCCTTGTCCGCCATCACCGAGCCGGACCGGAGGTTGAAGTTGAGATTGCGGATCTCGGCGGTCGCCACCTCGGTGATCCGGGTTCCGTCGCCGGACGCCTCCTTCAACGAGTTGATGAAGGCGGGCGGCATCTGCCGGTGCGTCACGTCCACCTGCTTCGCCTTCCAGGCGGCGGCGAGCTCCTCCGACTCCTTGAAGTACTTCACGACGACCGTGCGACCGGCCTTGGAGACCGCGCCCCGGTAGCTCGGATTGGGCTCGAAGCGGGCGAGCTCGCCCGGCCTGTACTCCTTGAGGATGTACGGCCCCGAGCCGTCAACCGCCGTGCCCTCGCGCAGCCTCTTCGCCGGGTACAGGGTGCGGTCGACGATCGAGCCGGCGCCCGTCGCGAGCTTCAGCGGGAACGTGGCGTCACGGCCGCCGAGGTGGAAGGTGACCTTCTGGCCGTCCGCCTCGACGTTCTTCAGGGTCGGAAAGAGGGGCGCCGGGCCGACGTCCGTCTTGATGGCGAGAATGCGTTCGACGGAGTACTTGACGTCCTCACCGGTGATCTTGCGACCGTTGGAGAAGGTGAGGTCGTCGCGCAGCGTGCACTCGTACGTGGTCAGCTTGTTGCCGACGAAACGGCAGCTCTCGGCGGCGTCCGGAACCGGCGTGGTGAAGCCGGGCTTGAAGGTCAGCAGCGACTGGAAGACGTTGCTGTACATCGCCCAGGAACCGGCGTCATAGGCCCCGGCCGGGTCCAGCGAGGTCACCTCGTCCGTGGTGCCGACGGAGATCGGATCCGTCCGTACGTCGTCGGAGGGCAGCAGCTGCCAGCCTCCGATCCCGGCGACCACCAGAACCCCGCAAGTGATCAGAATTCGCAGACGGACCGTCGACCGCATGAGTCGTGTTTCCTTCATCGGATCCCCACCCCTGTCGCGGCGGAAAACGGCCAGCCGCGATGGGCGTCATCCCATCACACGAATTTCACTGGTGGAAGAGTAAACCTTCACACCGCACGCATATGTCCAGGGATAAGAGATTTCGACCGACGGAAACAGTACGTACCGGTCACCAAGCACTCCGTAACGCACCAGGTCACACGCTCGCAGCGGCCTCCCGGCCCCGGCGACCCGCCGGCGCGTGGCGACGGCCCCGCCGCCACTGCGACCGACCCGCCACCGTCCCGCCGCCGTCCGTCACATCACCACCGCCACCCGATCACGCCTGCCTGGACGCGAGCTCCACGACCGTGATGTCGGAGGGCGCGCCGACCCGGACCGGAGGCCCCCAGGCCCCCGCGCCGCGCGACACGTACAGCTGCGTGTCGCCGTAGCGCTCCAGCCCCGCGACGGTGGGATTGGCCAGCTCGGCGATGAAGTTCCCGGGCCAGAGCTGCCCGCCGTGGGTGTGGCCGGAGAGCTGGAGGTCGACGCCGTGCCGGACGGCGTCGTCGATGACGATCGGCTGGTGCGCGAGGAGCACGGCGGTACGGGACCGGTCGCGGTCCCCGAGCGCCCTGCCGAAGTCGGGCCCCTGGCCCTCCCTCTCACCGGCGACGTCGTCCACGCCGGCGAGGTCGAACCCGGCGCCGATCTCGACGCGGGCGTTGCGCAGCGGGTGCAGGCCGAGCTCGCGGACGTGGTCGACCCAGGCGTCGGCACCGGAGAAGTACTCGTGGTTGCCGGTCACGAAGAACGCGCCGTCACGGGCCCTGAGGTGCGCGAGCGGCTCGGCGGCCGGACCCAGGTCGGCCACGGAGCCGTCGACCAGGTCGCCCACGACGGCGACGAGGTCGGGCTGGGCGGCGTTGATCGTGTCGACGATCCGCTGGGTGTGGGCGCGCCCGAGGATGGGCCCGAGGTGGATGTCCGACACCACCGCGATCCGGTACCCGTGCGCCCGGCGCGGCAGCTTCGCCAAGGGCACGGTCACCCGCTTCACGCGCGGCCCGCGCAGCACCCCGTACGTCCCGTATCCGACCGTCCCGACGGCGACGGCAGCGGCGGTCCCGGAGACGATCCGGTTGACGAACAGGCGACGGGAGAGGTCGGGGACCGGGGCCGGAGCGGTGGCAGGAGCCTCCGCGGCGGCCTCGGCAGCCCCCGCGGAAGCGGGTGCGGGCACGGACACGGCAGCGGCCGGGGCCTCGGCCACCGCCACGGGCCCCCGCCGGGCGAGCAGCCGCCGCAGCAGCGGCCGGAGCGGTTCCGTCACGACCAGCGCCAGCGTCACGTACAGGAGCACGGCGAGCCACAGGAAGCCCGGCCAGGCGAGGACCTGCTCCACGGCGAACGGCGCACCGGCGCGCCCGGAGACGAGCGCCGCGACCGACAGCAACGGCAGCACGACGGCGGCGCCCGTACCGATCCGCCGGGCCGCGCCGCCGGGCGCTGTGAGATCGCGCACCAGGCGCCGCCACACGTACCAGTGCACCGCGCCCAGCAGCGCGAGGATCACGACCAGTACCACCAGGAACACGACCACGCCCCGCCCCACCCTCTCCTCCTCCGTCAGCAGCGCTCGCGCCGAAGCGCGCGCACGCCACGCAACCCGACCACCCCGACCACCGTCCCCGAGACAACGGACGTCACGGGGCCGGCAGACCCTGCCGCAAGATCGCCGCAGGCCCGTTCGATACTGGCAGGGCACGGCCATCCCACCCCGAAGGACACCCCATGAAGCTCAGCCGCCGCGTCTCCTGGTTCCTGCTCGCCTTCGGCGTCTGGTCGTGGGTGATCTGGGTGACCTTCGCGAAGAACCTCTGGAAGGACGGGAGCGGCCTCGCCTTCGACGACGCGGGCAACCCGACCGCGTACTTCTGGGTCCACCTCGCCCTCGCCGTCACGTCGTTCATCCTAGGGACGGCCGTCGGTGTGATCGGCTTCCGGGGTGTCCGCGCGGGCAAGAGGTAAGGCCGCACCGCCTCACGGTGCGTCATGTCGTCCACACCCACCCGCCCCGCCATGGAACTCCGCGTCGGCGGGCTGCACCTGACCATTCAGCGCATCCCTGGATGGCTCGTCACCCTGGTCACCACCGCCGGCGGGGCAGCGGGAACCTGGTGGGCACAGCGCTGAGCGGCGCGCCCGAACTCCGCGCTCGTCTTGAGCCGGCGGCAGCCCCGGCACGGCGCGCCGCTTCCGCCTCCCGGGCAGTCTCCAACCGGGCCTCCGCTCCGGCCGGCGTGCCGTACGGCGCGGAGCTGGAGAGCCGGCCATCGGCCGCCCCCTTGCCGACCTCCAGGGCGTCGTGCGCGCCCTTGCCGGTCAGTCGGGACAGTTCGTCGGCCACCACCACGCCGACCTCGCCCGCGCGGACAGCCGGCATGAGGTCTTCGAACCCCGGGCGGACGGCGTTGGATCCCAACCGGACCGACCCACGTCTTTGAACGTGTGAAACACCTCCCACCTCCGGCTCGCCGCCAGAGCCTCGCCTACTGCCACCCGCGCCTCCTGGAACGCCTCCGACGAGTCCGGGCGCGCCTTGGACTGCCGACCGCGGACGACAACCCGCACCGGGTCCAGATGCTCGGCTCCCACGGGTGAACCCAGGGGATAAGCCTCTCACCTGCTCTTTTCCGCTGCTGAAGCTCTAACAGTCAGTTATTGGACGAAAGTGATCCAGATGAACCAGCTCCACACTCCGAACCCGAGCAGGAACCAGGAGACGGGGCGGCCGAGCTTCATGCTCCCGGTATCGCCGGGGGGTCCCGCGGCCCTGCGGACGGGTGGACGAGCGGCGGCGAACCGCCCCGCGGGGTTCGGAAGGGGGTTCCGGGGATGTACGTTCTCGATCGTGTCCGCTTCGAAGATGACCGCGAAGGCCTCGACCACCGCGAAGGCCGCCCTGGCGGCGACGGCCGCCGCCGCGCTGCTCCCGCTGCTCGCCGCCGCCCCCGCGCACGCCGACGGCAAGCCCCCGCAGCCGCAGCCGCCCGCCCGGATGTCGAGCGTCGGTGGCGCGCTGCTGGCCCAGCCCGGCACCCAGGTGCGGCTCGGCCCGGGCGCCCCGGTGCTGCCGAAGGAGCTCAGCGCGCGCTCGTGGATCGTGGCGGACGCGGAGAGCGGGCAGGTCCTCGCAGCGCACAACGCGCACTGGCCGCTGGCCCCCGCCTCCACCCTGAAGATGCTGTTCGCGGACACCCTGCTGCCCAAGTTCCCCAAGACGCAGAACCACACCGTCCTGCCCCAGGACCTGACCGGTCTCGGCTCCGGGTCCAGTCTGGTCGGCATCAAGGAGAAGCAGACCTACAGCGTCCACGACCTGTGGATGGGCGTCTTCCTGCGCTCCGGCAACGACGCCGTCCACGTCCTCACCGCGATGAACAACGGCAAGGAGCGGACCGTCCAGGAGATGCAGCAGCGGGCGGTGGAGCTGCAGGCCCTGGACACCACGGTGAAGACCCCCGACGGCTACGACGAGCCGGGCCAGGTCTCCTCCGCGTACGACCTCACCCTCATCGCGCGCAGCGGCATGCAGAAGCCGGACTTCCGGGAGTACGCCGCGACCGCGCGCGCCAAGTTCCCCGGGGAGCAGAAGCCCGGCAAGAAGCGTGAGACCTTCGAGATCCAGAACACCAACCGGCTGCTCACCGGCGATCTCGGTGTCCCCGCCTACCAGGGCATCGCGGGCGTCAAGAACGGCAACACCACGCACGCCGGCGCGACCTTCACCGGCGTCGCCGAGCGCAACGGCCGGGTGCTGCTCGTCACCGTCATGAACCCGTCGTCGAAGGAGCAGCACGCCGTCTACAAAGAGACCGCGCGGCTGCTCGACTGGGGCTTCGCGGCGTCGGGGAAGGTGACGCCCGTCGGCGAGCTGGTGCCGCCGAAGTCGGCGCGTACGAGCCCCGGGACGAGCTCGGGAGGCAGCTCGAACGGCACGGAGCCCGCTCCCGGCAAGAACGCCCCCGCGGGTACCGAGCACGCGGCGGCCGTCGGGGGGAAGTCGGGCGGCGTGGGCATCGCGCTCGCCGTGGCGGGCGGTGTGCTGGTGCTGCTCGCGGGCGCGGTGTTCCTGGTCAACCGGCGCTGGCCGCTGGCGGGGGCGGCCCGTCGCTCCCGCCCGGCCGAGGAGCCCGCCGCTCCGGTCGACGAGAGCGTCAACCCGTAGGCGTTCCCGCTCCCTCCGGCTCGGACTCGGCCGCCGGGGCCTGCTCCGTCGCCCTGCCCGTGGCGGTCCAGGCCGCGCAGAAGAGCAGCAGCTTCGCGGTGAAGTTGATCCACAGCAGCAGGGCCACCGGCACGCCGAAGGCCCCGTACATCGACTTCGCGGCGACGCCCCTCATGTAACCGCCGAGCAGCAGTTTCAGGAGCTCGAAGCCGACCGCGCCGAGCAGCGCCGCGATCACCAGGTCGCGGCGCTGCGGCTCGACGCCGGGCAGCAGCGTCAGCACGTACGACAGGATCAGGAAGTCCGCGACGACCGCCACCAGGATCGCGGCGGCCTCGATCAGCACCCGGCCGGGGCCGGTGTGCGCGATGCCGAGCCGCTCGGCGCTCCAGCCCACGGCGGTGGAGCCGAGCCAGGAGGCGGCGAACGAGCAGAGCATCACACCGCCGAGGCCGAGCAGGACGATCGCGTCCTTGCCCTTGCGCAGGAAGGGATTCCCCTCGTCGACGGCGTCCAGCTCCCAGACCGCGCGCAGGCACTCGCGCATCGAACCGATCCAGCCGATGCCCATGAAGAGCAGCACGGCGCCGGCGACGAGACCGATGGTGCCGGCGTTGTCGACGAGGCCCGCGATGTCGAGCTGGTCCGAGATGCCGGGGACCTGGTCGGCGATCTTGTCCTCGATCTTCTTGAGCTGTTCGTCGGAGAGCAGCGCGGCGCCGACCGCGGCGCCGACGGTGATCAGCGGGAAGAGCGCGAGGAAGCTGAGGAAGGTGATGGCGGCGGCGAGCCGGGCCCAGCGGACCTCGTCGAGGCGTTCGTAGGAGTGCCAGGCGTGGGTCTTCATCAGCCGTGTGACCCACGGGCCGACGACGGGGAGCTTGGTCAGCCAGTCCATGCCTTACGCGCCTCTTCCTCTGGTCCTTCGCGGGACGGAATCCGGAACACCAGGGTCCGAGTACCCCAGAATCGCAGACACGTGGCCAGGGCCATGCCCAGACCGAGTCCTGACACCGTGTCGGCCCGGGCGGAGGTGAATCCGAGGCCGTGGTGCGAGACGAGGAGGCAGAGCAGCTGGACGACGGCTCCGGCGACGTTCACGGCGAAGAAGACGGCGTACTCGCGGAGGGCGACGGTCCGGCGGCGGTAGGTGCCGAGCGCGTTGCCGAGGTACGCCACGGTGCAGCCGGCGAGGAAGGAGGCGGCCTTGGCCGTGATCGGGTCCTGGCCGAGCGGCCCGCGCAGCGAGAGGAAGAGGGCGAGGTCGGCGGCGTACGCGGCGAGACCGGCGAGGGCGAAGCCGAGGATCTCGCCGCCCGGGCGGCCGGCGTGCTTGCCTGTCCGGCGACCCGTCGGCTCGCGGCGCGGGCGGCGCGTCAGCGGGCTGTGGAGGCGGGCCGGGAGCTCGCCGCCCACGCGGGCCCTCGGCTCTCTGCAGAGGCCGACTGTTTTCAGGCGGGCGCCGGCTCGTCCGGTGCCGCTCACAGGTCGGCGACCGCCATGCCGTACATCGCCGCCCACACCAGGCCGATGACGGCGAGCGGCCGGTCGCGCAGGATCACGTCCTCGGGTTCGCCGGCCGTGCCCCGGTCGGCGAAGACCGCGTATCGCAGCACCGCCAGGACGAAGGCGACGACGGACAGCTGTCGCCACGGCAGCAGCGAGCCGTTCGCGACGCCGCCGCTCTCCAGGGCCCACAGGCAGTAGCCGAGGACGGCGACCCCGGCCGCCAGCTGCCAGACGAAACGCAGGTAGCCGGCCGTGTACTGGGTGAGCAGCGCCCGGGTCGCCCCCTGGGCCTCCTCCATCTGTACGGCCTCCGAGTAGCGCTTGGCCGCCACCATGAACAGCGCGCCGAAGCCGGTGGTGATGAGGAACCAGCGCGAGAGCGGGATGCCGAGCGCGATCCCGCCGATCATCGCCCGCATGAGGAAGCCGGTGGTGACGACGGTGAGGTCGACGACGAGGACGTGCTTGAGGCGGACGCAGTAGGCGAGTTGCATCGCCAGGTACGCGGTGAGGAGCAGCGCCGTCATCGCGTTGCACAGCACGGCGGCGGCGACCGCCGCGCCGGTCCCGAGGAGGGTTCCCGTCGCGTACGCGAGGGGTACGGGGACGAGGCCGGCGGCGACCGGGCGGTGCCGTTTGACGGGGTGGGCGCGGTCGGCGGCGGCGTCGCGGGCGTCGTTGACCAGGTAGACGGCGGAGGCGGCGGCCGTGAAAAGGGCGAAGACCAGGCCGAGTCGGGCGGCGCTGTGCCAGGAGGCGAGCTGCCCGGCGGCGACGGGCGCAGCGACGACGAGGGTGTTCTTGACCCACTGGCGGGGCCGGGCGGTGCGGACGAGGGCCACCGCGAGGGCGAGCGCCCCGGGCCGCGTGGCGGGCCGGGTGGGTGCGGCGGCGGGTGTGTCAGATGCGCCGGGCGCGTCGGGCGCGTCGAGCAGGGCGGTGCCGATGGCGGTGCCGGCGGCGGCCGCGGCGCCTGCGGTGGCGCCAGTGGCGGCAGTGGCGGCAGTGGCGGCAGTGGCGGCAGTGGGAGCGCCGGCGGAGACGGCCAGGGAGGTGGACGCGACCGGTTCAGCCACGGGTGCCTCCTGGTGAGGTCGCGCGCAGCCAGTCGCGGCCCGCCGCGGCCGTGGCCGCGCCGAGGAGCGCGCCCGCGGCGACGTCGCTCGGATAGTGGACGCCGACGACCAGCCGCGAGAGGCACATCGCCACGGCGGCCGGGACGGCGACGTGCCGGAGCGGTGGATGCAGGACGGTGAAGGCGACGGCCGCCGCGGCCGCCGAGCTCGCGTGCGAGCTGGGGAAGGAGTGCCGCCCGGCGGTGGGGACCAGCGGTGCGTAACGCTCGGGGCGCGGCCTGGGGCGCCGTACCACCCGCTTGACGCCCATGCTGACCAGGTGCGCGGCCCCGACCAGAGCCGTGCCGCGCAGCCAGGCCGCCCGGCGCTCCGGGTCGAACGCGGCGGCGGTGGCCCCGGCGGCGAGCCAGAGCGCGGCGTGCTCACCGCCGTACGAGAGGCCGCGGGCGAGTCCGGCCACGACGGGCCACTGCCCGGCGCGGCGCGCTACGACCAGCACCCGCCGGTCGACCGCGGCGGCGGCAACGAACCCGGGCGCGTTCCGCGCGCCCCGGGGCGCGGTGCCGGGCGCGGGCCCGGGTGCGACCCAGGGCGCCGTCCCGGTTGCGGTCCCTGGTGCGGTCCCGGATACGGAGCCGGGCGCGGTCTCAGGCTCGACCCCGGGCGCGGTCCCGGGCGCGGTCTCAGGCTCGCCCCCGGGCGCGGTCTCAGGCTCGACCCCGGGCGCGGGCCAGGGCGCCGTCCCGGGCGCGGTCCCGGGCGCGACCCCGGCCGCCATCCCGGGGTCCATCCCGTGCTCCGTCCCGGGTGCGGCCCACTCCCCGTATCGCATGTCTCTCGCCCGCCTCCCCGGTGCGCCGTCAACCATGGGCGACTCTGACGCCCGGAGGCGGCCTTCGGCACGGCACGCTTTCCTGACACTCGTTTAATCACCCATTTCGACGAACCGCCCACCAATCCCGGCATAAGCGACACTCCCGGCTATACGGTCGCTCCATGGCAGCCGAGACCGACTTCGAGACGGGCGTCGACACCCACGTCGCCCCTGCCCTCGACACCGACGTCGACATCGACATCGACATCGACACCCTCACCGGCTGGGGCCGCACCGCCCCCACCCACGCGCGCGTGATCCGCCCGCGTACCTACGACGAGGCCGCAGCCGCCGTCCGCGCGTGCGGCGCCCGTGGGTCGATCGCGCGCGGCCTCGGCCGGGCCTACGGAGACGCCGCCCAGAACGCCGGCGGGTCCGTGCTCGACATGACCGCGCTCGCCCGGATCCGCGCCGTGGACGCCGAGGCGGGGCTCGTGGTCTGCGACGCCGGCGTCAGCCTGCACCACCTGATGGAGGTGCTGCTGCCGCTCGGCTGGTTCGTGCCGGTCACCCCCGGCACCCGCTACGTCACCGTCGGCGGAGCCGTCGGCGCCGACATCCACGGCAAGAACCACCACGTCTCCGGCTCCTTCTCCCGCCATGTCGTCTCCCTCGACCTGCTCACCGCCGACGGCCGGGTGCACACCGTCGGTCCCGGCACGCCGCTCTTCGACGCCACCGCCGGCGGCATGGGCCTGACCGGCGTGATCCTCTCCGTCACGCTCCGGCTGCTGCCCGTCGAGACCTCGCTGATGTCCGTCGACACGGAACGGGCCACCGACCTCGACGACCTGATGGCCCGCCTGACCGCCACCGACCACCGCTACCGCTACTCCGTGGCGTGGATCGACCTGCTCGCACGCGGCGCCTCGACCGGCCGCGCCGTCCTCACCCGCGGCGACCACGCCCCGTACGACGCTCTGCCGGTACGGGCCCGGCGCGCCCGCCGCGCGCCCCTGGCCTTCCGGACCGGACAGCTGCCGCCCGCGCCCGCGTACGTCCCCGAGGGGCTGCTCGGCCGCACCACGGTCGGTCTCTTCAACGAGCTCTGGTACCGCAAGGCGCCGCGTCGTTCCACCGGCCGGCTCCAGCGGCTCTCCTCCTTCTTCCACCCGCTCGACGGAGTGCCGCACTGGAACCGGGTGTACGGGCGCGGCGGCTTCGTGCAGTACCAGTTCGTCGTCGGCCACGGGCAGGAGGAGACACTGCGCCGGGTCGTGCGCCGGATCGCGACCCGTGGCTGTCCGTCCTTCCTCGCCGTCCTCAAGCGCTTCGGCGAGGCCGACCCCGGCTGGCTTTCCTTCCCGCTGCCCGGCTGGACCCTCGCGCTCGACATCCCGGCCTCGCTCAGCGGGCTCGGCGCCTTCCTCGACGAACTGGACGAGGAGGTCGTCGCGGCCGGCGGGCGGGTGTACCTCGCCAAGGACTCGCGGCTGCGGCCCGAGCTGCTCGCGGCGATGTACCCGAGGCTCGGCGACTTCCGCGAGCTGCGCGCCGCCCTCGACCCGCACTCGGTGTTCATGTCGGACCTCGCCCGCCGCCTCGCCCTCTGATCCCCGTCCCCTGCCGTCCCGTCCCTCCCCGCCTCCCGCTGCCCCGTCCCCTCCCGTCCTCCTCCGACCTCTCCCGTCCCGCTCCCTCCCTGGAGGCTGAACGCCATGAAGGACGCCTTCGGCGCACCCCAGTCCCTGCTCGTTCTCGGCGGCACCTCCGAGATCGGCCTCGCCACCGCCCGCCGGCTGATCAGCCGCCGTACCCGTACGGTGTGGCTGGCCGGCCGTCCCTCCCCCGCCCTCACCGCCGCGGCCGACTCGCTGCGCGCCCTCGGCGCGGAGGTGCGCACCGTCCCGTTCGACGCGCTGGACACCGAGTCGCACGAGGAGCGGCTCGGCAAGATCTTCACCGAGGGCGATGTCGACATGGTGCTGCTCGCCTTCGGCGTCCTCGGCGACCAGGTGCGCGACGAGTCCGACCCGCTCGCGGCCGTACGGGTCGCCCAGACGAACTACACCGGTGCCGTATCGGCCGGTCTGGTCTGCGCCCAGGCCCTTCAGGCGCAGGGCCACGGCTCGCTGGTGGTGCTGTCGTCGGTGGCCGGCGAGCGGGCCCGGCGGGCGAACTTCATCTACGGCTCGTCGAAGGCCGGGCTGGACGCCTTCGCGCAGGGGCTCGGGGACGCGATGCACGGCACGGGCGTGCACGTGATGGTGGTCAGGCCCGGGTTCGTCCGCACCCGGATGACCGCGGGCCGGGAGGAGGCGCCGCTCGCGACCACGCCGGAGGCCGTCGCGACGGCGATCGAGCTGGGGCTGCGGCGCCGCTCGGAGACGGTGTGGGTGCCGGGCGCGCTGCGCATGGTGATGTCTGCGCTGCGGCACGTGCCGCGACCGCTGTTCCGGCGTCTGCCCGTGTGACCGACGGCGAGACCGGCGATCTGGCCGACGACCTACGACGTGACCGGCGACCTGACCGACGACGTGACCGGAGATCTGCGCGGCGACTGGCGGTGTGACTGCCGTACGGGCGCGGCTCCGGGTCCGGGTCCGAGTCAGGTCCGGGCCCGGTCCAGGTCCGGTCCGAGTCCGGGCCCCGTCCGGCTCCGGCTCCGGCTCCCGGTTCAGACCGCCGGTGTCGTGGCCGGCGCGTCGACCGGGCTGCCGCCCTGCGCCGGGACCGCCGTGATGGTCCGGCCGCTGCCGAACTCGTAGTCGCACAGCTTGCGCCACACCTCGTCCGCGCCCTGCTCGTACAGCGCGAAGGAGCGGCAGGTCCACGTCGCCTGGTAGCCGGAGAGCTCCTCGAAGGCGCGGTCCATCGCCTCGTCGGCGATGCCGTGGGCGACGGTGACGTGCGGGTGGTACGGGAACTGCAGCTCGCGCGGGACGGGGCCGGCCGCGTCGCGGATCCGCTGCTGGAGCCGGTCGCAGCCGACGGCGCCCTCGACGAGCTTCACGAAGACGACGGGAGAGAGCGGCCGGAAGGTGCCGGTGCCGTCGAGCCGCATCGTGAAGGGGTCGCTGAGCGCGGCGATGCCGGCGAGGTGCGCCTCGATCTCCGGCAGCCGCTCCTCGTCCACCTCGGTCGGCGGGAGCAGGGTGACGTGGGTCGGGATGCCGTACGCGGCGGGATCCCCGAAGCCCGCGCGCCGCTCCTGGAGCAGGCTGCCGTGAGGCTCCGGGACCGCGATCGAAACGCCGAGCGTTACGGTCCCCACGTCGTTCTCCTCCGTCGTGCGTCGTCCGTCGTGCGTGGAAATGTGTGTGGTGGTGCAGCCGCCAGTGTGCGGCCTGCACCACCGTTTGGGCCAGAGTCCTCGGACCTGGTGCCGGGCCGGGTGTCCGGACCGGTGCCGGCCGGCGTCCGGCTCAGTGCTTGGCGGGCAGGAAGCCGATCCGCTCGTAGGTCTGCGCCAGCGTCTCGGCGGCGACCGCGCGGGCCTTCTCCGCGCCCTTGGCCAGCACGGAGTCCAACGTCTCCGGGTCGTCCAGGTACTCCTGGGTGCGGGTCCGGAACGGCGTGACGAAGTCCACCATGACCTCGGCCAGGTCGGTCTTCAGGGCGCCGTACATCTTGCCCTCGTAGCTCTTCTCGAGGTCGGCGACCGACGTGTCGGTGAGCACGGACATGATCGTGAGCAGGTTGGAGACGCCGGCCTTGTTCTCCGGGTCGAAGCGGATGACCGTGTCGGTGTCGGTGACCGCGCTCTTGACCTTCTTCGCGGTGGTCTTCGGCTCGTCGAGGAGGTTGATCAGACCCTTGGGGGTGGACGCCGACTTGCTCATCTTGACCGACGGGTCCTGCAGGTCGTAGATCTTGGCCGTCTCCTTGAGGATGTACGGCGCCGGGATCGTGAAGGTCTCGCCGAAGCGGCCGTTGAAGCGCTCCGCGAGGTCGCGGGTCAGCTCGATGTGCTGGCGCTGGTCCTCGCCGACCGGGACCTGGTGGGCCTGGTAGAGCAGGATGTCGGCGACCTGGAGGATCGGGTACGTGAAGAGGCCGACCGTTGCGCGGTCGGCGCCCTGCTTCGCGGACTTGTCCTTGAACTGGGTCATGCGGGAGGCCTCGCCGAAGCCGGTGAGGCAGTTCATGACCCAGCCGAGCTGGGCGTGCTCGGGCACGTGGCTCTGGACGAAGAGGGTGCAGCGCTCCGGGTCGAGGCCGGCGGCGAGCAGCTGGGCGGCGGCGAGCCGGGTGTTGGCGCGCAGCTCGGCCGGGTCCTGCGGGACCGTGATCGCGTGCAGGTCCACGACCATGTAGAAGGCGTCGTGGGACTCCTGCAGCGCGACCCACTGACGGACGGCGCCGAGGTAGTTGCCGAGGTGGAACGAGCCTGCGGTGGGCTGGATTCCGGAGAGCACACGAGGTCGATCAGAGGCCATGCTCATCATTCTCTCAGGTGTGGGAACCGATCCCGGACTGCCGGTGTATCAGAGATGTGAGGACGAGGGAGGGGACCCGGGAGGGGGGCCGAGTCGTCGTCGACGAGGGGGCCGTGATCGCACGGGTGCGCGCCGGAGAGCCGGAGGCGTACGCGGAGCTCGTTCGCGCCCACACCGGGGTCGCGCTGCGGGCCGCGGTGGCCTGCGGGGCGGGCGCGGACGCCGAGGACGTGGTGCAGCAGGCGTTCTTCAAGGCGTATCGCTCGCTGGGCGCCTTCAGGGACGGGTCGGCGTTCCGGCCGTGGCTGCTCAGCATCGTGGCCAATGAGACGAGGAACACACTGCGCTCGGCGGGGCGGCAGCGGGCCGTGGCCGGGCGGGAGGCGGAGCTGCTCGCGGGCGAGCCGCTGATACCGGAGGGCGCGGATCCCGCGGTGGCGCTGGAGGAGGACGAGCGGCGCAGACGCCTGCTCGTGGCGCTCGACGCGCTGGGCGAGGAGCAGCGCGCGGTGGTGGTGCACCGCTATCTGCTGGAGCTGGACGAGGCGGAGACGGCCGAGGCCCTCGGCTGGCCGCGCGGGACGGTGAAGTCCCGGCTGAGCCGGGCGCTGAAGAGGCTGGGGACGGTGCTGAAGGGAGGTGAGGAGCATGGCTGAGTCGAAGCGGGAACTGGAGGAGGAGCTGCGGGAGCTCGGGCGGGCGTTGAGGGTGCCCGATGTCGACGGGCCGACGATGGCCGAGCGGGTGCTGGCCCAGCTCCTGGCCGAGCGGGTGCCAGCACCGGCGCCCCCGCCGCCGCCTGCCCGGTGGGCGTGGCTGCGGCGGTGGTGGAAAGCGCTGGTGGCCTCGGTCTCGGGGCTGTTGATGGTCGTGGTGCTCACTCCTCCGGTGCGGGCGACAGTGGTGGAGTGGCTGGGCTTCGGCGGGGTCGCGGTGCGGTACGAGCCGGGGGCGCCGGCCGCGCCCGGTGCGGCGGCCGGGGTGCCGGGCTGTCGGAACCCGGTGCCGCTCGCGGAGGCGGGGCGCCGGGCGGGCTTCACGCCGCTGATACCCGGGGCGCTCGGTGAGCCGGACGCCGCGACGGTGACGGGCGTCCCTCCGCGGGGCGTGATCGGCCTGTGCTGGCGGACGGCGGAGGGCGGCGCGGTCCGGCTGGACGAGTTCCCGGCGCGGCTGGACGTCGGCTTCGGCAAGCAGGTGCGGGTGCCGCCGGAGTGGGTGGCGCTGCCGGACGGCACGGAGGCCTACTGGTTCGCCCGGCCGCATCTGCTGACCTTCCCGATGACGGACTCCGCCGGCTCGGGCTGGGCCCCGTCGGTCCGCCCGGCGGGCCCCACGCTGCTCTGGACGAGGAGCGGGGGCACGCTCACCCTCCGTCTGGAGGGCGTGGCCGACCGGACGGAGGCGATACGCATCGCCGCCTCCGCCCGGTAAGGGCAGGACGGAGGCGGCGGGGGGCCCGACCGGTCAGGTCGGGAGGCCGGGGGCCGGGAAGGCGGCCATGAGGTCGGCGACCTCCGCGCGGATCACCGCGAGGGCGTCCTCGTCGCCCTTGCCGGCGGCGGTGACACCGCGGTCGATCCAGTCGGCGACCTGGGGCATGTGGGAGACGTCCAGGCCGCGGGAGGTGAGCGAGGGGGTGCCGATGCGGACGCCGGAGGGGTCGAAGGGCTTTCGGGGGTCGTAGGGGACGGTGTTGTAGTTGACGACGATCCCGGCCCGGTCGAGGGCCTTCGCGGCGACCTTGCCGGGGACCTCCTTGGGAGTGAGGTCCATGAGGATCAGGTGGTTGTCGGTGCCGCCGGACACCAGGTCGAAGCCGCGGGCCAGCAGGGCATCGGCGAGGGCCTTGGCGTTGGCGACGACCGCGTGGGCGTAGTCACGGAAGGAGGGCTGGGCCGCCTCGCGCAGGGCCACGGCGATGGCGGCGGTGGTCTGGTTGTGCGGGCCGCCCTGGAGGCCGGGGAAGACGGCCTTGTCGAGGGCCTTGGCGTGCTGCTCGCGGGACATCAGCATGGCGCCGCGCGGGCCGCGGAGGGTCTTGTGCGTGGTCGTGGAGATCACGTCCACGTGCCCGACCGGGGACGGGTGGGCGCCGCCGGCGATCAGGCCGGCGATGTGGGCGACGTCGGCGACGAGCACGGCGCCTGCCTCGCGGGCGATCTCACCGAAGGCGGCGAAGTCGATGGTGCGGGGCAGCGCGGTGCCGCCGCAGAAGATGACCTTCGGGCGTTCGGCGAGGGCGAGTTCGCGGACCTGGTCGAAGTCGATGAGGCCGGTGTCCTGGCGTACGCCGTACTGGACGCCGCGGAACCAGGTGCCGGTGGCGGAGACGCCCCAGCCGTGGGTGAGGTGGCCGCCCATGGGCAGCGCCATGCCCATCACGGTGTCGCCGGGCTCGGCGAAGGCGAGGTAGACGGCGAGGTTGGCCGGGGAGCCGGAGTACGGCTGGACGTTGGCGTGGTCGACGCCGAAGAGGGCCTTGGCGCGCTCGATGGCGAGGCTCTCGACCTGGTCGATGTTCTGCTGGCCCTCGTAGTAGCGGCGGCCCGGGTAGCCCTCGCTGTACTTGTTCTGCAGGACGGTGCCGGAGGCCTCGAGGACGGCGGCGGAGACGTAGTTCTCGCTCGGGATGAGCCGGAGCGTCTCGGCCTGGAGCCGCTCCTCGGCGCCGACGAGGGCGGCGAGCTCGGGGTCGGCGGCGGCGAGTGCCGGGTGGTGGGCGGGAAGGTTCATGGCGTTCGTTCCTCCGGGCAGGAGGTCCCGGTGCGGGTGCCGCACGGCGCCACACGGGACCTGACGGTTCCGTGATGCCCAGGCGAGCGGCACCTCGTGTGGTCTGCCGCGCACGGCTCCCCCGGGGTCGCTTCCCCGTGCGCCAGTCGCCGTGCGTGTTCCCAGACTAGCGGGCGCGCCGTCACGGCAGGTTTCCCGGTCCGGCATGTGAGCGACGATAAGAAAAGGGAGCCACACCCTCCCCAGCCGCAGGACGAACGGAGATCCCGTGTCGAAGACGCAAGACGAGATCGCTGCCGCGGACGCGCACAGCGCCCACAACTACCACCCGCTTCCCCTGGTCGTCGCCACCGCCGAGGGGGCGTGGATGACCGATGTCGAGGGGCGCCGCTTCCTCGACATGCTCGCCGGCTACTCGGCGCTCAACTTCGGTCATGGCAACCGGCGTCTGCTGGACGCCGCACGGGCGCAGCTGGACCGGGTGACGCTCACCTCGCGGGCCTTCCACCACGACCGGTTCGGGGAGTTCTGCACGCGCCTGGCCGAGCTGTGCGGCAAGGAGATGGTGCTGCCGATGAACACGGGCGCGGAGGCCGTGGAGACGGCGGTGAAGACCGCGCGGAAGTGGGGCTACGAGGTGAAGGGCGTGCCGGACGGGCACGCGAAGATCGTGGTCGCGGGGAACAACTTCCACGGCCGGACGACGACGATCGTCAGCTTCTCCACGGACCACGAGGCGCGCGACCACTACGGCCCGTACACGCCGGGCTTCGAGATCGTGCCGTACGGCGATCTGACGGCACTGGAGACGGCGGTCACGGAGAACACGGTGGCCGTGCTCCTGGAGCCGATCCAGGGTGAGGCGGGCGTCCTCGTCCCGCCGCCCGGCTATCTGCGGGGCGTGCGGGAGCTGACGGCGCGGCGGAACGTGCTGTTCATGGCGGACGAGATCCAGTCGGGCCTGGGCCGCACGGGCAAGACCTTCGCGTGCGAGCACGAGGACGTGGTGCCCGACGTCTACGTTCTCGGCAAGGCGCTGGGCGGCGGTGTGGTGCCGGTGTCGGCGGTGGTCGCGGACCGGGACGTCCTCGGGGTGTTCCGGCCGGGCGAGCACGGCTCGACGTTCGGTGGCAATCCGCTGGCCTGTGCGGTGGCCCTCGAGGTGATCACGATGCTGCGGACGGGCGAGTACCAGCAGCGGGCGGCGGAGCTGGGCGAGCACCTGCACGCGGAGCTGAAGCTGCTGGTGGGCGGCGGCGCGGTGGAGGAGGTGCGCGGGCGGGGCCTGTGGGCGGGCGTCGACATCGCGGCCTCGAAGGGCACGGGGCGGCAGATCTCGGAGCGGCTGATGGAGCGGGGTGTGCTGGTGAAGGACACCCACGGGTCGACGATCCGGATCGCGCCGCCCCTGGTGATCTCGAAGGAGGACCTGGACTGGGGGCTCGAGCAGTTGCGGGCGGTGCTGACGGAGGGGTGACGGTCCGTCCGCGTGCTTCGGCGGCGCGCGCGGACGGTGAGCGCCCCCTGGCGGCGGCCTGCGCGCGCGGGCCGCGTGCGCAGGCCGTGTCCTCTGCGCACGCCGGCCGCGTGCGGGCCGGGCCGTGGGCCCCGTCGGCTCGTAGGGGGTCATCCGGGGGCGGGCCGTGGCTCGGGGGCGCGGCCCCGGGGCCCTCCGGCCCCGGCGCCCACCCGCCGTCGGGCCGAACCCCTTCGTATCGCCATCGCCGCCAGCACCACCGGCACCGCCATCGTCGGCGTCGCCGGGTCCGTCAGGGCCGGTGGGTGGATGCGCCGGGTCCGGTTCGTGGGCAACTCCACCCGTTGACAGGGCAGTTGGTCTAGGCCAATGTTGCGGCCATGTCGAGACCCCGTCTGCGCCGCGCCCTGCGCGGTGCGATCGCCGCACTCGTCCCGCTCGCGCTGCTCGGCGCGTTGTCCGGCTCCGCCCATGCCGCCCCCGCGGCGGCGTGGCCCGAGCCCGTGCCCGTCGTCTCCCGCGTCGAGACCGCCGACCCGGTCGTCTTCATCACCGTCGACGACGGCTGGAACCACGACCCGGGCGCCGCGAGGCTCCTGCTCGACCGCAGGGTGCCCGCCTCGCTGTTCCTGCTGCCGGGCGCGTACTCGTACGACTCCGGCTACTTCCACGGCCTGCTCGACCAGGGCCGTTCCCGGGTCGAGAACCACACCGTCAGCCACCCGGACCTCACGACGCTCGACGCCGCGGGGCAGAAGGCCGAGGTCTGCGGGGCGCGTGAGGCGCACCTCGCCGAGTTCGGGGACGGGCCGCGGCTGCTGCGCCCGCCGTACGGCGCGTACGACGCGACGACCCGGACGACCGCGCGGGCCTGCGGGGCGAAGGCCCTGGTGACGTGGACGTACGACCTGACCACCTGGGGTGCGGATCCCGTACCGATGCCCCGGCTGAAGGCGGGCGACATCGTGCTGCTGCACTTCAACGGGACCGTCGAGCAGGACCTCCGCCGCGTCCTGGACGCGGCCGAGGCGGCCGGTCTGAAGGCCGCGCCCCTCAGGGACTACGTCACAGAATGACGTGCGGGATGAAACGGGCGTACTCGTCCGTGACGGGCCCCGCCGACTCCCGGATCCCGAGCCCAGCGGACTCGTCGCCGACGGTCCAGGCACCGAGGACCACGCGGTTGCCGTCGAAGTCGGGCAGCGGGGCCAGTTCCTGGTAGACGCAGGGCTCCTCGCGCGCCACCGCCGCCGCGCCCGGCTCGTGCAGGGTCACGCCCGCACCCTCGCGGCCGAGCAGCGGCTTGGAGACGTAGCCGGGGCCGCCGGCGGCGGCGAGTTCGCGCGGGCCGTCCAGGTAGGCCGGCAGCAGGTTCGGGTGGCCCGGGTACAGCTCCCAGAGGATCGCCAGGAGGGCCTTGTTGGAGAGGAGCATCTTCCAGGCGGGTTCGATCCAGCAGGTGGTGCCGGTGCCGCCGCCGTTGTCGAGGGTGTCCAGGACGTGCGGGCCGAAGCGGTCCGTGGTGAGCCACTCCCACGGGTAGAGCTTGAAGCACGCGCGGATGAAGCGGAGCCGGTCGTCGACGAAGCGTCCGGAGATGCGGTCCCAGCCGATCCGCTCGACGGAGAGCGCCTCCGTGGCGAGCCCGGCCTGCTGGGCGGTCTCGCGCAGGTACGCGACCGTCATCAGGTCCTCGCCGAGCTCGTCGCCGTCCGAGTGGACGAAGTGCACCGGGCTGCCGGGCGGCAGCAGGTGGGCCTGCCGCTTCCAGGCGTCGACGAGCCGCTCGTGGAGCGAGTTCCACTGGTCGGCCCCGGGGAAGCGCTCCTCCATCCAGAACCACTGCGGGCTCGCGGCCTCCACCAGGGAGGTGGGGGTGTCGGCGTTGTACTCCAGCATCTTGGCCGGGCCCGTACCGTCGTAGCGCAGGTCGAAGCGGGCGTAGACGGTGGGGAGTTCGGCCCGGCGGCGCCAGGACTCGGCGACCCGGGCGGCGAGCCGGGGATCGGTGATGCCGAGCTCGGCGAAACGGTCCTTCTCGACGATGTGCGCCGCGGCCGCGAGGCACATGGCGTGCAGCTCCTCGACGACCTCCTCCAGCGCCTCGACCTCGGGCAGGCTGAAGGCGTAGTAGGCGCTCTCGTCCCAGTAGGGGCGCAGCGAGCCGTCGGGGTAGCGGGTCAGGGGGTAGATCAGGCCCTGTTCCTCGACGGTCTGCTGCCAGCCGGGGCGGGGCTCGATGGTGTGGCGCTCCACGGCCGGATCAGCCGCCGGAGGAGGAGTGGTGGCCGCCGAAGCCGCCGCTGTCGACCGCGGACCTGTCGAAGCTGCCGCCGCTGACCTTGCCGTTGCTGGACGAGCCGCCGTAGTAGTAGCGGCCGTTGGAGCTGCTGCTGCTTCCGCTGCTGCCGTCGCCGTCGCACTTGTAGTCCGGCAGCTCCTTGTACGTCACCGGGTCGACGCAGCGCCGGTCGGGCTCCGAGGAGCAGGCGGTGAGCGTTGCCGCGAGCATGCCCACTCCACCGAGTACCACCGTGGTCGACCGCAGTCTGCGCATGACCCTGTCCTCCCCTGTCTCCCCTGTTCTCCGGGCGGGGCGGCGGCCACGCTCGGTTGCGATCGCACAGTGTAGGCCCGGCGTGAACGCCCGTCCGATCCCCGTCGCACTAGAGTCCCTTTCGTGCTTCTTGGGATGATGTGCGCACTCGGATCCGCCGTCTGCTTCGGGGCCGCCTCGGTCTTCCAGGCGCTCGGCGCCAGGGCCGCCGAGCCCGGCACGGGCAGCGGGGTCGACGTGGCGCTGCTGTGGCGGGCCCTGCGGCAGTGGCGGTACGTCGCCGGGCTCGGCATGGACGGGCTCGGTTTCGTGCTCCAGATCGTCGCGCTGCGGACGCTGCCGATCTACGCGGTCGGGGCCTCCCTCGCGGCCAGTCTCGCCGTCACGGCGGTGATCGCCTCGCGCATGCTGAAGGTGCGGCTCAGCCGTGTCGAGTGGGCGGCGGTCGCGGTGGTGTGCCTCGGGCTCGCGATGCTGGCGCTCGCCTCCGGCAGGGAGGGCCACGACAGCCCCGGTGACGTGCTGGAGTGGGGTCTGCTCGCCGCGGCCTTCGGCGTGCTCGTCGTCGGGGCGGCGGCCGGCCGGCTCCCGGAACGGCCGCGGGCCCTGACCCTCGGCCTCGCGGGCGGTTTCGGCTTCGGCGTGGTCGAGGTCGCCGTACGGCTGATCGACTCGGTCGACCTCACCGAGCCCGCCCTGTACGCCCTCCTCGTCGGCGGCGGCAGCGCGTTCCTGCTCTACACCTCCGCCCTGCAGCGCGGCTCGGTCACCACAGCGACCGCCGGCCTGGTCCTCGGTGAGACCATCGGCCCCGCGCTGGCGGGCGTCGTCTGGCTCGGCGACCGCACCCGCGAGGGCCTCGGCTGGCTCGCCCTCCTCGGCTTCGCCGTCGCGGTCGCGGGCTCACTGACCCTGGCCCGCTTCGGCGAGGCCCCGGCCGTGGAAGCGGCGGAAGCGGAACTCAAGGGCTGAACAGAGCTGGACAAGGCCGCGCAGAGACGGGCAGAGACGAGCAGGAGGGCAACCCCAACGGCACTACGGCCCGACGCCCAACGACCAACGCCCCTACGGCAGCACCCTGCACAAGGCGTCCAGCGCGCCCGACCACGCGCTGTCCGTCGGGGTGCCGTAGCCGACGACGAGGGCGTCGCGGGTACGCGGCACGGTCGAATGCCGGAAGCGGTTGACGCCGTTCAGGGCGAGCCCCTGGAACGCCGCCGCGCGGATCACCGACTCCTCGGTGTCCTCAGGGAGTTCGAGGACGGCGTGCAGCCCGGCCGCGATGCCGCTGACGCGGGTTCCGGGCGAGGATGCGGCGACCGCCGCGACCAACTGGTCTCGCCGCCGCCGGTAGCGCAGCCGCATGGCCCGGACGTGCCGGTCGTACGCGCCGGAGGCCAGGAACTCGGCGAAGGTCAGCTGGTCGGTGACTCCCGACATCCAGTCGACCACGCCCTTGGCCGCCGCGACCTCGTCGACCAGGTGTTCCGGCAGCACCATCCACGCGAGCCGCAGGCCGGGCGCGAGGGACTTGCTCGCGGTGCCGAAGTAGACCACCCGCTCCGGGTCCAGTCCCTGAAGGGCGCCGACGGGCTGGCGGTCGTAGCGGAACTCCCCGTCGTAGTCGTCCTCCAGGATCAGACCGCCGGAGGCCCGCGCCCAGTCGACGGCGGCCGCCCGCCGGTCGGGCCGGAGGGCGCCGCCCGTCGGGAACTGGTGGGCGGGCGTCATCAGGACGCCGCCGACCTCGCCCAGCGCGCCCGACCCCAGCTCCTCGGTCCGGGTGCCGCGTTCGTCGAAGGGCAGGGCCGGCATCCGGATGCCCTGGCGGCCGAGCAGGTCCCAGTGGACGTCGAGGCCGTACGACTCCACGGCCACCTCGCGCACCCCGCGGTCCCGCATCACCTGGCCCATGAGCATCAGGCCGTGCACGAACCCCGAGCAGACCACGATCCGTTCGGGCCGCGCGTGGACACCACGCGCCCGCGCCAGGTACTCGGCGAGGACCGTGCGCAGTTCGATCCGGCCGCGCGGATCGCCGTAGCCGAAGGCCTCGTGGGGCGCGGCCGTGAGCGCCTTGCGGGCTGCCCTGAGCCACTCGGCGCGCGGGAAGGAGCCGACGTCGGGAGTGCCGGGCCGGAGGCTGTACGCGGGCTTCCCCGCCGCCGGTGTGACGGCTGCGGCGCCGCCCGACGGGGCCGCGCGGCGCGCCGCCGGCCGGGGCGCCGAGCGCGGGGCCACCCGGGTCCCGGAGCCCTGACGTGCGGTCAGCCAGCCCTCGGCGACGAGCTCCGCGTACGCGTCGGCGACGGTGTTGCGGGCGACGCCCAGGTCGACGGCGAGGGAACGCGAGGACGGCAGCCGGGTCCCGGCCGCCAGCCGCCCGCTGCGCACGGCCTCCCGCAGCGCGTTCATCAGCCCGTCGCGCAGGCCGTGCCCGCGCAGTTCCAGGTGCAGGTCGGCGCCGAAAGTGGCCCAGTCATCCGCCATGGGAATGGACCATACCCGGGCGCCATCCCGACCGTACGGTCGTCGGCATGACCACCACCACGACCGCCGCCCCGCAGGACCCGACACAGGCCGCACTCGCCCCCGAGCACCCGCCCCGGCTCGCCTTCGCCGAGCGGCACCCCGAGTTCTACAAGGCCATGATCGGCCTGGAGATCGCCGCGTCGAAGCACGTGGACCCGACGCTGTACGAGCTCGTCAAGATCCGCGCCTCGCAGATCAACAACTGCGCCTTCTGCCTGGACATGCACACCAAGGACGCGCTCGCGGCCGGGGAGAGCGTCCAGCGGATCGTGCAGCTGTCCGCCTGGCGCGAGTCCCGGCACTTCTACACCGAGCGCGAGCTGGCCGCCCTCGCCCTGACCGAGGCGGTCACCGTGCTCACCGACGGCTTCGTGCCCGACGAGGTGTACGCGGAGGCCGCCCGCCACTTCGACGAGACCGGGCTGGCGCACCTCATCGGCGCGATCGTGACGATCAACGCCTGGAACCGGATCGCCGTGACCTGCCGCTTCACGCCGGGCCACTACGCGCCGGGCGCGTACAAGCGATGAGCGCGGACCTCACCGGGCCCGCCGGCGGCTCCTCCCGCGTCGACGTCCTGCGCGCCCTGCACCTCGGCCGGCCCGCCGAGCGGCCGCTGGTCCTGCCGGGGCCGTGGGACGCGGCCTCGGCGCGGGTCTTCGAGGAGGCCGGGTTTCCGGCTCTGGCCACGCCCAGCGCGGGGATCGACGCGGCGCTCGGGAACCCGGACGGCACCACCCCGCCGGAGGAGATGCTGGCGGCCGTGGCGCGGATCGCGCGGGCCGTGTCCGTGCCGGTCAGCGCCGACCTGGAGGACGGCTACGGGCTCCCGGCCGACGAGCTCGTCGAACGGGTCCTGGAGACCGGCGCCGTCGGGCTGAACCTGGAGGACTCCGACCGCTCCGGCCACCGGCTGCGTGACCCGCGCGAACAGGCCGAACGGCTCGCGGCGGTACGGGCGGCGGCCGGGCCCGCGCTCTTCGTCAACGCCCGCGTCGACACGTACCTCCACCGCGGGACCGCCGAGGA
Source organism: Streptomyces sp. NPDC127114 (assembly GCF_042677525.1). Classification (NCBI taxonomy): domain Bacteria; kingdom Bacillati; phylum Actinomycetota; class Actinomycetes; order Kitasatosporales; family Streptomycetaceae; genus Streptomyces; species Streptomyces sp. NPDC127114. Next base: position 69,421 of record NZ_JBHXTJ010000036.1, read on the forward strand.
GGCCGCCGAGCGCGCCGTGCTCTACCGGGAGGCGGGCGCGGACTGCGTCTTCCCGGTCCTCGCGCCGCCCGAGGACCTGCCCCGGCTGCGGGCGGCGGGCGTCGAGGGCCCGCTCAACTTCCTGGCCCGGCCGGGCGACCCGCCGTTCGCCGAGCTCGGCCGGCTGGGCGCCACGCGGATCACCTTCGGCCCGGGCCTGCTCCGCCGCACGCTCACGCACCTCGCGGACCTGAGCGCGGATCTGACCGCCGGCCTGACGGCGGAGACGGCCTGAAGACGACACCGGTCCGAGGACGACACCGGCCCGAGGACGACGTGACGGTGCCCCCGGCCGGAGCGGCCGGGGGCACCGTCACGTCACGGGTGCCGCTCTCAGATGAGGCCGAGCTCGCGGACCGCGTCGCGCTCCTCCGACAGCTCCTTGACGGAGGCGTCGATGCGGGCGCGGGAGAAGTCGTTGATCTCCAGGCCCTGGACGATCTCGTACTTGCCGTCCTTGCAGGTGACCGGGAAGGAGGAGATCAGGCCCTCCGGGACGCCGTAGGAGCCGTCGGACGGAACGCCCATGGAGGTCCAGTCGCCCTCGGCGGTGCCGTTGACCCAGGTGTACACGTGGTCGATGGCGGCGTTGGCGGCGGACGCGGCGGAGGACGCGCCACGGGCGTCGATGATCGCGGCGCCGCGCTTGGCGACGGTCGGGATGAAGGTGTCGGCCAGCCACGCCTGGTCGTTCACGACGTCGGCGGCGTTCTTGCCGGCGATCTCCGCGTGGAAGATGTCCGGGTACTGGGTCGCGGAGTGGTTGCCCCAGATGGTGAGGCGCTTGATGTCCGTGACCGAGGAGCCGGTCTTCTGGGCCAGCTGCGTCAGGGCGCGGTTGTGGTCCAGGCGGGTCATGGCGGTGAAGCGCTCGGCCGGGACGCCCTTGGCGTTGGCCTGGGCGATCAGGGCGTTGGTGTTGGCCGGGTTGCCGACGACGAGGACCTTGATGTCGTCCGCGGCGTGGGCGGCGATGGCCTCGCCCTGCGGCTTGAAGATGCCGCCGTTGGCGGCGAGCAGGTCGCCGCGCTCCATGCCCGGGCCACGCGGGCGGGCGCCGACGAGCAGGCCGATGTTGGCGCCCTCGAAGCCCTTGTTCGGGTCGTCGAAGATGTCGATGCCCTTGAGCAGCGGGAAGGCGCAGTCGTCGAGCTCCATGGCGGTGCCCTCGGCGGCCTTGACGCCCTGCGGGATCTCGAGGAGGCGCAGCTTGACCGGCACGTCCGCGCCGAGCAGGTGGCCGGAGGCGATGCGGAACAGCAGCGCGTAGCCGATCTGGCCGGCCGCGCCGGTCACGGTGACATTCACGGGAGTGCGGGTCATGGCGATCTCCGTAAGACAGCTGGCGGTGGGGTTTCCCTTGCCCCTGAGGAGGCCCCGGAGGCTGGACGTCCCTTCGTGATCGATCGATGTCTCGACGTGAAGAGATATCCGGCGTCAGGCTATCGGACCCGGGCACCCGCGCACCTCCACCCCCTTGTGGTGCGGCTCACTGCCACCCGGGTACCGGACACGTAGCGGAATGGTCACCTCCGTCACCTCCGTGCCACAACGGCCCGGCGGACCTTGAACCGACGTTGGCACGTACATGACCCTTGATCGCAGCGGCGCCCGTCCTCCCACGGGGGAGAGGACGGGCGCCGTCACCGTTTCGGGTGACCCATTGATCCCGGGTGGCCGAAGGACCGGTGCTCCGGCCCGCGTCAGGTGACCGTGAGGTGGAGGACGTCCTCCAGGAACGGGATCCGCAGCCAGGGCTCCGGCTGCACCATGAGCGCCAGCAGCACGATGAGCCCGCCCATCACTCCGTACGTGATCATGTCCGTGAAGCGCGAGCGCACCGCGAGCATGCCGACCGAGGGCGTCGTCCGGCGCAGCACGGCGCCGGTCAGCAGCGCGGCCCCGACGAGCAGCGTGCCGATCCGGAACGCCTGCGGGAACAGGTCCGTGCCGACGATCAGCAGTCCGAGCGCGGCCATCCCGAGCACGGTGAGCAGCGGCCACTGGCGCGCGGGCGCCGACGCGTCGCCGGGCGCCGCCCGGCCGCCGCCCTCGGGCCGGGCGGTCGTGGTGGTGAGCTTCGCCCGGGGGTGCCGGCGCGATGCCGTGCCGCCACCGCCCCCCTCGCCGGGCTCCTCCGGGGTCTCCGGGTCGCCGGAGGCGTCGGAGGAGGACACGGTCAGCGGACCCCGGCCGCGCGCTCGGCGGCCTCGACGACGTTGACGAGGAGCTGGGCGCGGGTCATCGGGCCGACACCGCCGGGGTTCGGGGAGATCCAGCCGGCCACCTCGGCGACACCGGGGTGGACGTCGCCGACGATCTTGCCCTCGTCGTTGCGGGAGACGCCGACGTCGAGCACGGCCGCGCCCGGCTTCACGTCCTCCGGCTTGATCAGGTGCGGCACGCCGGCCGCCGCGACGATGATGTCCGCGCGCCGCAGGTGCGCCGCGAGATCCTTGGTGCCGGTGTGACACTGCGTCACGGTGGCGTTCTCGGAGCGGCGGGTGAGCAGCAGCGGCATCGGGCGCCCGATGGTGACGCCGCGGCCGACGACCACGACCTCGGCGCCCTTGATCTCCACGCCGTGCTCGCGCAGCAGCTGGATGATGCCGTACGGGGTGCAGGGCAGCGGTGCGGGCTCGTTGAGGACCAGCCGGCCGAGGTTCATCGGGTGCAGACCGTCGGCGTCCTTGGCCGGGTCCATCAGCTCCAGGATGCGGTTCTCGTCGATGCCCTTGGGCAGCGGCAGCTGGACGATGTAGCCGGTGCACGCCGGGTCCTCGTTGAGCTCCCGGACGACCGCCTCGATCTCCTCCTGGGTGGCGCTCGCGGGCAGCTCGCGCTGGATGGAGGCGATGCCGACCTGGGCGCAGTCGCGGTGCTTGCCGGCGACGTACTTCTGGCTGCCCGGGTCGTCGCCGACCAGGATCGTGCCGAGACCGGGCGTGACGCCCCGCTCCCTGAGGGCCGCCACACGGGCGGTCAGATCGGACTTGATCGCGGCTGCGGTGGCCTTGCCATCGAGAATCTGGGCGCTCATGCGGCCATCCTCCCGGATGACCCCCGCCGGATTCCAATTCGGAACCGGAGATTGCACTTGCACAACTGCGCTGCCTATCGACTGGACAAGAAGTGGACGTTCTGACCACGATGATCTGCGCAGTGCCGCGAGCAGTGCCGGGGGGCAAAACCGCTCATACGTCGTGAAACACGTGGTGACATCTCCTCCGCGCAGGGCCGCGTCGTCCCCGCACAGGAACCAACGGAGGAGTCTCCCGATGAGCTTCGGCGACCCGAACAACCCCTATGGCCAGCAGCAGGGGCAGCAGCCCGGCTACGGCTACCCCCAGCAGGCCCCGCAGGGCGTCCCGCCGCAGCAGGGCTACGGCTACCCGGCCGCCCCGGCGTACGGCGGCTACCCGGCCGGCCCGACCGAGATGCCGGGCGGCCTGAAGGCGGCCCGCGTGATGCTCTTCGTCATCGGCGGCCTCCAGGTCATCGGTGCGATCTTCGCCGCCCTCGCCGCCGTCGGCGTCTCCGCCGCGAAGAACGACCCGGCCCTCAAGGACGACGTGCAGTTCCAGCAGGTCGCCGACTGGTCGGCCGGCGCCGTCTGGGCGGTCGCGCTGCTGATCCTGGCCTGGGGTGTCCTGGCCATCGTGCTCGGCGCGAAGTTCGGCTCGGGTGGCAACGGCGTCCGCGTCACCGCCATCGTCTTCGGCGTCATCACGGCCGTCCTCGGCATCTACCCGTTCGTCCTGATCGGCCTCGCGCACACCGTGATGGCGATCCTGGTCGTCGTCTTCGCGGCGAAGTCGGACGGCGCGGCCTGGTTCAACCGCCAGCGCCAGCAGTTCTGACGCTCGCGGCGAGCAAGCAGTACGCGGAAGGGGCCGGGTTCCGACGGGAACCCGGCCCCTTCCGCGTGCGCGCGTGCGGCGCTCCGCTCGTCACTGCCGCTTCAGCACCACGAACTGCCCCGCCTGCTCGGCCACCGCGTACCGCGCCTCCGGGTGCAGCTGGGCGGCGAGCCCGACCGGGTCGGCGACCGGCTGGGACCAGCCCGAGTTGAGGTCGAAGGCCAGGTAGTCGGGGTTCACGCCCTGCGCGCCGCCGACCCAGTAGACGGTGTGGTCGCCGGTCAGGTGGGCCATCAGCGTCACGTTGGTCTCCACGCTGCTGCCCTCCGGCACCGCCGCCACCGCGCGCCGCGCGTCCAGCGTGCGGGCGTCCGTGCGATAGGTCTCGGGCCGGGTCAGCTCGCGCAGCGGCATGTCCAGGGCGTGCAGGAGCGCGACGGCCGTGGCGACGGGCACGGCCACCTTCCCGTACGCCACGAGCCAGGGCCGCGGCGAGGTGCGCACCTCGCGGACGGCGTCGACCAGGGCCAGGAAGACCACCGGCATGAGGATCGCGCTGTAGTGCCAGAACATGCCCCAGTGGTTGGGGTCGTGGGAGAGGAAGCGCCACGCGAGGGTCGGCAGCACGAGCAGCATCAGCGGGGAGCGCAGGCAGAGGAAGCCGGTGACGCCGACGAGGAAGAGGAGCATCTCCCACTTCTCGCCGTGCTGGAAGGCGCCGAGCACGGAGTCCAGGAAGGACACCTGGGCGCCGTCCCCGCCCTTCTCGATCTTGGCCCAGTAGTCGTACTGGCCGACCCGGCTCGCCGCCGGGATGAGCACGAGCACCGTCAGCGCGAAGAAGGCCGTCCCGAAGCCGGCGAGGGCCGCGCCGAGCCGCTTCTGGCCCTTCACGAAGAGGACCGCGCCGACCATGGCGACGGTCAGGCCCATGTCCTCCTTGACGAGGACCAGCGGCACGGACCAGCCGACCGCCGCGTTCCAGCGGCCGAGCAGCAGGGCCCGGCAGGCCAGGGCGAGCAGCGGGACCGCGAAGGCGATCTCGTGGAAGTCGGACTTCACCGCCTCCTGGAGGCCCCAGGACAGCCCGTACGCCACGGTCAGGGAGATGCCCGCGGCCCGGCTGCCGAGCACCTGCTGCGCGGTGCGGCCGACGACGACCGCGGAGGCGGCGAACAGCGCCGCCTGGGCGAGGAGCAGGGCGAGCGGGGAGGACCACACCCAGTAGAGCGGCGCGAGGAGCGCCGTCACCGGGCTGAAGTGGTCCCCGAGTATGAGGAAGCCGGGCCCCTTGATGTCGACGATCGGCGCACGCAGCTCTGCGTAGGCGCGGACGGACTGCTCGAAGATCCCGAGGTCCCAGGAGGGCGTGCGGAAGCGCGTGTACTGCACCCAGGAGTACAGGAAGTACAGGGCGCCGAGGACGGTCGCGACGATCGCGTACGGCAGCGCGGGCGCCGGCGCGAGACCGCCGTCCGGCGCGTCGCCGACGGCCTCGGGGGCGGAGGGCTCCGCCGCGGAACTGCTCTGCACATCCAACACCGCGCCCCCATGGACCAGCCGCCGACAAAAGAGCAACCCATTAGAACAGAGTCCACTCGACCGGCGGAATCGCCGGCGTCACGTCCGGCCGCCGCACGCGGAGGGGCCGGCGGTCCCCGGGGGGTCGGGGGGCCCTCCCAGCCTCCCAGCGGCGCGGCTCAGGGGGTGAAGTGTCGGGTGCCGGT
>NZ_JBHXTJ010000037.1:0-26869 GCF_042677525.1 Streptomyces sp. NPDC127114
CGCCCCGGCCCCGGCCGCGCCGGCCCCCGCGCCCGCGTTCGGCGCCCCGCCCGCGCCCGCGCCCGCCCCCGCACCGGCTCCCGCGCCCGTGCACGCCGCGCCGACGATGGCCGCGCCCATGGCCCCTCCGGCGCCCCAGGCCCCGCAGGCGCCCCAGGCGCCCGCCCCGGCCCCGGGCCCGTACGGCCAGCCGCCGCAGCAGCCGCAGTTCGGCCAGGTGCCCGGCCAGGTCCCGGGCCAGACGCCGCCGCACGGCGCGCCCGCCCCCTACGGGCAGCCCGCCCCGGCCCCGTACGGCCAGCAGCCGCCCTACGGGCAGCAGCCGCAGTACGGTCAGGTCCCCGGGCAGTTCCCGCAGCAGCCGGCTGTGCCGCAGGGCGTGCCCCAGGGAGTCCCGGCCGGTGGCGCCGGGCTCGCCGCCGCGCTCGCGCCGTACAAGGAGACCGCGACCGGTGCCCGCTGGACCCCGCAGAACCAGCAGCTCATGCGGGTGGACCTGGCCATGGGCGGCGTTCCCGTCCTGGCCCGGCAGGGCTCCATGGTCATGTACCAGGGCAAGGTCGAATTCGCCCACAAGGGAGCCGGGTTCACCGGCCGGATCGTCGGCAACGCCACCGGCCAGGAGATGCAGCTGATGCGCTGCACCGGCCGCGGCCAGGTCTTCCTCGCCGAGGACGGCGCCCATCTGCACCCGATCGAGCTCCAGGGCGACGCCATCTGCGTCTCCGCCGAGAACGTCCTCGCCTTCGACGAGTCGCTGCAGCACGAGGTCCGGCGCATCGAGGGCCACGGCATCCCCGGCGGCGCCCTGTTCACCATGCAGTTCCAGGGCACCGGCACCGTCGTCGTGAAGACCCACGGCATCCCGGTCGTGCTGCCCGTCACGCCGACCACCTTCGCCGACTGCAACGCCGTCGTCGCCTGGTCGGCCGCCTCCCAGGTCATCCTCTCCAGCCAGGTCAGGCTGCGCCGCAACGCGTACCCCGGCCACAGCGGAGAGACCGTGAACCTCCAGTTCCGGGGCGCTCCCGGGAACTTCATCGTCGTCCAGCCCTACGAGGTCTGAAGGAGCCCGGAACCATGAACCAGCAACTCGCGGGCTACGCCCCGACCCCGATCACGGCCCGGATGGAGAACCACGGCCGCTCCATGCTGAAGGTCGCCATGGCCTCCGGCCAGGACCTGTACGCGCGCACCGGCTCGATGGTCGCCTACGAGGGCTTCATCAGCTACGAGCCCAACCCGCCCGCCCTCCGCCAGGTCGCGCAGGCCTGGGCCACCGGAGAGGGCGCGCCGGTCATGAAGTGCTCCGGCGACGGTCTGCTCTACCTCGCCGACTACGGCGCCGACGTCGTCGTGATCAACCTCCAGAACGACTCGATCTCCGTCAACGGCACCAACGTGCTCGCCTTCGACGCCCACCTCCAGTGGGGCGTCGAGCGGGTCAAGGGACTCGCCAAGTTCGCCGGACAGGGCCTGTTCAACGTGGAGATCGCGGGCACCGGCTGGGTCGCCCTCACCTCCCGCGGCACGCCGATCGTCGTCGACTGCGGCCGCGGCGAGGACGAGACCTACGTCGACCCTGACGCGCTCGTCGCCTGGTCGCCGGCCCTCAAGGTGAAGGGCAAGCGCAGCTTCAAGGCCGGCTCGCTCATCGGGCGGGGCAGCGGCGAGGCGTACCAGATGGCCTTCTCGGGCCAGGGCATCGTCGTCGTACAGCCGAGCGAGGACAGCACGGACCGCCTGCGGGTCCGGGGCTGAGGGGGAGCGAGAACACACCATGCAGAGCCCGCTTTTCAACCACGCCGAACAGCAGAGCCAGGACCGCTACGTCATCCAGAACCCGCAGCTGCTGCGGGTCACCCTGGGCGGCTCGGACGACATCCTGGCCCGCAAGGGCGCGATGGTCGCCTACCAGGGCCTCGTCGACTTCGACGGCGAGTACCAGACCCCGAACCAGCGCCGGGCCCGCGCCCGCACCGGTGAGGGCCTCGACCTGATGCGCTGCTCCGGGCAGGGCACGGTCTACTTCGCCAACCTCGCCCAGTACATCCACGTCGTGGACGTCGAGCAGGAGGGCCTGACCGTCGACAGCTCGTACGTGCTGGCGCTCGACTCGACGCTGCACACCGAGGTCATCGCCGTGGACAGCCAGTACGGCATCTCCGGCACCGGCAAGTACCAGCTGAACATCTCCGGCCGCGGCAAGGTCGCCCTGATGACCTCGGGCCAGCCGCTGATGATGCAGGTCACCCCGGAGAAGTACGTCAGCGTCGACGCGGACGCCATCGTCGCCTGGTCCACCGGCCTCCGGGTGCAGATGCAGGCCCAGACGGTCAACAGCAGCGTCATGCGCCGGCGCGGCAACACCGGCGAGGGCTGGGAGCTCAGCTTCCTCGGTCAGGGCTTCGCCCTCGTCCAGCCCAGCGAGGTCATGCCGCCGCAGAACGCCGCCCTCGGCCAGGGCGTCGCCGCCCAGTTCGGCGTCGGCCAGCACGGCTCGCGCGCCCAGAACCAGAACAACGCCTGGAACTGAGCCGTGACGACACGGGTAAGGGGCGGTCGCCATGGCGACCGCCCCTTACCCGTGCCTCACAGGCGCCCATGTGTCACAGGCGCTTCAGCGTGCCCTCCAGGAGCCGCACCACCGACGTGTCCGCCACGTCGGCCACCTCGTCGTACCCGAACCAGCGCAGGTCCAGCGACTCGTCGCTGATCTCCGCCGCCGCCCCGGCCGGGGCCAGCGCCGCGTACTGCACGTCCAGGTGCCAGTGGCACGGCGCCGGGATCGGATGCCGGTCCAGCCGCACCGGACCGCCGGGCAGCAGGCTCAGACCCGCGATGCCGGACTCCTCCGTCGCCTCGCGCAGCGCCGCCGCCTCGACCGTCGGGTCACCCGGCTCGCAGTGGCCGCCCATCTGCAGCCACATGTTCAGCTTCCGGTGCAGGGTGAGGAGGACCTGCCCGCGCGTGGGGTCGATCACCAGCGCGCTGCTGGTGAGGTGACCGGCCGTGCACGGCTTGTACATGCCGTCCTCGTGCTCCGCCAGGTGCTCCAGATAGACGTCACGGAGCTCCGGCTGGTCCTCGTACCCCTTCAGGACGAGGATCGCGTCGTCGCGCAGGCTCACTTCTCGTCGTCCCCGTCCCGGGAACCCTCGGAGTCGCCCTTGGCCGCCTCGCCCAGCATCTTGTCGAGCTCGGAGAAGTCCATGTGCTCGCGGTGTACGAAGCCGTCCGGGTCGTCCAGGTCGGTCGCCGTCGGCAGCATGTCCGGGTGCTCCCACAGGCCGTCCCGGCCGTCCACGCCGCGCGCGTCGGTGAGCGAGGCCCACAGCCGCGAGGCGTCCCGCAGCCGGCGCGGACGCAGCTCCAGGCCGATCAGCGTGGCGAAGGTCTGCTCGGCGGGACCACCGGTCGCCCGGCGCCGGCGCAGCGTCTCACGCAGCGCGTCCGCCGAGGTCAGCCGGGACTTCGCGGCCTCGTGGACCACGGCGTCCACCCAGCCCTCGACCAGCGCGAGGGCCGTCTCCAGACGGGCCAGGGACGCCTTCTGCTCCGGCGTGTCCTCCGGCTGGAACATGCCCTGCTGAAGCGCCTCCTGCAGCTGCTCGGGGTGGGTCGGGTCCAGCTGGCCCACCGCCTCCTCCAGCTTGGAGGTGTCGACCTTGATGCCCCGGGCATAGCCCTCGACCGCGCCGAACAGGTGCGAGCGCAGCCACGGCACGTGCGCGAAGAGCCGCTGGTGGGCGGCCTCGCGCAGGGCCAGGTACAGCCGGACCTCGTCCGCCGGCACGCCCAGGTCCTTGCCGAAGGCCGCCACGTTCAGCGGCAGCAGCGCCGCCTTGCCGGCCGGGCCCAGCGGCAGGCCGACGTCCGTCGAGCCGACGACCTCGCCCGCGAGCACGCCCACGGCCTGCCCGATCTGCTGGCCGAACATGGCGCCGCCCATGGAGCGCATCATGCCGATCAGCGGGCCCGCCATGGCCTGCATCTCCTGCGGCAGCACGTCGCCCATCGCCGCGCCGACCCGCTCGGCGACCGGGTCGACCAGCTGCTTCCAGGCCGGGAGGGTCGCCTCGACCCACTCGGCGCGGCTCCAGGCCACGGCCGTGCCGGCGCCGGAGGGCAGCGAGGTCGCCTGGTCGAGCCACAGGTCCGCCAGGCGCACCGCCTCCTCGACCGCCGCCTTCTCGGCCGGGCCGACGCTGGCGTCCTTGGTGCCGTCGGCCGTGCCCTGGGCGACGACCTGGCGCGCGATCTGCTTGGCCATGTCCCAGTTGACCGGGCCGCCCTCGTAGCTGAGCATCTGGCCGAGCTGCTGGAAGGCCGCACCCAGGTCCTGCGGGTTCAGGTTGCCGAACATCGCGGCGAACGGATTGTCCGCGCCGCCCTGGCCGCCCATGCCCGGCATGGCGAAACCGAACGGGTTCGCCCCGAACGGGTTGTCGCCCTGACCACCGGACCCCTGGCCACCTCCGGCGGGGTCCTTCTTCTTGCCTTCGTCGCCGCTCTCCGGCTCCTCCGGCGGAAGGCCGAATCCGAATGGGGTGTCACTCACAGGTTTCCTCGGCTCGTCAGGCCGCCGGCTCCTGCCGACGGCGGGCTCTCGGCTCGGCTCGCCTCCCCGACTCCACACCACCAGCGTAGGTGGTGGCTCACCGGTCGGGCCGGGCTCGCGACGCCCCTCCCTGATCCGGCCCGACCGGCGAGCCACCACCTGACATCCGCACCGGATCCGGGCTCGGTGCTCCGCCGGGCCGTGGCCTGGGGCAGGATGGACGCCACCTGGTACGCACGCGTCATTCGGGTACGTACTGAAGACAACCGCTGGAGACGCCCGGTGAGTTCCCCTGACCCTCAGGTTCGCGCAGCGCGAAACCACTCAACCCGGTCCGCCGCGCGCGGCCCCGTCGTCGCGGTCACCGGTGCCGCGTCCGGCGTCGGCGACCTCCTGACCCGGCGCCTCGCCGAGTCCGAGGAGGTCAAGCAGGTCATCGCGATCGACGAGCGCCGGGGCGAGGTGTCCGAGGCGCAGTGGCACATCCTCGACGTGCGCGACCCGGCCATCGCCGAGAAGCTGCGCAGCGCGGACGTCGTCGTGCACCTCGCGGTCGACCTCGACCTGGAGACCGACCCGGCCGCGCGCACCGCGTACAACGTGCGCGGCACCCAGACCGTCCTGACCGCCGCGGCGGCGGCCGGCGTGCACCGGGTGGTGCTGTGCACCTCGGCGATGGTCTACGGCGCGCTGCCCGACAACGACATCCCGCTCTCCGAGGACGCCGAGCTGCGGGCCACCGCCGAGGCCACCGGCGTCGGCGACCTCCTGGAGATCGAGCGGCTCGCCCGCCGCGCCCCGCGCGCCCACCCCGGCCTGAACGTGACGGTGGTCCGCCCCGCGGTCCTGGTCGGCGGTACGGACACGGCGCTGACCCGCTACTTCGAGTCGCCGCGGCTGCTCGTCGTCGCCGGATCGCGCCCCACCTGGCAGTTCTGCCACGTCGACGACCTGGTCAGCGCGCTGGAGTACGCGGCCCTTGAGAAGGTCGACGGCGAGTTCGCGGTCGGCTGCGACGGCTGGCTGGAACAGGAGGAGGTCGAGGAGCTCTCCGGCATCCGGCGCATGGAGCTGCCCTCGGCGGTCGCCCTGGGCGCGGCGGCCCGCCTGCACCGGATCGGCCTCACCCCGTCCCCGGCGGGCGACCTCGCGTACACGATGCACCCGTGGGTGGTGAGCGTCGGGCGGCTGCACGACGCGGGCTGGCGGCCGCAGTGGACCAACGAGGAGGTGCTCGCCGCGCTCCTGGAGGAGGTGCAGGGCCGGCACACGGTCGCCGGTCGCCGCCTCGGCCGCAAGGACGCGACGGCGGCCGGCGCCGCGGGCGCGACGGTGGCGCTGCTCGGCACGGCGGCCCTGGTCCGGCAGATGCGGAAGCGGCGCGGCCTGTAGGACCCTCCTACGGAGGGTCGCGCGCCACCGGCGGAAAGCGCTATTCCGCGCTGTCGGTGCCGTACGGCACGATGGAGCCATGGCAGAGAACCACGCCCACGGCGACCACCCCGGCGAGCGGGCCGCGGACGACCCGATCAAGCTCCTCGCGATCCGGGACACGCCGCTCTCGGTCGACGAGGTCTTCCGCGCGGTCGGCGACGACGCGGCGGGCGGCACGACCCTGTTCGTCGGCACGGTGCGCAACCACGACGGCGGCGCCGACGTGGACGCGCTGGGCTACTCCTGTCACCCCAGCGCCGAGGCCGAGCTGCGTCGCGTCGCGGAGAAGGTGGTGGCGGACTACCCGGTCCGCGCCCTGGCCGCCGTCCACCGTGTGGGTGACCTCCGTGTGGGTGACCTCGCGGTCGTCGTCGCGGTCTCCTGCCCCCACCGAGGCGAGGCCTTCGAGGCCTGCCGCAAGCTGATCGACGACCTCAAGCACGAGGTCCCGATCTGGAAGCACCAGAAGTTCTCGGACGGCACCGAGGAGTGGGTCGGCGCCTGCTGAGCCTCCACCCCTTGTCTTGGTCCCCCCCCCCGGCCGAGGGTTACCCACGCACACTTTCCGGCAAGTCGCCACGCCGACCACCTGTAGTCGAACGGCCCGATTTGCGTAACCGGCCCCCGCGCGTGAGCGTTGGTTCCGCGGATGAATAATCTGCTGATCAACTCACTGGTGACCACTGGGGATGGGAGGTCGGGATGGCAGTGCTGGTTTGGTTGTTGATTCCGCTTTTCGCCGTCGTCGGCGCGGCGATATGGGGCAGCTGGGCGTCGCGGAACAAGACGATAGGCGACGTCGCCGAGCTCGCGGGCTACGCGCGGTTCCGGGACGCCATGGAGCGGTCCCATGCCGGCGCCACCGGCACCCCCGGCCCCGCGACCGCCGCTTCCGCTTCGGCGCTGCCCGAGCGTGATACCGCCCCGGCGACGACCACCGGCTGATCACGTACGGACCGCCCCAGGGGTGCACTCACAGACCAGTCCCGTACTGTCGTTCCATGCCACGCCGCACCGCGACGATGCTCGCCTCCACCCTGGTCCTGATCACGCTGCTCTGCGTCGGCGTCCTCATTCCGGTCCCGTACTCGGAGATGAGCCCCGGCCCGACCGTGAACACCCTCGGTGAAGCGCGTGGCGAGCCGGTCCTGCAGATCTCGGGCCGCAAGACGTACCCGACCGACGGTCACCTCAACATGACGACGGTCCGGGTCACCGGCGCGGACTACCGGATGAACGCGGTCGAGGCCGTCTACGGCTGGCTGGCCCACGACAGCGTCGTCGTCCCACACGACACCCTCTACCCGGACGGCAAGACCGAGGAGGAGTCGAGCCAGGAGAACGCCGAGGAGTTCAGCCAGTCCCAGGAGAGCGCCAAGGTCGCCGCCCTCAAGGAGCTGAACATCCCGGTGACCACCCGGGTGGTCGTCGCCACCGTCGTCAAGGGCACTCCCGCCGAGGGCAAGCTGCACGCGGGCGACGTCATCCGCGCCGTGGACGGCGTCGCCGTCAAGGAGCCCGGTGACGTGGCCAAGCAGGTCACCAAGCGCGATCCCGGCCAGGACGTGGTCTTCACGATCGTCCCGGCCAAGGCGGCGGCCGCCGCGGAGAAGGCCCACAAGGACGCCACGCAGACCGAGAAGGTGGTCATCAGGACCGCCAAGGCGGAGGAGGGCGACCGGGCGATCGTCGGCATCCAGGCCGGCACCGACCACGTCTTCCCGTTCACCATCGACATCAAGCTGGCCGACGTGGGCGGCCCCAGCGCCGGCCTGATGTTCGCGCTCGGCATCGTCGACAAGCTGACCCCGGGTTCGATCACCGGCGGCAAGTTCGTCGCGGGCACCGGCACCATCGACGACAAGGGCAAGGTCGGCCCGATCGGCGGCATCGAGATGAAGCTGGTGGGCGCGCGCCGGGCGGGCGCCGAGTACTTCCTGACGCCCGCCGACAACTGCGCGGCCGCCGCCTCCGACACGCCCGCCGGCCTCACCCTCGTCAAGGTCGACACCATCGACGACGCGACGAAGTCGCTGGAGAAGCTGCGCAAGGGCGACACGAAGTCGCTGCCCAGCTGCTCCAAGAGCTAGGGCCTATTCGGCCCTGATCCGCCGGACAGGCCCTAGGCCGGCGGATCAGGCCCGGGGCCGGACGGGCCCCGGGATCACGACTCGAAGGTCGCCGCCAGCGCGTCCGCGAGCCCCGGAACCAGGTCGGGTCCGGTGAGGACCTCGCTCGGCGAGTCCTTCTCGCGCAGCCGGATCGCGGCCTCGCGCGCCCCGTCCCGCAGCACCGCGACCGTCATCCGGACCTCCTGGCGGTCCGGGTGCCGGGCCACCCACTTGGCGAGCTGGGCCTCGCTCAGGTCCTTCGGCACGGAGGCCTCGGCGGACGGCGGCAGCATCTGCCGCTCGACCGTGAGGGCGCAGCCGGCCACGGCGTCGGGCCAGGCGATGGTGCCGAGGAACTCGTCGAGCGGCTTGCCGGGCGGCAGCTCGTCCTGCTCGATCGGCGTGTACGTGGTGGCGGCGGCGTCGCCGCCGGCGCCCAGCTGCGAGGCGAGGGCGGGCTCCTGGGCGCGCAGCCGGGCGGTGTCGACCAGGGCGAAGAGCCGGGCCGGCCGGTCCCAGCCGAGGCCCGACGCGTACTCGTCGATCTCGAGCACGGCGCGGGTGAGGGGGCTCGCGGCCATCGGAGGGCCGGAGGGGGAAAGGTTGGACATGGGCAATATCCTGCCTCCTCTTCCCCCGAAGACGGGAACTAGGTAAAGCCTCAGTAAGTTGCATCAGTGGGCTCTACGATCGCGGAGCCTGCTTATCGACGCATTCGACGCATCAACCTCGAGGGGCGCACGTTGGCTTTCCAGATGCCGGACCGCGGAGGCGGCACAGGTCCTTCCGGGCCAAGGATCAGAGTCGGCCGGCCGTCGCGGCGCGCCCGTACGCTGCTGATGACGCTGGGCGTCCTGGCGGTTCTCGGCATGGCGTTCGTGATGTTCGCCGGGTTCTGGACGGACTGGCTGTGGTTCCGCTCGGTCCACTACTCGTCCGTGTTCACCACCACGCTGTGGACGAAGATCGGCCTGTTCCTGGTCTTCGGTCTGCTGATGGCGCTGGCCGTCGGCCTGAACATCTGGCTGGCGTACCGGCTGCGGCCGCCGCTGAGCGCGATGTCGCTGGAGCAGCAGAGCCTCGACCGGTACCGGATGGGTCTCGCGCCCTTCAAGAAGTGGGTGCTGCTCGCGGTCACCGCCCTGATCGGCCTGATCGCCGGCGCCTCCGCCTCCGGGCAGTGGCGCACCTGGCTGATGTGGGTGAACGGGGTCCAGTTCGGCGAGAAGGACCCGCAGTTCCAGCTCGACGTCGCGTTCTACGCGTTCGACCTGCCCTGGTACCGCTTCCTGCTGGCCTTCGGCTTCGCCGCGACCGTCCTCTCGCTGATCGCCGCCGCCCTCACCCACTACCTGTACGGCGGCCTGCGGATCACCAGCCCCGGCGCCCGCGCGACGGCCGCCGCGACCGGCCACCTCTCGGTGCTGCTCGGCGTCTTCGTGTCCCTGAAGGCCGTGGCCTACTGGCTCGACCGGTACGGGCTCGCGGTGAAGTCCAGCGACTTCAAGGCGACCGGCAACTGGACGGGTCTGCGTTACGTGGACGCCAACGCCTACCTGCCGGCGAAGACGATCCTGTTCTGCATCGCCGTCATCTGCGCGGCGCTGTTCTTCGCGACGCTGTGGCGGCGCACCTGGCAGCTGCCGGTGATCGGCTTCGGCCTGATGGTGCTGTCGGCGATCCTCATCGGCGGCCTGTACCCGGCGATCGTGCAGAAGTTCCAGGTCCAGCCGAACGAGCAGGCCAAGGAAGCGCCGTACATCCAGAAGAACATCGACGCGACCCGCAAGGCCTACGCGATCGACTCCGCCAAGGCCGAGGACTACTCGGGCAAGTCGACGGTGAAGGCGAAGGACCAGCTGCGCGCCGACGCGGACACGGCGGCCAGCTACCGGCTGATCGACCCGAACGTCGTCTCGCCGACCTTCCAGCAGCTGGAGCAGAAGCGGAAGTACTACCAGTTCCCGCTCACCCTGGACGTGGACCGCTACAGCGGCAAGGACACCGTCGTCGGTCTGCGTGAGCTCAACATCAAGGGCATCCCGAAGCGGAACTGGATCAACGACCACTTCACCTATACGCACGGCTACGGCGCCATCATGGCGACCGGCACCCAGACGGACGCCAACGGCTCCCCGGTCTTCACGGAGCAGGGCCTGCCGACCACCGGCATGCTCCCGAAGTACGAGCAGCGCATCTACTACGGCGAGAAGACCGACCAGTACTCGATCGTGGGCGGGCCCCAGAAGGAGCTCGACTACGAGGACAACGGCGAGAAGACCACCAGCTACCAGGGCAACAGCGGGGTCAGCCTCTCCAACACCTTCAACCGGGCGGCCTACGCGGTCGCGTTCAGCGAGCCGCAGATCCTCTACTCGGGGGCCATCGGCGACGGTTCGCGGATCCTCTACAACCGCACTCCCAAGGAGCGGGTCGAGGCCGTCGCGCCGTGGCTGACCATCGACGGCGACGCCTACCCGGCGGTCGTCGACGGCCGGATCCAGTGGATCGTCGACGCGTACACCACGACCAACGGCTACCCGTACGCCTCGCGCACCACGCTGGGCGAGAGCACCGCGGACGCCCTGACGGTCGGCAACCAGCAGCGCGCGGTCGTCGCCCAGCAGAACCAGGTCAACTACATCCGCAACTCGGTGAAGGCCACCGTCGACGCGTACGACGGCACGGTGACCCTCTACCAGTGGGACACCAAGGACCCGGTCCTGAAGACCTGGATGAAGGCCTTCCCGGGCACGGTCAAGGAGCGCTCCGCGATCAAGCCGGACCTGCTCGCCCACCTGCGCTACCCGCAGGACATGTTCAAGGTCCAGCGCGAGCTGCTGACCCGCTACCACGTGCAGGACCCGGCGCAGTTCTACAGCGGCTCGGACGCCTGGCAGGTGCCGGACGACCCGACCAACAAGGAGGGCAACGCGGTCCCGCCGTACTACCTGAGCATCAAGATGCCCGGGGACACGTCGCAGAAGTTCTCGCTGACGACGACGTTCACGCCGAACGGGCGGCCCAACCTGGGCGCCTTCATGGCGGTGGACGCCGACGCCGACAGCAAGGACTACGGCCGGATAAGGCTGTTGTCGGTCACGGAGGACGTGCCGGGACCCGAGCAGGTCCAGAACAAGCTCAACAGCCTTCCGTCGGTGGCGACGTTCGTCCGTGACATGAAGGGCGCCGACTCCGACATCATCTACGGCAACCTGCTGACGGTCCCGCTGGACGGCGGCTTCCTCTACGTGGAGCCGGTGTACGCGCAGGGCCGCAACGCGCAGTACCCGCTGCTGAAGAAGGTCGCGGTGTCCTACGTGGACGCCGACCAGCCGAAGGGCGACACCACCAAGGACACCACGGTGTTCGAGGACAACCTGACGGCATCGCTGAACGCGGTGTTCGGGGTCAGGGGTGCGGAGCCGCCGGCCCCGCAGCCGCCGGGCACCAAGCCGCCGACGCAGCCGGCCACGAACGACGCGGCGCTCAAGCAGGCCATCGCGGACGCGCAGAAGGCGTTCGACGACGGCGAGGCGGCGCTGCAGAAGCAGGACTGGGCGGCGTACGGCAAGGCCCAGGAGGCCCTGCAGGACGCGCTCCAGCGGGCCGCCGAGGCGGGAGCGAAGCTCCAGACGGGACCGGGCGGCACGGGCGGCACCAAGCCCGCGCCGCAGGCGAGCCCGTCGGCGACCCCGAGCACGTCGGCGTCCCCGAGCCCGTCGGCGACCACCGGGAGCGGATAACCGGTCAGGGCTTCACTCCGCGTCGTGATACGGTTGCGTTACCGACGCGGGGTGGAGCAGCTCGGTAGCTCGCTGGGCTCATAACCCAGAGGTCGCAGGTTCAAATCCTGTCCCCGCTACTCAGTACGAGGGCCCGGATCCGTAAGGATTCGGGCCCTCGGCGTGTGTCCGGGGGCGCGACCGGCCCGAAGGGCGGTAGGGATGGGGCGAGTTGGGGCGAGTCGTGTTTGACTTGTCTCTCTGTGGGCATGTCGACAAAACGCTGAAGTGACCTCACTGGCTGCGGTATACCAGGTGTACGCGGGTTGCAGGTGGTGCGACGATGGTATTTATGGGGGACAGGGCAACTCTGTTGGAGACAGGGCGGTTTGTGCAGCGGCATGCCGGAAACGCCGCAGACGAGATCATCGAGGCCGCAGAAGCCGTCGGTGCGGCCGTCGACACCACCGCCGAGCAGGAGACCGAGGCCGAGACCGAGGCCCGCCACCGCCTCGCCGCCGAGAAAGGCGACGCCGCGTCCATGAGTGTCCTGGGCGCGCTGCTGCTGCGCCGCGGCGACCTGGACGGCGCCGAGCCCTATCTGCGCGGCGCCACCGCACAGGGCGACCGCGCCGCCGCCAACAACCTGGGCGTCCTGCTCCACCAGCGCGGCTACCCGGACGAGGCCGCCGGCTGGTGGCGGGTCGCCGCCGTCGCCGGCTCCGCGCCGGCCGCCCACGCGCTCGGCCGGCACCACCGGGAGCGCGGCGACGAACCCGCCGCCGAGTACTGGCTGCGCCAGGCCGCCGAGCAGGGCCACGCCCTCGGCGCGTACGCCCTCGCCGACCTCCTGGAGCACCGCAGCGACGTCGGCGCCGAGCGCTGGCTGCGCGCCGCCGCCGAGCAGGGCCACCGCGAGGCCGCGTACCGGCTCGCGCTCGCTCTGGAGCGGCGGGCCACCGAGCCGTCCCGCGGGCCCCACGCGTACGACACCGGCACCCGGCTGCGCCCGGGCGGCGCCCGCACCGGCGCGAGCCCGGCGGCCGGCGGCGAGGGCCCGCTCGTGGCCGCGGGAGGCGCCCCGGCCGGCGACGCGGACGGCCTCGCCGAGGCCGAGCAGTGGTTCCGGCAGGCCGCGGCGCGCGGCCACCGGCGGGCCGCCCTGCACCTCGGGGCGATCCTGGAGAAGCGCGGCGACCTCAAGGAGGCCGGCCGCTGGTACCTGACCTCCGCCAAGGACGGCGAGGCCAAGGCCGCCTGCGCCCTGGCCTTCCTGCTGCGCGACGCCGGCGACGAGGAGAGCGCCGCCGTGTGGTGGCTGCGGGCCGCCCAGGACGGCGACGGCAACGCCGCCAACGCGCTCGGCGCGCTGCACGCCGCCCGCGGTGAGCAGCAGACCGCCGAGCGCTGGTACCGCGCCGCCATGGACGCGGGCGACGTGAACGGCGCCTACAACCTCGGGCTGCTCTGCGCCGCCCAGGAGCGCACCGCGCAGGCCGAGCAGTGGTACCGGCGCGCCGCGTACGCCGGGCACCGCGAGGCGGCCAACGCGCTCGCCGTGCTGCTGCTCCAGGCCGGGGACGCCAACGGCGCCGAGCCGTGGTTCTCCAAGGCCGCCGAGGCCGGCAGCGTCGACGCCGCCTTCAACCTGGGCATCCTCCACGCCGGCCGGGACGACGACCGGACCGCGCTCGCCTGGTACGAGCGGGCCGCCGCCGCCGGGCACAC
This sequence comes from Streptomyces sp. NPDC127114, assembly GCF_042677525.1. NCBI lineage: Bacteria > Bacillati > Actinomycetota > Actinomycetes > Kitasatosporales > Streptomycetaceae > Streptomyces > Streptomyces sp. NPDC127114. The sequence continues at coordinate 13,560 of NZ_JBHXTJ010000037.1, forward strand.
CGAGGCCGCCCTCCAGGTCGGCATCGCGCGCCTGCGCGACGGCGACGAGCAGACCGCCGAACGCCATCTGCGGTGCGCGGCGGGCGGCGGCAGCGCCGAGGCCGCCTACCGGCTGGCCACCGTCCTCGACGCACGCCGCCCGGCCCCCGGTCCGGCCGTCCTCGGCGCGCCGCGCGAGGAGAAGAGCGAGTGCGAGGAGTGGTACGAGCGGGCCGCCGAGCAGGGCCACCGCCGTGCCCAGGTGCGGGTCGGCATGCTCGCCGCCGGGCGCGGCGACGTGGCGGAGGCCGCCCGCTGGTACCGGGAGGCGGCCGAGGCCGGCTCCCGCAACGGCGCGTTCAACCTGGGCCTGCTGCTCGCCCGCGAGGGCGCGGAGCGGGAGGCGGCCCTGTGGTGGACCCGCGCCGCCCACGCCGGGCACGGCAGGGCCGCGCTGCGGCTCGCGCTGCTCGCGGCCCGGCGCGGCGAGCTCACCGAAGGCCGCCGCTGGTGCGACCGGGCGGTGGAGCTGGGCCCGGCGGAGGTGGCGGAGCGCGCGGCGCGCCTGAGCGAGGCGCTGCACCAGGAGCTGACGGCGTGAGCCGGACGCCCCCCTGGGTCCCGACACGCCCCTGTGTCCCGGGCACGCCCCTGTGTCACGGGGTGCTCACGGCGTAACGCGGCTCACATGGTTCACCCGCCTAACCGATTTGCTCTGCTCCGAACGGTCCCGTAAGGTTGGGTTCACCGACGCGGGGTGGAGCAGCTCGGTAGCTCGCTGGGCTCATAACCCAGAGGTCGCAGGTTCAAATCCTGTCCCCGCTACTCAGTAGCACGAAGGCCCGGATCGTCTCGACGATCCGGGCCTTCGTCGTTCCCGCATTAGGCGTACGCGTGAAGCGGGCAGGTGCGACATGCGGGCAGACGCGGAAAAGCCCCGCCATGCGGCGGGGCTTTCGCGTGGAGGCGTCAGGCGGTCGTCGCGCAGCTCGGGCAGATGCCCCGGTACGTGACCTCGACGTCCGAGATCGTGAAGCCGAAGCGTTCGGTGTCGGGCAGGTCGGCCAGCGGGTCACCGGCCGGGTGCACGTCGCGGATCGCGCCGCAGCGGGCGCAGACCAGGTGCTGGTGCGGCCGGTGCGCGTTCGGGTCGTACCGCTTGGCGCGGCCGTCCGTCGCGACCTCCATCACCTCACCGAGCGTGACCATCTCGCCCAGCGTGTTGTAGACGGTGGCCCGCGAGATCTCGGGCAGGCGCTCCACGGCGCGGGCGTGGACCTCGTCGGCGGTCAGGTGCACGTGCTCCCCGTCCAGCACCTCGGCCACGACGCGACGCTGTGCGGTCATCCGCCAGCCACGGCCGCGCAGTCGTTCCAACAGGTCACTCATGGGAGTCAGGGTAACAGCCACCGCCGACGAGTCCCGAATCCGTGTGACTTTGGATGGAGGCTTGACTTAGACAAAGTCCATCGTAGGATCGAGTCGGGCCAGGCGACGACAGGAGGCGCACCATGACGCAGGGACCGCTCACCACGGAGGCCGGGGCACCGGTCGCGGACAACCAGAACAGCGAGACGGCGGGCATCGGCGGGCCGGTCCTCGTCCAGGACCAGCACCTGCTGGAGAAGCTCGCCCGCTTCAACCGCGAGCGGATCCCGGAGCGCGTGGTGCACGCCCGCGGCGCCGGGGCCTACGGCACCTTCACGGTGACCGCCGACGTCACGAAGTACACCCGGGCGAAGTTCCTGTCCGAGGTCGGCAAGCAGACCGAGACCTTCCTGCGCTTCTCCACCGTCGCGGGCAGCCTGGGCTCGGCCGACGCCGTGCGCGACCCGCGCGGCTGGGCGCTGAAGTTCTACACCGAGGAGGGCAACTACGACCTCGTCGGGAACAACACGCCCGTCTTCTTCATCCGGGACGCCATCAAGTTCCCCGACTTCATCCACACCCAGAAGCGCGACCCGTACACCGGCTCCCAGGAGGCGGACAACGTGTGGGACTTCTGGGGCCTGAGCCCCGAGTCCACCCACCAGGTGACCTGGCTCTTCGGCGACCGCGGCATCCCCGCCTCGTACCGCCACATGAACGGCTACGGCTCGCACACCTACCAGTGGAACAACGAGGCCGGCGAGGTCTTCTGGGTCAAGTACCACTTCAAGACCGACCAGGGCATCAGGAACCTCACCCAGGCCGAGGCCGACCGGCTGGCCGGCGAGGACCCCGACTCCCACCAGCGCGACCTGCGCGAGGCCATCGAGCGCGGCGACTTCCCCACCTGGACCGTGCAGGTGCAGATCATGCCGGCGGCCGACGCGGCGACCTACCGCTTCAACCCCTTCGACCTCACCAGGGTGTGGCCGCACGCGGACTACCCGCCGATCGAGATCGGCAGGCTGGAGCTCAACCGCAACCCGCAGAACGTCTTCGCGGAGGTCGAGCAGTCGGTCTTCAGCCCCGCGCACTTCGTGCCGGGCATCGGCCCGTCCCCGGACAAGATGCTCCAGGGCCGCCTCTTCGCCTACGGCGACGCCCACCGCTACCGCGTCGGCATCAACGCCGACCACCTGCCGGTCAACCGCCCGCACGCCACCGAGGCCCGCACCCACGCACGGGACGGATTCCTCTACGACGGCCGGCACGGCGGCGCGAAGAACTACGAGCCGAACAGCTTCGGCGGCCCGCAGCAGACCGGCCGCCCGCTGTGGGAGCCGCTGCCGGTGTCCGGTGCGACCGGCGACCACCCGACGCCCGCGCACGCCGAGGACGACGACTTCCGGCAGGCCGGTGACCTCTACCGGCTGATGGCGGAGGACGAGAAGGGCCGTCTGGTCGGGAACTTGGCCGGCTTCATCGCCAAGGTCTCCCGCGACGACATCGCCGAGCGCGCGATCGACAACTTCCGCAAGGCGGACGAAGACTTCGGCAAGCGGCTCGACGCCGCGGTCCAGGCCCTGCGTGGCTGACGGCCGCTGCCGTAGGTGAAGAGGGCCGGACCTCCCGTATGCGTACGGGGGTCCGGCCCTCTCGCACGTCGGCGCCCTCGTGTGACGCCTCGTCAGGCGGCGCTGTGCACCGGGAGCCAGCAGCGGATGATGTCGCGGACGGAGACGATGCCGACCGGGCCGTGGTCGTCGAGCACCACGAGATGGCGGAAGCCGCCGCGCGTCATGGCCCCCGCGGCCTCCTCCAGGGTCCAGGTCGGGGCGGCGAAGACGACGTCCCGGGTGGTGTGGGCGTCGGCGGTCTCGTGGTCGGGGTTCCGGTCGGTGCCGATGGCGTTGAGGATGTCGCGTTCGGTGAGGATGCCGAAACCGCCGGCATCACCGTCCTGCACGACGGCCGCGCCGACGCGTCGCGCCGACATCAGCCGCGCCGCCTGACGGAGGGTGTGGGCCGGGCCGATGGTGAGGATCACGGTGCTCATGGCGTCACGGACGAGCATGGAGGGAACCACCTCCGATTCGGTGACTTCGAGAACTCTTTCACAAGTTCACAAAGGGGGGAGTCTCAGAGTGACACCGGGAGCGACACCCAACAAGGGGGCGCGCGTGGCGCGCTGAGGTGCAGTCACGTGCGCCGCGTGGATTCCGTTCGCAGCGCCACGGGCCTGCCGGGACCCGCTCAGCCGCCCAGGTAGCTCAGCAGCTCCCCGTGCAGCAGCCCGTTGGAGGCCGCCGCGTTCCCGCTGTGCGGGCCGTGGCGGCCGTCCAGGCCGGTGTACGTGCCGCCCGCCTCCTGGACCACGATCGCGACGGCCGCCATGTCCCACAGCGACAGCTCCGGCTCCGCGCAGATGTCCACCGAGCCCTCGGCGACCATCATGTACGGCCAGAAGTCGCCGTACGCCCGGGTCCGCCACACCGCGCGGCTGAGGTCGAGGAAGCCGTCGAGCCGTCCACGCTCCTCCCAGCCGGTCAGGCTGGAGTACGCGAACGAGGCGTCCTCCAGGCGGCCGACCTTCGACACCCCGATCCGGGTCGCCGAGGCCAGGCTGCGGCCGGTGTACGCGCCGAGCCCCTTCGCCGCCCACCAGCGGCGGCCGAGCGCGGGCGCCGAGACCACGCCCACCACCGGCTGGAAACCGGTCTCGCCGGCCTCCATCAGCGCGATCAGCGTCGCCCACACCGGCACGCCGCGCACGTAGTTCTTGGTGCCGTCGATCGGGTCGATCACCCAGCGGCGTGGGCCCGTGCCCTGCACGCCGTACTCCTCGCCGAGGATCGCGTCCCGCGGCCTGGCGCGCTGCAGCTGCCCGCGGATCAGCTCCTCGGCGGCCTGGTCCGCCTCGCTCACCGGCGTCATGTCGGGCTTCGTCTCGACCTTCAGGTCGAGCGCCTGGAACCGGTCCATCGTGGCCGCGTCCGCGGCATCCGCGAGGACATGGGCGAGACGCAGATCGTCGTGGTAATCGGCCATGGTCGAAACTCTATCCCCCGAAGAAGCGTCGGCCCGCGGCGGCCCTTGACAGTGCGTGGCCGTCCGTCAACGCTGAGCGCAGAACCGATCCGGCTGGGAGGCGACGATGCCGACTGCCCGAGAGACCCTGCTCGACACGGCCCTCGCGGCCCTCGGCACGCTGCCCTGGTCCGCCGTGCGGATGGTCGACGTGGCCGCCCGCGCCCGGGTCTCCCGCCAGACCCTCTACAACGAGTTCGGCAGCAAGGAAGGGCTCGCCCGCGCCCTCGTACGGCGCGAGGCCGACCTCTACCTCCGGGGCGTCGAGGCCGCACTCGCCCGGCCGGGACCGCCCGCACGCCGGCTCGTGGCCGCCGCCGAGTGGACCGTCGCCGCGGCCGCCGCCCGGCCCCTCATGCGCGCCCTGCTCACCGGCGCATGGGGCGAACTGCTGCCCGCTCCGCGGCCCGCGCGCAGCGGGACCCGCGCCGCCGTACCCGAACAGCGCCGGGCCGACGCCGGGGTACCGTCACCGGGCGAACTGCTGCTCCAGGCGAGGGACCGGGCCGCGGCCCTGCTCGCGGAGGAACCCGGGACAGCCGTCCGCGGCTGCGAGCTGACGCTGCGCCTCGCCCTGTCGTACGTGGTCGCCTCGGCGGGGGTGCCGCGGGCTCAGTGCGCCGAGCCGGACAGCTGGAGGCCGATGACGCCGGCGATCACCAGCGTGATCGAGACGATCTTGAGCGTGGACACCACGTCACCGAGGAAGACCATCCCGTAGATCGCGGTCCCCGCCGCGCCGATCCCGGTCCACACCGCGTACGCCGGACCCACGTCGAGCTTGCGCAGCGCCAGGGTCAGCAGGCCGAAGCTGCCGAGCGCGAAGGCCGCGAAGGCGATGGTCGGCCACAGCCGGGTGAAGCCGTGGGAGAGCTTCAGGCACACCGCGAAACCGGTCTCCAGCAGGCCGGCGACCACCACCAGCAGCCACGCCATCGTCAGTGCCTCCCACGCCGTCGGTGACTGCTTCGTCTCACTTGGTGCGATTATGCACTTACCAACAGCCCGCGCCCGCAAACGTGAGCGAGACGGGTGAACGCGCCGCGGCCGGGCCCTCGCCACCGCCGTCGGCGGCCCGCCCGGCCGTCCCTGCGGCCGCCTCGTCAGTCGCCCTCGCGCCGCTCGCGGGTCGCGAGCAGCCGGCGCAGGGACACCAGGCGCGCCGGGTCCGCCTTGCCCTCCGCCACCCACGCGTCGAGCGCGCAGTCCGGCTCGTCGTGGCTGCACGCCCGCGGGCAGTCCTCCGTGCCCGGCTCCAGGTCCGGGAAGGCGTGGATGACCCGGGCCGGGTCGACGTGGTGCAGCCCGAAGGACCGCACGCCCGGCGTGTCGATGACCCAGCCGTCCGCCTTGTCCAGCGGCAGCGCGAGCGCCGAGGTCGTGGTGTGCCGGCCGCGGCCCGTCACCGCGTTCACGCGACCGGTGACCCGCCGCCGCTCCTCCGGCACCAGCGCGTTCACCAGCGTCGTCTTGCCCACGCCCGAGTGCCCCACGAACGCGGTCACCCGGCCGCCCAGGTGCTCGCGCACCCGGTCCGCCGCCGCGCCGTCGTACAGCTCGTCGCGGTTCACCACGACGTACGGGATGTCCAGGTCGCCGTACAGCTCCAGAAGCGCCGACGGCGGCGCCAGGTCCGACTTCGTCAGGACCAGGAAGGGCGAGAGCCCGCCGTCGTAGGCCGCGACCAGACACCGGTCGATCAGTCGGGGGCGCGGCTCGGGATCGGCGAGCGCGGTCACGATCGCCAGCTGGTCGGCGTTGGCGACGACCACCCGCTCGTACGGATCGTCGTCGTCGGCCGTGCGGCGCAGCACCGAGCTGCGCTCGCCGATGCGCACGATCCGCGCCAGCGTGTCCTTCTCGCCGGACAGGTCGCCGACCAGGGAGACCCGGTCGCCGACCACGGCGGCCTTGCGGCCCAGCTCGCGGGCCTTCATCGCCAGCACGACCCGGTCGTCGACGAGGCAGGTCAGCCGGCCCCGGTCGACCGTGAGGACCATGCCCTCCTCGGCGTCCTCGTGCTTCGGACGGATCGTGGTGCGCGGACGGGTGCCCTTACGGTTGGGCCGCTGGCGGATGTCGTCCTCGTCGGTGTGCTTCCCGTAACGCCGCATGGCTCAGGCTCCGAGCATTTCGGTCCACATCCTCGGGAAGTCGGGCAAGGTCTTCTCCGTCGTCGCCACGTTCTCGATCTCCACGCCCTCCACGGCGAGGCCGATGATCGCGCCCGCCGTCGCCATCCGGTGGTCGTGGTACGTGTGGAAGACCCCGCCGCGCAGCGGACGCGGGACGATGCGCAGCCCGTCCTCGGTCTCCGTGACGTCGCCGCCCAGACCGTTGATCTCCTTGGTCAGCGCCGCCAGCCGGTCCGTCTCGTGGAGCCGCAGATGGGCGACGCCGCGCAGGGTGGAGGGCGAGTCGGCGAGCGCGGCGACGGCCGCGATGCCCGGGGTCAGCTCGCCGACCTCGCCGAGGTCCACGTCGATGCCGTGGATCCGGCCGGTTCCCGTGAACGTCAGACCCCGCTCGGTCAGCTCGCAGGAGCCACCCATCTCGGTGAAGATCTCCCGCAGCGCGTCACCGGGCTGGGTGGTCCGCTCGGGCCAGTCGGGCACCGTGACCCGGCCGCCGGTGACCAGCGCCGCGGCCAGGAACGGCTGGGCGTTCGACAGGTCGGGCTCCACCACCAGGTCGCGGCCGAGCAGCGCCGACGGCGCCACCCGCCACACGTCGGGGCGGCCGCCGTGCTCGGGCTCGTCGACCTGGGCGCCGACCGCCCGCAGCATGTCGACCGTCATCCGGATGTGCGGCAGCGAGGGGAGCCGGTCGCCGACGTGCCGTACCTCGACGCCGTGGTTGAAGCGGGCGCCCGAGAGCAGCAGGGCGCTGACGAACTGGGACGACGAGGAGGCGTCGATCTCCACGACACCGCCCTCCAGGCCGCCGGCGCCGTGCACGGTCATCGGCAGCGCGCCGCGCCCGTCGTCGTCGATGCGGGCGCCCAGCGCGCGCAGCGCGTCGATCACGCCGTGCAGCGGGCGCTCGTGGGAGCGCGGGTCGCCGTCGAAGCGGACCGGGCCGTCGGCCAGGGCCGCGACCGGCGGCAGGAAGCGCATGACCGTGCCCGCGTTGCCGACGTCCACGGCCGCGGGGCCGCGCAGTCCGGCCGGGAGGACCCGCCAGGCCTCGCCCGTGCCGTCCGGGCCCACGCCTTCCTCGATCTTGACGCCGAGGGCGCGCAGGGCCTCCGCCATGAGCACGGTGTCGCGCGAGCGCAGCGGCCGGCGCACCCAGCCCGGCTCGGCGGCCAGCGCGGCGAGCACCAGGGCGCGGTTGGTGACCGACTTCGATCCGGGCACGGTGACGGTGGCGTCGACGGCGCCGCCCGCATACGGGGCGGGCCAGAGGCCGGTGAGGGGATCGGTGGACGCGGAGCTTTCGGTCATGCCCTCACTTTACGGGGGAGTCACCACCCCAGGAGCCAGCGGAAGCCGCCGATCAGGGCGCTCAGGGAGACCGCGTGGAAGAAGAACAGCCACAGCGCGGCAGGCACGTGGGTGAGCCGGGAGAGCTGGTCGGCGTCGGAGTCCCCGGCGCCGCCGTGCCGCCGCTTGACCTGCAGTTCGAACGCCGGACGTACCCCGCCGAGCAGCAGGAACCACACCGCCGCGTAGGCGAACACGGACTGGACGTCCGGTCCCGCCAGCCAGGACACCAGGAGGAACAGGGCGCCGGTCAGCAGGACGGTGAAGATCCCGTAAGCGTTGCGCACCATCACCAGGAGCGCGAGGAGCAGGGCCGTGGCCAGCCAGAGCAGCAGCGTCACGTGGTGCGAGGTGAGCAGCGCGGCGCCGCCGAGCCCGAGCAGCGGGGCGGCCGTGTAGCCCGCGGCGGCCGTGAGGATCATGCCGGGGCCGGTCGGCCGGCCGCGCGAGACGGTCAGCCCGCTGGTGTCCGAGTGCAGCCGGATCGACTGCAGGCGGCGGCCGGTGACCAGCGCGACCAGACCGTGGCCGCCCTCGTGGGCGATGGTGATGGCGTTCCTGGACAGCCGCCATATGGGGCGGGGGACGACGGCGGCGAGGGCGGCGACCGCCGTGGCGACCACGATCCACGTCGCCGGCGCCGGCTGGGTGCCGAGGAGGTCGAGTTCGGGGCTCATTTTGTTGACGGGCTCCTCGGTGGACGACGGGTGGGACGTGGCAGTGTGGCACTTATGTGCGGACGGTATGCGGCGAGCAGGCGCCCCGAGGACCTGGTGGACGCCTTCGAGGTCGAGAAGTGGGAGCCCGAGGAGACCCTGGCCCCCGACTGGAACGTGGCCCCCACCAAGGAGGTCTACGCGATCCTGGAGCGTCCCCTGAAAGACGCGGAATCACGGCGGCCGGTTCGCCAGATGCGGGTCCTGAAGTGGGGGCTCGTGCCGTCCTGGGCGAAGAGCCCGGAGGGCGCCGCCCGGATGATCAACGCCCGCGCGGAGACCCTGCACGAGAAGCCCTCCTTCAAGAAGGCCTTCTCGGCCCGCCGCTGCATCCTGCCCGCCGACGGTTATTACGAGTGGGTGACCGCGGCCGAGGAGCGGGAGCTGGAGGTCGAGGGCAGGAAGAAGCGGCCCCGTAAGCAGCCGTACTTCGTGACCCCCGCAGACGGCTCGGTCTTCGCCATGGCCGGGCTCTACGAGTTCTGGCGGGACCGCACCCTGCCCGACGACCACCCGCAGGCCTGGTGGGTGACCTGCTCGGTGGTCACCACCGAGGCCGAGACCGGTCCGCTGGGCGTGGCCCCGGCCGAGGGCCCGCGCTCGCTCGCCGACATCCACCCCCGGATGCCGCTGATGCTGACCCCCGACCGCTGGGACGCCTGGCTGGACCCGTCCCGCACCGGCCTCGACGAGCTGCGCTCGCTGCTCGCCCCGCCGCCGGGGGGCCTGATGCGGGCCTACCCGGTGGCGACCGCCGTCAGCAACGTACGGAACAACGGGCCCGAGCTGCTGACGGAGCTGGAGGGCCCGGAGGTGGCGACGCTCTTCTGAGGGAGCGGAGCCGGCGACGCCCTTCCGGAGACCCGCTTCCGGAGACTCGCCTCCCGCGACCTCTTCCGGAGACAGGCCTCCGGAGACCTGCTTCCGGCGGCGGGCTCCGGAGACCGGCTTTCGCAGGCCGGCCGGGGCAGGATGGGCAGGTGACCGTGACGAAGAGCGAGACCGTTCCGACCGACGCCGGGGACGCCCGGATCACCTGGCACGCCGCCAAGAAGCCGTGGACCGTGCTCGCCGTGAGCCATGGCGCGGGCGGCGGCATCGAGGCCCGCGACCTGCGGGCCCTGGCCGCGGCCCTGCCCGCCGAAGGCGTGACCGTCGCCCTGGTCGAGCAGCCCTGGCGGGTCGCGGGCAAGAAGGTCGCGCCCGCACCGAAGACGCTGGACACCGGGTGGCGCGGCCTCTGGCCGGCGCTCGCCGCGCCCGGGCTGCCGGTGATCGCCGGCGGGCGCAGCGCCGGCGCCCGGGTCGCCTGCCGCACCGCCCGCGAGCTCGGCGCGAGCGCCGTCCTGGCGCTGAGCTTCCCGCTGCACCCGCCGGGCCGGCCGGAGAAGTCCCGAGGTGACGAACTACGCGGCTCCGGCGTGCCGACCCTCGTCGTCCAGGGCGGCAACGACCCGTTCGGGAAACCCGCCGAGTTCCCGCCCGGTGACCACACCCTCGTCGAGGTTCCGTACGGCGACCACGGCTTCGCCGTGCCCAAGCGGGCCGCGATCACCCAGGACGAGGCCCTGGACATGATCGTCCGCGGCGTCACGGGGTGGATCGCGTCACTTCGCTGACCGCGCCGCCGCACCGGGAATGTTGAGTGCGGGACCACTGTTGTGAGGGACGTCGGTACCGGAGAGCAAGGAAGAGGGAGTCCGTCGCATGGGTTCGACCATCTGCCCGCAGCGCCCGCAGGCCGCTGACCTGGACTGGACGGTACTGCCTGCGCCCAAGGGCACGCCTATTCGGGCGGCGGACGGAGCGGTTCCTCGTCTATCCTCCGAAGCGAGCGGGTCCGCGTTCGGGTTCGCCGCAGCGCTGGAGGAGGTGGGTCCGGTCACTGGGACCGACACAGGGACCGACGAAGGCCCCGAGGAGACGACCGAGGAGCGCAACGCGCGCTTCGAGCGGGACGCCCTCGGCTACCTCGACCAGATGTACTCGGCCGCGCTGCGCATGACGCGCAACCCCGCGGACGCCGAGGACCTGGTGCAGGAGACCTACGCGAAGGCGTACGGCTCGTTCCACCAGTTCCGCGAGGGCACGAACCTGAAGGCGTGGCTGTACCGCATCCTCACGAACACCTTCATCAACTCGTACCGCAAGAAGCAGCGTGAGCCCCAGCGCTCGGCTGCCGAGGAGATCGAGGACTGGCAGCTCGCCCGCGCCGAGTCGCACATGTCGACCGGACTGCGGTCCGCGGAGTCCCAGGCCCTCGACCACCTGCCGGACTCCGACGTGAAGGAAGCGCTGCAGGCGATCCCCGAGGAGTTCCGCATCGCCGTCTATCTCGCCGACGTAGAGGGCTTTGCGTACAAGGAGATCGCGGACATCATGGGGACACCCATCGGTACGGTGATGTCCCGACTGCACCGGGGCCGCCGCCAGCTGCGCGGCATGCTCGAGGACTACGCCCGCGACCGCGGGCTGGTTCCCGCGGGCGCCGGTGAGTCGTCGCACGATCTGAAAGGCTCGGGCTCATGAGCTGCGGAGACCCGCACGAGACGGACTGCTCAGAGGTCCTGGACCATCTCTACGAGTTCCTCGACCGGGAGATGCCCGACGGTGAATGCACCAAGTTCGAGGTGCACTTCGAGGAGTGCTCCCCGTGCCTGGAGAAGTACGGCCTCGAACAGGCCGTGAAGAAGCTGGTCAAGCGCTGCTGCGGCAGTGACGACGTGCCGGTCGACCTGCGCGCCAAGGTGATGGGCCGGATCGAGCTGATCCGTTCGGGCCACCTCGTGCCCGAGCAGGACGTGGCCGCTCCGTCCGCGACCCCGCAGGAGCAGTAGCAGCAGGACGCGTACCGGGAGCCGGGCGAGCACTCGCCCGGCTCCCGGTCTGTCTATCCGCCCATCGGCTTGTATCACCCGATGGTGCGAATCGCCCGGGCCCGGCCGCTCCACGGAACCCGACTCGCTAGCGTGGCGGGCGTGATGGTGGTCCCGCGAACGGCACGCGTGTTCATCGGCTGTGCCCTGCTGGCCGCCGCCGCGGTCACCCTGCCCGCCTTACGCCCCGGCACGCCCTGGCCGACGGTGCTGCTGCTCGCGACCCTCTACCCGGTCTGCGAGCTGCCGGCCCGCTGCCGGCTCACCGGCCGGGTCCTCGGCGGCGGCCCCGACGGCGGTCCCGCGCCGCTCGGCACCGGCTCCTTCTTCCCGGTCCTGCTCGCCGCCGCCCTGCTGCTGCCGCCCGCCGCCGCCGCGCTCACCGCCCTGCCCGGGGCCGTGCTCGCCCGCGTCGAGCGCCCGCCCTTCGCCCTGCGCCGGGCCTGGCGGGCCGCCCAGCTCGCCCTCGCCGTCTGGGCCGCCGCCCGGACCGGCGAGGCCCTGCGCTGCCCCGACGCGCTGGGACTGGGCCCGGACGTCCCCGACTTCCCGTACGTGCTCCTGCCGGCCGGCGCCACGGCCCTCACCTTCTGCCTGGTCCTCACCGCCCTCGACGGCGCCATCCGCGCCACCGCCGAACAGTTCCCGCTGCGCACCGCGTGGCGCGGGCTGCTCGGCCGCGCCCTGGCCCCGCACGCGGTGCACGGCCTGGCAGGCCTGATGATGGCCGTCCTCTGGCGCAGCAGCTACGGTCCACCGGCCGCCCTCTTCGTCCTGCTCCCCATGTACATCTCCTGCTGGGGCTTCGCCCAGTACCACCGGGAGCGCGCCGCCCACCAGGCCACCATCAGGGCCCTCGTCCAGGCCGTCGACATCAAGGACCGCTACACCCGCGGCCACAGCGAACGCGTCGGACACGCCTCCGTCCTGATCGCCCGTGAGCTCGGCATGGACGAACCCCGCCTGGAGGTCGTCCGCTTCGCCGGCATCCTCCACGACGTCGGCAAACTCGGCGTCCCCACCCGCGTCCTGCGCAAGGACGGCCCGCTCACCCCCGACGAGCGCCGGGTCATCGAACTCCACCCCGAGTACGGGCACGAGATGGTCCGCGGCATCGGCTTCCTCGGCGAGGCCCGCACCGCGATCCTCCACCACCACGAACGCATGGACGGTTCCGGTTACCCGTACGGGCTCAAGGGCCATCAGATCCCCGAGTACGCGCGCGTGGTCGCCGTGGCCGACGCCTTCGACGCCATGACCTCCACCCGGTCCTACAGCCGTGCCCGGCCCGTGGAGACGGCCCTCGCCGAGCTGCGGCGCTGTGCGGGCACCCACTTCGACCCGCGCATGGTCGACGCGCTCACCCGGGCGCTCCACGAGCACGGCTGGCAGCCGGAGGTCACCGCCGGCGAGCCCGCCGTCCCGGCCCCCCGGGAATCGCCGCCGACGGCCCTGGACCCCGCGGAGCCCCACGGCCACGCCGATCCGCGGCCCGCAGGAAGGCCGCCCCTGTGAAGGCCGCCCTCACGAAAGCCGCCCCGACGAACGCCGCGCGCACCACCACCAGGGTCGTCCACGGCGCCGCCCTCCTGCTCACCCTCACCGCCCTCGGCTTCACCCTGTGGCACGGCCTCGACGAACCCGCCAACGCCCTGGCCTTCGGCGTCCTCATCGCCTTCGGCGAGCTGGCCCGCTGGGGCGCCCGGCCCGGCGAGCGGGCACCCGCCCCCCGCGCCACCCCCCGAGCCCACCCCTACGCGCTGCTCCGCCACAACGCCCGCCAGGCCACCCCCCCCCGC
>NZ_JBHXTJ010000037.1:26879-34169 GCF_042677525.1 Streptomyces sp. NPDC127114
CCCGTCTTTCATGATCCGTCGTCCTCCGAGATCTTCACTCCCTAACTCGTCGGCTGCGTCAGATGGGTCTAAGAGCCATGGGCGCTCCCCCAGCACGTCGGGCAGCAGGAGGTCAACGCCGGCGAGGCCACCACCCACGGCGTCCTCCAGACCGTCGCCGTGGCCGTCGCGGCCGGCCTCGCCGGAACGGTCCCGCACGTGGCCCGCGGCCGCGACCCCGACCTCGACCACCTGGCGCGCCGCGTCCTCACCGTCGCCTTCACCGCCGCCTGCTTCCAGCCCCTCTACAACGCCGGCGCCGTCACGGCCCACCTCGGACAGGGCCCCTCGCACGCCCTCTTCCTGCTCCTGCTGCTCCTCCTCACCGCCCTGTGCGACGCCGTCCTCGCCGCCCTGCTGCACCGCGCCCGCAAGGGCCACCCCTTCGGACCGCTGCTCCGCGACGAGCTGCGCGCCCTGCCCGGCATCGGCTCCGCCGTCTGCGCCACCGGAGCCGTCATGGCCCTCGCGGTGGCCGTCGCCGGCCTCTGGGCGCTGCCCGTCTTCGCCGTACCCCTGCTGCTCACCCAGGTCTCCTTCCGGCGGTACGCCGCCGTGCGCACCACCAGCCGGCAGACCATCGCCTCGCTCGCCCGGGCCACCGAGATCGCCGGCTGCACCCCGCCCGGCCACGCCCACCGGGTCGCCGCGCTCAGCCGGGCCGTGGGCCGGGAGCTCGGCCTCTCCGGGCCCGAGCTGACCGTCCTGGAGTCCGCGGCGCTCATGCACGACATCGGTCAGCTCTCCCTGGTCGACCCGGTGGCCGGCGGCGCCACCGCCCCGCTGCCCGCCGAGGAGCAGCGCAGGATCGCGCTGCTCGGCGCCGCCGTGGTGCGGCAGACCGGCGTCCCCGAGGCCGTCGCCCGGATCGTCGAGCGGCAGGCCGACCCGTACCGGGAGCAGCCGCTCCCGGCCCGGATCGTGCGGGCCGTCAACGCCTACGACGACCTCGCCGCGGGCAGCGCGGGCGGCGGTCTCGGCGCCCTGGAACGGCTCCGGCTCGGCACCGCCCGCGACTACCACCCGGCCGTCGTGGAATCCCTCGCCCGCGTTCTCGCGCGGGGCGGCGTCACCCCAGCTCCTCCGGGGTAACCCATGGGTAATGAGCGCGTGTCCGACCGGGCATGGTTGGATGCGAACAAGAGGGTGAAGCGACCGGCAGGCGGGAATCGTGAGGATCTTCGGGAAGGTACGGCATCGGCCCTCCGCCTCGTGGCGGCAGGCCACCGACCGCGCGTTCACGCTGATCGGCGACGGCCGGTACGAGGACGCGGGCGCGCTGCTCACCCGCGCGGCGGACCTGGAGCCCTGGCTGTCCGAGTCCTGGTTCAACCTGGCGCTGCTGCACAAGTTCCGGCACGACTGGGAGCAGGCCCGCGCCGCCGGGCTGCGCGCCGTCGCCCTGCTCGACAAGGAGACCGGCGCCCCCGACTGGTGGAACGTCGGCATCGCCGCCACCGCCCTGCAGGACTGGCCGCTGGCCCGCCGCGCCTGGCAGGCCTACGGGCTCAAGGTCCCGGGAGCCGCCTCCGGCACCGGCGAGCCGGCCGGCATGGAGCTGGGCAGCGCGGCCGTGCGGCTCTCCCCGGAGGGCGAGGCCGAGGTCGTGTGGGGCCGCCGCCTGGACCCGGCCCGCATCGAGGTCCTCTCCATCCCGCTGCCGTCCTCGGGCCGCCGCTGGGGCGAGGTCGTGCTGCACGACGGCGTCCCGAACGGCGAGCGCACCACCAGCGCCGGCCCCTCCTACCCCGTCTTCGACGAGATCGAGCTGTGGGCGCCCTCGCCAGTCCCCACCTGGGTGGTCCTCCTGGAGGCAGCCACCGAGGCCGACCGGGACGCCCTGGAGCAGCTCGCCGCCGACGCGGGCTTCGCCGCCGAGGACTGGTCGTCCTCCGTCCGGCTGCTCTGCCGCGCCTGCTCCGAGTCGACGATGCCCAGCGCCGAGGGCGAGGGCGAGCACCTGGACCCGCACGACCACAGCGAGCCCGGTCATCCCGGTCCGCTGGGCCACCGCTCGCCCGGCGAGCTGTGGGTGCCGGAGCGCGAGTGCGGCATCGCGGCGCCCGCCGGGCTGGTCCGCGGGCTGCTCGACGGCTGGGTGGCGGACAGCCCGGACAGCCGCGAGTGGCGTGATCTGGAAGAGGTCTGCTGAGCCCGGTGCCCCCGGGCCCGTAGGCTGTCCTCCGACGGAATCGGGTTTTCAGAAGGGCGCGGCCGGACATGGCGCAGCAGGAGACGGACGAGCAGATCAACGACGGCTTCGTCGTGGACACGGAGGACTGCGAGGCGCGTGAGCTCGCCCACCGCGAGCGGGGCACCTCGCGCCCGATCACGGTCGTCGGCAACCCCGTGCTCCACCGCGAGTGCAAGGACGTCACCGAGTTCGACGACGAGCTCGCCCGGCTCATCGACGACATGTTCGCCAGCCAGCGCACCGCCGAGGGCGTCGGCCTCGCCGCGAACCAGATCGGCGTGGACCTGAAGGTCTTCGTCTACGACTGCATGGACGACGAGGGCGTCCGGCACGTCGGCCACGTGATCAACCCGGTCCTCCAGGACCTGCCGGCCGACCGCCGCCACCTCGACGACTCCAACGAGGGCTGCCTGTCCGTGCCGACCGCGTACGCCTCGCTGGCCCGCCCGGACTACGCCGAGGTGCACGGCAAGGACATGCACGGCAACGACATCAAGGTCCGCGGCACCGGCTACTTCGCCCGCTGCCTCCAGCACGAGACGGACCACCTGTACGGCTTCCTGTACATCGACAAGCTGTCGAAGCGGGACCGCAAGGACGCCCTGCGCCAGATGGAGGAGGGCACCCCGCGCTACCCGGTCGTCCCCAACGACTGACCCGCGCGCGCACGCCGGTACGGCGAAGGGCCCCGCTCTCCCCCCGTGGTGGAGCGGGGCCCTTCGCCGTGGCCGGGACGCGGGTCCTAGAAGTCCTCGTCCAGGTCCACCGAACCCTCGACCGCCACCTGGTAGGCGGACGGCCGGCGCTCGAAGAAGTTGGTCAGCTCCTGGACGCCCTGGAGCTCCATGAACGCGAACGGGTTCTCCGAGCCGTACACCGGGGCGAAGCCCAGGCGGGTGAGCCGCTGGTCGGCGACGCACTGGAGGTACTCGCGCATGGACTCGGTGTTCATGCCCGGCAGGCCGTCACCGCACAGGTCCCGGCCGAACTGGAGCTCCGCCTCGACGGCCTCCTTCAGCATGTCGGTGACCTGCTGCTGGAGCTCGTCGTCGAAGAGCTCGGGCTCCTCCTTGCGGACGGTGTCCACGACCTCGAAGGCGAAGTTCATGTGCATCGTCTCGTCGCGGAACACCCAGTTGGTGCCGGTTGCCAGGCCGTGCAGCAGGCCCCGGGACCGGAACCAGTACACGTAGGCGAAGGCACCGTAGAAGAACAGGCCCTCGATGCACGCGGCGAAGCAGATCAGGTTCAGCAGGAAGCGACGGCGGTCGGCCTGCGTCTCCAGCCGCTCGATCTTCTCGACCGAGTCCATCCACTTGAAGCAGAACTGCGCCTTCTCGCGGATGGAGGGGATGTTCTCGACGGCGGCGAACGCGGCGGCGCGGTCCTCCGGGTCGGGCAGGTAGGTGTCGAGCAGCGTCAGGTAGAACTGGACGTGCACGGCCTCCTCGAACAGCTGGCGCGACAGGTACAGGCGCGCCTCCGGGGAGTTGATGTGCTTGTACAGCGTCAGGACCAGGTTGTTCGCCACGATCGAGTCGCCGGTCGCGAAGAACGCGACCAGGCGGCCGATCATGTGCTGCTCGCCCGGGGACAGCTTGGCGAGGTCGGCGACGTCCGAGTGGAGGTCGACCTCCTCCACGGTCCAGGTGTTCTTGATGGCGTCGCGGTAGCGCTCGTAGAAGTCCGGGTAGCGCATCGGACGCAGGGTCAGCTCGAAGCCCGGGTCGAGCAGGTTGTTGTTACGGCTGGTCACTGGCAGGCCTCGCAGGACTCGGGGTTCTCAAGGGAGCAGGCGATGGCGTCGGCGTCGGGCGTCGCCTGCTGGACGGGGATGGTCGTGGCCTGGGCGGCGCGGGCGATCCGGGTCGCCGGGCGCGAGCGCAGGTAGTACGTCGTCTTCAGGCCCTGCTTCCAGGCGTACGCGTACATCGACGACAGCTTGCCGATGGTCGGCGTCTCCATGAACAGGTTCAGGGACTGCGACTGGTCGAGGAACGGGGTGCGGGCGGCGGCCATGTCGATCAGGCCGCGCTGCGGGATCTCCCAGGCCGTGCGGTACAGCTCGCGCACCTCGGCCGGCACCCAGCCGAAGCCCTGCACCGAGCCGTTGGAGTCGCGCAGCGCCTCGCGGGTCTGCGCGTCCCACACGCCGAGCTGCTTCAGCTCGTCGACCAGGTACGAGTTGACCTGGAGGAACTCGCCGGACAGCGTCTCGCGCTTGAAGAGGTTGGAGACCTGCGGCTCGATGCACTCGTAGACGCCGGCGATCGAGGCGATCGTCGCGGTCGGCGCGATGGCGAGCAGCAGGCTGTTGCGCAGGCCGACGGCGGCGATCCGCTCGCGCAGCGCGGCCCAGCGCTCCGGCCAGTTCAGCTCCACGTCGTAGTGGTCGGGGTGCAGCACGCCGCGGGCGGTGCGGGTCTGCTCCCAGGCGGGGAGGCGGCCGCCGCGCTCGGCGAGGTCGGCGGAGGCCTCGTACGCGGCGAGCATGATCCGCTCGGCGATCCGGGTGGAGAGCGCGCGGGCCTCGGCCGAGTCGAAGGGCAGCTTCAGCTTGAAGAAGACGTCCTGGAGACCCATGGCGCCCAGGCCCACCGGACGCCACTTGGAGTTGGAGCGGCCGGCCTGCTCGGTCGGGTAGAAGTTGATGTCGACGACCCGGTCGAGGAAGGTGACCGCGGTGCGGACGGTCGCGTCGAGCCGCTCCCAGTCGAGGTCGCCGGAGGCCGTGTCGACGAAGGCGCCGAGGTTGACCGAGCCGAGGTTGCAGACGGCGGTCTCGTCGTCGTTGGTGACCTCGATGATCTCGGTGCACAGGTTCGAGGAGTGGACCACCGTGCCGGGCAGGGCGGTCTGGTTGGCGGTCCGGTTGGAGGCGTCCTTGAAGGTCATCCAGCCGTTGCCGGTCTGCGCGAGGGTGCGCATCATCCGGCCGTAGAGGTCGCGGGCCGGCATGGTCTTGCGGGCCAGGCCCGCCTCCTCGGCCTTGCGGTAGGCGGCGTCGAACTCCTCGCCGTACAGGTCGACGAGCTCGGGCACGTCGGCCGGGGAGAACAGCGACCACTCGGCGTCCGCGTTCACCCGGCGCATGAACTCGTCCGGGATCCAGTGCGCCAGGTTGAGGTTGTGCGTACGGCGGGCGTCCTCGCCGGTGTTGTCGCGGAGCTCCAGGAACTCCTCGATGTCCGCGTGCCAGGTCTCCAGGTAGACCGCGGCGGCGCCCTTGCGGCGGCCGCCCTGGTTCACGGCGGCGACGGAGGCGTCCAGGGTCTTCAGGAACGGGACGATGCCGTTGGAGTGGCCGTTGGTGCCGCGGATCAGCGAACCGCGGGCGCGGATGCGGGAGTACGAGAGCCCGATGCCGCCGGCGTGCTTCGACAGCCGGGCGACCTGGTGGTAGCGGTCGTAGATGGAGTCCAGCTCGTCCTGCGGGGAGTCCAGCAGGTAGCAGGAGGACATCTGCGGGTGGCGGGTGCCCGAGTTGAACAGGGTGGGGGAGGAGGGCAGGTAGTCGAGCCGGCTCATCAGCCCGTACAGCGCCGCCACTTCGTCCACGGCGCGCACCGAGTCGTCCTCGGCCAGGCCGGAGGCGACGCGCAGCATGAAGTGCTGCGGGGTCTCGATGACCTTGCGGGTGATCGGGTGCCGCAGCAGGTAGCGCGAGTAGAGGGTGCGCAGGCCGAAGTAGCCGAAGCGGTCGTCGGCGGCGGGGTCGATCGTCGCGTCGAGCCGGTCGGCGTGCGCGGCGACGAACGCGGCGGTGCGGTCGGCGATCAGGCCCTCGCGGTGGCCGACGGCGACGGAGGCGGAGAAGGACACCGCGCCCTGGCCGGCGGCCTCCTCGGCGATGGTGATCGTCAGCAGCCGGGCGGCGAGCCGGGAGTACGCCGGGTCCTCGGCGATGAGTCCGGCGGCGGCCTCCGTGGCCAGCTCGCGCAGCTCCGCCTCGTCCGAGCCGGCGTGCCGGCCGCGGAGGGCGGCGGCGGCGACCTTGCCGGGGTCGGTGTCCGGGAGGTCGGCGGTGAGATCGGTCAGGGTGCGCAGCAGCGCGGTCCCGGGGCCGTCGTTCTCGATCGCTGCGGCCGGATCGGCGGGCGCGATGGTCACGTGGGGGCTCTCCCTCGCTCGGCTCGGGGCCAGGGCGGGGAGGCGGGAACGGGCGGACCGTCAGCAGGCCGCGCCGCGTCCACCGGCCCATTCCGCGAGGCCCGGACGTCTGTGGCACCCGGAACGGACGGACCGGGCGCACTGTCGGCAGGTCCTCGGACTCACGTCGTACGGAAGCGCACGAAGTACACCGTTGCGGGACAGTTCCGGATTTCCACCGGATTCCCCTGCGGCGACAGCGAGGAAGAGCATACATGTGGGGGGCGCCTCCCATGGCACCCCCCACATGTTGTGTGTCGTTTGCGTTCCTACAACTCCAAGGAGTAGCAGAGCAGAACGAATTCGGGCCGGTCCGGGATGGGGGACCAGTCCCGCTCGGGGGCGCGGTGGAAGCCCAGGCGCTCGTAGATGCGGTGCGCGGTGCGCATCCCGGTCTGGGTGGACAGGACGATCCGCTCGCAGCCCGGGACGGCCCGCGCGCGCTCGACACAGGCCCGGACCAGCGCTTCGCCGACGCCGCGGCCGCGGGCCGCGCGGTCGACGGCCAGCATCCGGATCTCGGTCTCGCCCTCGGTGGCGCGGTCGCCCATCACCCCGGGGGCCGGAACGAAGGTCACGCCGCCGAGGACGGTGCCCGCCTCGTCGACGGCCACGAGCACGTCGGCCACCTCGGCCCGCCCCGCCACGTTGCGCAGGTGGCCGTAGTACCAGTCCTCCTCGCCGTGGAGGAGGTGCCCGTCGTCGAGGTAGGCCCGGCCGGTGATGTCGCCGAGGGTCTCGTACTCCTCCGGCCGTACGTCTCTGATCGTGAAGTCCATGACACAGTCTCCCCCTTGAACGGAGCCGCGCGCCCACCCGGGGCCCCGTGGCGGGGGGGACGGGGGGTGGGGACGGCTCACTGCACCCCCGCACCCACCCTACGGCACTCCGTGTCTACGCCCCCCGCG
>NZ_JBHXTJ010000037.1:34179-73437 GCF_042677525.1 Streptomyces sp. NPDC127114
CGGCGCCTGACGGTGCCCGGAAGCCCTCCTGACGGCGCCGCACCCGGAGCCGTGGGGGCCCCCGGCCCCCCCCCGCCCGGGGCCCGGTCGGCGGGCGGAACGGGTGGTGCGGAAGGATCAGTGCCCGGCGGCACCGACCTTCGGCAGCTCGGTGACGACGCCCGCGTCGCCGGCGTCGGCGGTGTAGTCCCCGGGCGCGGTCTCGTCGACGCCGTCCGGCGCCTTGACGGCCTTCAGGACGAAGGTGAGGACGACCGTGACGAGGACGTTGAGGACGAAGGCGGTGAGGGCGATGTAGCCCATTTCGCCGATGCCCGGGATCTCCGCCGCGGAGCCGCCGAAGTGCTTCTGCGTGGGGCTCGCGACCCCGTAGGCGGTCCAGGTGCCGTAGATCATGCCGACGGCCCAGCCCGCGAGCAGTGCCCAGCGGTGCATCCAGCGGGTGAACAGGCCGCCGACCAGGGCCGGGAAGGTCTGCAGGATCCAGATGCCGCCCAGGAGCTGGAAGTTGATGGCGACGGTCTTGTCCATGGTGAGGACGAAGACCAGGGCGCCGACCTTCACCAGGAGCGACACCAGCTTGGAGACCTTGGTCTCCTGGGCCGGGGTGGCGTCCTTCTTGATGAAGTCCTTGTAGATGTTCCGGGTGAAGAGGTTGGCGGCGGCGATCGACATGATCGCGGCGGGCACCAGCGCGCCGATGCCGATGGCGGCGAACGCCACGCCCGCGAACCAGGCCGGGAACATGTTCTCGAAGAGCTGCGGGATGGCCAGCTGACCGTTGGTGACCTTCACGCCGGCCGCGATCGCCATGAAGCCGAGCAGCGCGAGCAGACCCAGCATGAGCGAGTACAGCGGCAGGATCGTGGTGTTGCGGCGGATCACCTCACGGCTCTTGGAGGAGAGCGTCGCCGTGATCGAGTGCGGGTACATGAACAGCGCGAGCGCCGAGCCGAGCGCCAGCGTCGCGTACGTCCACTGGCCCGCCTCGCCGGGCACGAGCGCGCCCTTCGGCTTGCCGGTGGCCGGGTTGGTCTGCGCGTACGCCTCTCCGGCCTTGGCGAAGATCTCGTCGAAGCCGCCCAGCTTGATCGGGATGTAGATGATCGCCACCGCGATGACGATGTAGATCAGGGTGTCCTTGACGAAGGCGATGAGCGCGGGCGCGCGCAGGCCGGAGGAGTACGTGTACGCGGCGAGCACGCCGAAGGCGATGAGCAGCGGCAGGTCCTTGACGAACCAGTTGGTGTTCTCGCCGCCGCCGACGCCCATCACGTCCAGGACGGCCTGGATGCCGACGAGCTGGAGCGCGATGTACGGCATGGTGGCGAGGATGCCGGTGACCGCGACCGCGAGCGACAGGCCCTTGGAGCCGAAGCGGCCGCGGACGAAGTCGGAGGTGGTCACGTAGCCGTGCCGGTGGGAGACCGACCACAGGCGGGGCAGGAAGGTGAAGATCAGCGGGTAGACCAGGATGGTGTACGGCACGGCGAAGAAGCCGGCCGCGCCCGCCGCGTAGATGGCCGCGGGGACCGCGACGAAGGTGTACGCGGTGTAGAGGTCGCCGCCGAGCAGGAACCAGGTGATCCAGGTGCCGAACGAGCGCCCGCCCAGGCCCCATTCGTCGAGGCTGTGCTCGTTCTCGGCCTTGCGCCAGCGCGCGGCCATGAAGCCCATGACCGTGACGGCCAGGAAGAAGAAGACGAAGACGCCGAGAGCGACGCCGTTCACGCCGTCGTTGTTCACTTCGCCGCACCCCCCTTGCGGGCGCGCTGGTCACGCTGCCACAGCTGGTAGGCGACCATGGTGAGCGCGGTGGACACCACGACCCAGAGCATCTGGTACCAGTAGAAGAACGGGACGCCGATGAAGGTGGGTTCCACCTTGGCGTACGAGTTCACCCAGAGCATCGCGACGAACGGCGCGAAGAGGCAGAGCGCGATCACCACTCTGAGTGGCGTGATGACCGGTTGTTTCCCTTGTGTGGCTTCTGACATGGCGAAACCGTCCCCTCGCTGATCACCTCGTAATGCCGAGGAAATCTAGGGGACGGTTTCGTTTCTAGGAACCCCTGTCCGTATAACGGATCAACCGTCAGTCGCGGGCCCGACCGGCGGTGCGGCCGGTTCAGCCGTTGGGACGCTGGAGGCGGGCGACGAACTTGTAGCGGTCGCCGCGGTAGACCGAGCGCACCCACTCCACCGGCTCGCCGTTGGCGTCGAGCGAGTGGCGGGAGAGCATCAGCATCGGCAGGCCGACGTCCGTGCCGAGCAGGCCGGCCTCGCGCGGGGTGGCGAGGGAGGTCTCGATGGTCTCCTCGGCCTCGGCCAGGTGGACGTCGTACACCTCCGCGAGCGCGGTGTAGAGCGAGGTGTACTTGACCAGCGAACGCCGCAGCGCGGGAAAGCGCTTGGCGGACAGGTGGGTGGTCTCGATGGCCATCGGCTCGCCGCTGGCGAGCCGCAGCCGCTCGATGCGGAGGACCCGTCCGCCGGGGGAGATGTCGAGGAGACCGGCGAGGGTGTCGTCGGCCGTGACGTAGCCGATGTCCAGGAGCTGCGAGGTGGGCTCCAGGCCCTGGGCCCGCATGTCCTCGGTGTACGAGGTGAGCTGGAGGGCCTGGGAGACCTTGGGCTTGGCCACGAAGGTGCCCTTGCCCTGGATCCGCTCCAGGCGGCCCTCGACGACCAGCTCCTGCAGGGCCTGGCGGACCGTGGTGCGGGAGGTGTCGAACTCGGCGGCGAGCGTCCGCTCGGGCGGGACCGGCGTGCCCGGCGGCAGGGTCTCCGTCATGTCGAGCAGGTGCCGCTTCAGGCGGTAGTACTTGGGCACGCGCGCGGTGCGGGTGGCGACGCCGCCCTCTGTCTCGGTGTTGCCCGCGTCCGTGGCCATGGCCTGCCTCTCCGACTCCTGTGCTGCTGCCGTCACCGGCTCCTCCGTCTGTCGCGGCTCACATGGTGGCACGGACCGGTCACGGGTCGTCGCCCTCCCTCAGGTGTCGGTCCGATAACGGACGCGACTGCCCTTCTTATACACCCTTGACACCCCTAAAGGTCTAGGCCAAGCTCCGGGTACTGGTCTAAACCATTAAAGACCAGGTCCCAGCCCCACAGCATTACTCGACGTATGTCTTCGCGCGGTGGTGGGGGGAGCAGGCATCCCTGAGGAGGGTGGCGTGAAGCGCAAGCTCATCGCGGCGATCGGCGTCGCGGGCATGATGGTCAGCATTGCCGCGTGTGGTTCCGACGGCGGCGACAAGGGGGACAAGGGCAAGGCCGACGGCGGAGCCAAGACCCTGACCGTCTGGGTGATGGACGGTTCCGCGCCGGACGCCTGGACCGCCGAGGTGAACAAGGCCTTCGAGGCCAAGCACCCGGGCGTCAAGGTCAAGGTCGAGAAGCAGCAGTGGAACGGCATCCAGGAGAAGGTCACCACCGCCCTCTCCGAGGACACCCCGCCGGACGTCCTGGAGCTCGGCAACACCCAGACCGCCGGCTACGCGGTCACCGGCGGCCTCGCCGACCTCACCGGTGACAAGGCCAAGCTGGGCTACGACGGCTGGAACAAGGGCATGCTCGCCTCCAACGAGCTGGACG
The DNA here is from genome assembly GCF_042677525.1 of Streptomyces sp. NPDC127114. Taxonomy (NCBI): domain Bacteria; kingdom Bacillati; phylum Actinomycetota; class Actinomycetes; order Kitasatosporales; family Streptomycetaceae; genus Streptomyces; species Streptomyces sp. NPDC127114. The sequence goes on from NZ_JBHXTJ010000037.1 coordinate 37,776, forward strand.
GCAAGCTCTACTCCGCCCCGTGGTACGCCACCAACCGCGTCGTCGTCTACGACAAGGCGGCCTTCAAGAAGGCCGGCGTCACCCCGCCGAAGACCCGCGCCGAGTGGATCGAGGGCCTGAAGAAGCTCAAGGCCTCCGACCCGAAGAGCCAGCCGATCTACCTGCCCGGCCAGAGCTGGTACGTCCTCGCCGGCTTCGTCTGGGACGAGGGCAGCGACCTCGCGGTCAAGGACGGCGACAAGTGGAAGGGCAACCTGTCCTCCCCCGAGGCCGCCAACGCCATGAACTTCTACAAGGAGCTGGCGTCCTACTCCACCGCTCCGAAGGACAAGGACGAGGCCACCCCGCAGCAGTCCACCGACGTCATCCCCAAGGGCGGCGTGGCGTCCTGGATCGGCCTCGGCTGGGAGGCCGGCGGCGCGATCGACGCCATGAAGAAGGCCGGCAAGACCGCCGACTTCGGCTACTTCCCGATCCCGGGCAAGACCGCCGACAAGCCGGGCTCCGTCTTCTTCGGCGGCTCGAACCTCGCCGTGGCCGAGCGCTCCCAGAACAAGGAGCTCGCCAAGGAGTGGCTGGCCCTCGCCGCCGGCAAGGAGTACATGGCGAAGTACGCCGCCGCCACCGAGGGCGCCCTGCTCCCGAACAACGACGCCGCGCAGTTCACGCCGGCCGCCGGCTCCTTCGCCGAGGCCATGAAGCTGTCCGCCTCCGTCGGCAAGATCACCCCGGTCACCCCGGGCTGGGCGAACGTCGAGACCGCCCCGAACCCGATCAAGGACTACATGACCAAGGTCCTGAAGGGCGAGGACGCCAAGACCGCCGGCGAGGCCGCCGACAAGGTCATCAACGAGCGCATCAACCAGCAGTGATCACAGCCCGGCGGTGCGGCCCGGTGACCCGGACCGCACCGCCGGCGCTCCGCAGTTTGCAGCGGCCCGCTCCCCCGGGCCGCTTCCCGGTGGGCACGGGAGCCCTGGGGCCTGCCCGGCGGATCATGGCCGGGCCCGCGACCCCTGGCGCGGCACCTCGCCGCGTTGCCGAAGCGCCCCGATAGCTCCGCTATCGCGACGCTCCGGCGCCTTGCGACGCACCGCACCAGACCCCGCGGCCTGTCCGGCCCTGATCCACCGGACAGGCCCCAGAACCGCGAGGAAGAAGATCATGACCGTGGACTCCCCGGGGACGGCGACCGCCGGTCCCCAGGACGCGCCCGGGAGGGCGGCAGGGAAGTCTCAGACCCCGCCGGCCCCCGCCGGCCCGAAGGAAGTCCGTCAGCCCTCGCGGGGAAGACGCTCCCTGCCCGGCGGGCTGCTGCCGTACCTGCTCGTCGCCCCGGCCCTGCTGTCGATGGCGCTCCTGCTGCTCTACCCGCTGATCCGCAACGTGGTCCTCTCCTTCCAGGAACTGAACCGGAAGGAGTTCATCACCCGCGAGACGGTGTGGACCGGCTTCGACAACTACACCGAGCTGCTGAGCGACGCGGACTTCTGGACCGTCGTCGTCCGCTCGGTCGTCTTCACCGCCGTCAACGTCCTGCTGATCATGGCCGTCGGCACCGGCATCGGCCTGCTCCTCAACCGCCTCGGCAAGAAGATGCGGCTGGTGCTCTCGCTCGCCCTGGTCTTCGCCTGGGCCATGCCGATCGTCGCCTCCGTCACCGTCTTCCAGTGGCTCTTCGACGAGCAGTTCGGCGTCGCCAACTGGGTGATGCGCACGCTCGGCTTCTCCGGCTACGACCAGCACAACTGGTTCGAGACCGGCTTCTCCACCCTGGTGATCTCGCTGCTCCTGCTCGTCTGGGGCTCGGTCCCGTTCGTGGCCCTGAACATGTACGCCGCCCTCACCACCATCGGCAGCGAGCTCTACGAGGCCGCCAAGATGGACGGCGCGAACGGCTGGCGCACCTTCTGGGCCGTCGTCTTCCCGAACCTCAAGCCCTTCTTCCTGATCACCACGTTCCTGGAGATCATCTGGATCTTCAAGGCGTTCACGCAGGTCTACGCGATGAACAAGGGCGGCCCCGACCGCGCCTCCGAGACCCTGCCGGTCTTCGCGTACATCGAGGGCGTCGGCCAGTTCCACTACGGCGTCGCCGCGGCGATCTCCGTCCTGACGATCGTGATGCTCGTCGCGATCATGTCCTTCTACTTCCGCCTGATCCTGAAGCAGGAGGAGCAGCTGTGAGCGCCACCACCAGCCCGGCCCCGAAGAAGTACCGCGCGAGGAAGCGGCTCACGGTCGGAGCCGTCGTCAAGAACGCCTCCGCCCTCGTGATCGCCGTGGTGTTCGTCTTCCCGGTCTACTGGATGTTCTCGTCCTCGCTGAAGCCGCAGCACGAGATCCTCACCAAGGACCCGGTCTTCGTCTTCGCGCCGACCTTCGAGAACTACACGACCGCCACCGGCGTCGACCTGTTCTGGACCTACGTCACCAACAGCCTGGTGGTGACCCTCGGCGCCGTGCTCCTCGCCCTCCTCGTGGCCCTCCTCGCGAGCTTCGCCCTCGCCCGGATGAAGTTCCGCGGCCGCAAGGGCATCGTCCTCGTCGTGATGATGGCGCAGATGGCCCCCTGGGAGGTCATGGTCATCGCGATGTACATGATCTCCCGTGAGAACGACATGCTGAACAGCATCCCGGTGCTCACGCTGATCTACTTCGTGATGGTCCTGCCCTTCACCATCTGGACGCTGCGCGGCTTCATCGCCGCCGTCCCGGTCGAGCTGGAGGAGGCCGCCCAGATCGACGGCTGCACCCGCGGCCAGGCCTTCCGCAAGGTCATCTTCCCGCTGCTCGCCCCCGGCCTGATGTCGACCTCGATCTTCGGCTTCATCACGGCCTGGAACGAGTTCGCCATGATCCTCATGCTCAACAAGGACAAGGAGACCCAGACGCTGACGCTCTGGCTGACCCAGTTCCAGACCGCGTTCGGCAGCGACTGGGGCGCCACCATGGCCGCCTCGACCCTCTTCGCACTCCCCGTCCTGATCGTCTTCCTCTTCCTCCAGCGCAAGGCCGTCGGCGGCATGACCGCCGGCGCGGTGAAGGGATAACGGCGCCTCATGACCACGCTCGCAACCGCCCCGGACACCCTGACCAGGGACGCGCTCACCGTCCTCCAGCCGGGCTTCGTCGGCACCACCGCGCCCGACTGGCTGCTCCGCCGGATCGGCGAGGGCCTGTCCTCGGTCGGCCTCTTCGGCCGGAACATCGTCGCCCCCGGGCAGCTCGCCGCGCTCACCGCGCGGCTGCGCGCCGAGCGCGAGGACGTCCTGGTCGCCATCGACGAGGAGGGCGGCGACGTCACCCGCCTCGAGGTGAAGGAGGGCTCCTCCTTCCCCGGCAACTACGCCCTCGGCACCGTCGACGACGTCGAGCTCACCCGGGCCGTGGCCCGCGAGCTCGGCCGCCGGCTCGCCGAGTGCGGGGTCGACCTCAACTGGGCGCCGTCCGCCGACGTCAACTCCAACGCCGACAACCCGGTCATCGGCGTGCGGTCCTTCGGCGCCGACCCCGGGCTCGTCGCCCGGCACACCGTGGCCTACGTCGACGGCCTGCAGTCCGTGGGCGTCGCCGCCTGCACCAAGCACTTCCCCGGGCACGGCGACACCAACGTGGATTCGCACCACGCGCTGCCCCGGATCGATGTGGACCTCGACACACTGCACGCCCGTGAGCTGGCACCTTTCCGCGCCGCCATCGCCGCGGGTACCAAAGCCGTGATGAGCGCGCATATCCTGCTCTCCGCGCTCGACCCCGACCGGCCGGCCACCCTCAGCCCACAGATCCTCACCGGACTGCTGCGCCGGGAGCTGGGCTTCGAGGGGCTGATCGTCACGGACGGGATGGAGATGCAGGCCATCTCGTCGACGTACGGCATCGAGCGCGGATCCGTCCTCGCGATCGCCGCGGGCGCCGACGCCATCTGCGTCGGCGGCGGGCTGGCCGACGAGGACACCGTACTGCGACTGCGCGACGCGCTGGTGAACGCGGTACGGACCGGTGAACTGCCCGAGGAGCGGCTGGCCGACGCCGCGGCGCGTGTACGCGCCCTGGCGGCCTGGACCCAGGCGCACCGGGCCAGGGGGGTATCGGGGCCGGGCGCGGCACAACAGGAGGGGACCGCGCCCGGCACCGAGGTCGGCCTCGTCGCGGCCCGCAGGGCCCTGAAGGTGACGCCGGGGGAGCGGGCCCACGAGCCGCTGACCGCCGCGCCCTACGTGGCCTCCTTCACCCCCGTCGCGAACTTCGCGGTCGGCGACGAGACGCCCTGGGGCATCGCCGCCGAACTGGAGCGCCTGCTGCCCGGCACCACGACCGGCTCCTACGGGGCCGAGGCCTCGGTGGACGCCGTCCTGGCCGCCGCGGGGGACCGGCGCGTCGTCGCCGTCGTCCGCGACGCCCACCGGCACCCGTGGATGTCGGGGGCCCTGGACGCCCTGGTCGCGGCGCGCCCGGACACGGTCGTGGTGGAGATGGGCCTGAACGAGTCCGCACCCCGCGGCGCCCTCCACGTCGCCACCCACGGCGCCGCCCGCGTCTGCGGCCGCGCGGCGGCCGAGGCCGTCACGGGCAGGTAGCGGCACACGAAGGGGCCCGGCACCTGATTCAGGTGCCGGGCCCCTTTGCGCGGACCAGGCGATCAGATGCCCTGCCAGGACGGCTTGTTCGCGTACGTGTGGCGGAAGTAGTCCGCGAGCTTCAGCTTGGAGGCGGCGGCCTCGTCCACGACCACGGTCGCGTGCGGGTGCAGCTGGAGCGCCGAGGCCGGCACCAGCGCGGCGACCGGACCCTCGACCGTCTGCGCCACGGCCTCGGCCTTGCCCTCGCCGGTGGCGAGCAGCACCAGGTGACGGGCCTCCAGGATGGTGCCGATGCCCTGGGTGATGACGTGGTGCGGCACCTGCTCGATGTCGTTGTCGAAGAAGCGCGCGTTGTCCACCCGGGTCTGCTCGGTCAGCGTCTTGATCCGGGTCCGGGACGCGAGGGAGGAGCACGGCTCGTTGAAGCCGATGTGCCCGTCGGTGCCGATGCCCAGGATCTGGAGGTCGACACCGCCCGCCTCGGCGAGCGCCCGGTCGTAGGCCTCGCAGGCCGCCTGGACGTCCTCGGCCGAGCCGTCGGGGCCCATGAAGGCCTCCTGGGAGAGCCCGAGCGGCTCGACGACCTGGCGGAGCACCGTGGCCCGGTACGACTCCGGGTGCCCCGTCGGCAGGCCCACGTACTCGTCCAGCTGGGCGATCCGGGCCCGCGAGGCGTCCACGGAACCGGCCTTGACCTGCGCGATCAGGGCGTCGTAGATGGGCAGCGGGGTCGAGCCGGTGGCCACGCCGAGCAGCGCGTCGGGCTTGCGGCGCAGGAGGTCGGCGATGCCGTCCGCGATGAGCTCGCCGCCCGCCTTGGCGTCCTTGACGATGACAACTTCCACGCTGAGCCTGCCGATCTGGTGAGGGGCTGGAAAGAACCTAGGTGGTATAGACCAATCTAGGCTCAAATCTAGCAGAGCGCGGGCCGTCCGCCCATGCCGTTCCGCCCCGCGGACGGGCCTCACTTCATCGTCGGCCGCACCCGTCCCACCAGCCACTCGAACCCCTCGGTTGACGGCTTCCCTGCCCGTCGCGGCTCAGTCCAGGGAGCCTCCCGTCGCGTCGATCCACTGCCCCGTCACCCAGCGCCCGTCGTGAGAGGCGAGGAAGGCCACCACGTCGGCTATGTCCTCGGGGGTCCCGACCCGCCCGAGGGCCGCCATCGCCGCGGCGCCCGCCATCGCCTCCTCGTTCCCCCGCAGCCAGTGCGCGTTGATGTCGGTGTCGACGATGCCCGGCGCCACCGCGTTGACCGTGATCCCGCGCGCGCCGAGCACCTTCGACAGATAGCGGGTGAAGACGTCCAGAGCGCTCTTCGACATCGCGTACGCGATGAGGTCCGGCATCGCCGCGGCGTGCGACAGCCCCGTCGACACGTTCACGATCCGGCCCCCGTCCCGCAGCCGCTCCGCACCCAGCTGCGCCAGGAAGAACGGCGCCTTGGTGTTGACCGCGAAGATCCGCTCGTACTCCTCCTCGCCGATCGTCGCGAAGGGCGCCGAGGCCCCGATCCCCGCGTTGTTCACGAGGATGTCCAGGCCGTCCGCATGCGCGTCGAAGGCCTTCCACAGCGCCTCCGCGTCCCCGGGGACCCCCAGCTCCTGGCCGATCGCGAACGCGTCGCCGCCCGCCGCCGTGATCGCCGCGACCGTCTCCTTGGCCGCGGCCTCGTTGCTCCCGTAATGCACGGCGACCCGCGCGCCGTCCCGCCCCAGCCGCTCGGCGATCCCGCGCCCGATGCCCCGGCTGCCACCCGTGACCAGTGCCGTCTTCCCGTTGAGCACGCCCATGACGACGCCCCCCTCGCATTCCCTAGCGGTCGTTACAGAAAGAACCGTACCCCACCTTTCGTAGTGCTCGCTATAGAATTTCCGTCATGACGACCAAGCAGCGCGGCCGCCCCCGCTCGTTCGACCGCCCGACCGCGCTGGAGCGGGCGACGATGGCCTTCTGGGAGCACGGGTACGAGACGACCTCCGTCTCCGACCTCACCCGCGTCATGGGGATCAGCGCGCCCAGCCTCTACGCGGCCTTCGGCGACAAGAAGACCCTGTTCGAGGAGGTCGTCGAGGAGTACGCGGGCTCGTACGGGGCCTTCGGCGGGCGGGCCCTCGCCGAGGAGCCGACCGCGCGCGGCGCCATCGGCCGGATGCTCAGGGAGGCCGCGGGGCAGTACACCGACCCGGCGCACCCCCGTGGCTGCCTGATGATCTCCGCCGCGATCAACTGCTCCACCCCCGAGGTCGAGCGGCTGCTCCGTGACCGGCGGAGCGCCAACATCGCGCGGTTCGAGAAGCGGATCCGCGAGGACGTCGATTCGGGCGAGCTCCCGCACGGGACCGACCCGGCCGCCCTGGCCCGCTTCAGCGGTGCCGTCCTGCAGGGCATGTCCCAGCAGGCCCGGGACGGGGCGACGGCGGAGGAGCTCGAGGCACTGGCCGAGCTGGCGATGCGGGCCTGGCCGGCCCCGCGTACGTAGGCCGGTGCGTCAGGTCTCCCGTACGGCGGCCCATGCGTCAGGCCCCGCGTAGGTCCCGGCATCAGGCCCCGCGTACGTGAGGAAAGGGCCCCGGAAACACCCGCGGGCCGCGGCGCCGGGACGGGACCCTCAACCCGTCCGGCACCGCAGCCCGGAGTTGCCCGGCCGGGGGTGTGCGGTCCCTCGGCCGTGATGGGAGGTCTCGGCGCAGTCAGGGCAGAGAGCGCCGGGTACCTCGTCCGTCCTCCTGTGCGGGGAGGACGGAGGCTCTGTGGAAAACATTGTGGACTAGACCATTCTCGTCTGTCCATCCATGGGAACGCGGTGGTTCCGGGCCCATCCTCCAACACGAACGCCGGGAACTCCAGGTTCACCGCCGTCGAATTCCACGGGTACGCTCGCACACGTGCCCTCCATGAACGACCTCGTCCGCCAGCACACCGCCCTGAGCGAGTCCGACCTCGACTGGCTCCACATGCTGGTGTCGGAGTGGCAGCTGCTCTCCGACCTCTCCTTCGCCGACCTGGTCCTCTGGGTTCCCACCCTGGACGGCACCCGCTACGTCTCCGTCGCCCAGATGCGGCCCAACACCGGGCCCACCTCCTACCAGGACGACATGGTCGGCCACCTGGTGCCGCGCGGCCGCCGGCCACTGCTCGACGCCGCCCTCGACGAGGGCCGGATCGTCCGGGAGGGCGACCCCGAGTGGCGCGAGGAGGTCCCCGTCCGGGTCGAGTCGATCCCCGTACGCCGTGACGGCCGCGTCCTGGGCGTGATCGCCCGCAACACCAATCTGCTCACCGTGCGGACCCCGTCCCGGCTGGAGCTCACCTACCTCCAGTCCGCCTCCGACCTGGCCCAGATGATCGCCGCCGGCTCCTTCCCCTTCCCGGGCGAGCAGGTCGACATGGACTCGTCCCCGCGGGCCGGCGACGGACTCATCCGGCTCGACGCCGAGGGCGTCGTCCAGTACGCCTCGCCCAACGCCCTCTCCGCGTACCACCGGCTCGGCCTCGCCGCCGACCTGGTCGGCCAGGACCTCGGGCAGATCACCGCCGAACTGGCCCCCTCCCGCGGCCCGGTGGACGAGGCCCTGGCCAAGATGGCCTCCGGCTACGCCCCGCGCGAGTTCGAGGTCGAGGGCAACGGCGGGGTGATCCAGCTGCGCGCGATCCCGCTCAAGCCCAAGGGCACCCGCATCGGCTCCCTCGTCCTGCTTCGCGACGTCACCGAACTGCGCCGTCGCGAGCGTGAGTTGATCACCAAGGACGCCACCATCCGGGAGATCCACCACCGGGTGAAGAACAACCTCCAGACCGTGGCCGCCCTGTTGCGCCTCCAGGCCCGCCGGATGGACTCCGACCGCGGCCGCGAGGCCCTCAACGAGGCGGTGCGGCGCGTCGGTTCGATCGCCATCGTCCACGAGACGCTGTCGCAGAACCTGGACGAGCGGGTCGAGTTCGACGAGATCGCCGACCGGGTGATCGCCATGGTCGCCGAGATCTCCCCGGGCAAGGTGACCTGCCGGCGCAACGGTCGCTTCGGCATCCTCGACGCCGAGGTCGCCACGCCGCTGTCCATGGTCCTCACCGAGATCCTGCAGAACGCCCTGGAGCACGCCTTCGCGCCGGGCGAGCACGGCACCGTCGAGGTCACCGCCGTCCGCGGCGAGCCCCGCGCCGACGCCCGGCTGCTCATCACGGTCAAGGACGACGGCCGCGGGCTGCCCGAGGGCTTCGATCCGCAGCGGGCCGGCAACCTGGGCCTGCAGATCGTACGGACGCTGGTCGAGGGCGAGCTGGGCGGCACGTTCGACATGCAGCCGGGTGCCGAGCGCGGCACCCGCGTCGTCCTCGACATCCCCGTACAGCCGCAGAAGTAGCGCGGGAAACGGCGGGAAGCCGCGGGAAGCGGCCGGAGGCGGCGGGAAGCGGCGGGAAACAGCGGAACGGCCCGCGGGAATTCACGCGGAAGTGTCGCGCAGACGAGCGGAAGTGCCGCCCAGGCAAAGAGAGTTCACAGCAGCGAGCCCCGGACCGAAGGAAATCGGTCCGGGGCTCGAATGCTGTGGGTTACTGCTGCGCGGCTGCGGCTCGGGGGGCGGTGATGACGTACGCGATGTACGCGCCGCGTGCCTCAGGCTGTGCAGGTGGCTCAGGCGCTGGCGTTGCGCGCCCGGTTGCGGGCGGCGCGGCGCTTCATCGCGCGGCGCTCGTCCTCGCTGAGGCCACCCCAGACGCCGGAGTCCTGGCCGGACTCGAGCGCCCACTGCAGGCACTGCTCCATCACGGGGCAGCGACGGCAGACGGCCTTGGCTTCCTCGATCTGCAGCAGCGCAGGACCGGTGTTGCCGATGGGGAAGAACAGCTCGGGGTCTTCCTCACGACAAACGGCGTTGTGACGCCAGTCCATGGCTGCTACCTCTCTCAGGTGTTACGTGCAAGTTGCTTGTGAATGTGAACGCTTTCACGAATCCCCCCGCAGGGGAAGGGCCGACTGCCAGGTGAACTGGCGTGGTCCTTGTCACTGGGGTGGGGTTCTGGCTCTCAGTGGAGGCCGGTCCTGCGGGCCGTCCCGATCGCCAAGAAGAGACTCCCAAACCCCAGCAACGGATACAACCCCTTCTGGAAAGTTTTTTTTGATTCCTCGGTGTCGGCTCCGTCACAGCCGTACTTCTAGTGGGTGGAGGGCAGCCTAAACGTTCGAGTAGAAGGACTTTCGGTCCTTCTGGTCACACAATCACACGCAGTGCACGGCGAACGCCTGTGAACGTCACGCTCGTACGCAGTCCCAGGTGGTCTCCGTCCATCTGGAGCGGGAGCGGCACCTTCGAATGCAAGGTGAAGTCGGTCAGATCGTGCAGGGTCACCGCGTGCTTGCCGTGCGGCCCGCGCTCCGGGCTCGAAGTGAGCAACTGGGTCGCGTACCGGGCCACCGACGGCGCCGAGAGCCGGCTCAGTCCGAGCACGTCCAGGGCCGTCTCGAAGGACGCCTCCGGCGACGCGTACACCGGACGATTGCCCAGGTAGGTCCAGGGAGAGGTGTTGCAGATTATGGACAGGACGAGATCCTGCACAGGATCCTCACCCGGCCGCTCCAGGGTGATCGTGCCGTGCCGCCGGTTCTGCTCGCCCAGGAACTGGCGCACCACCTGACGCAGATAGAGCGCGTGCGTCGAACGCTTCCCGCGTTCGCGCTGCTGTTCGACCCGGCCGATCACGCTCGCGTCGAAGCCGAATCCGGCGCAGAAGGTGAACCAGCGCTCCGGGACCCCCTCGTCCTCCGTGCCCGGCGTCCCCGACGCGAGACCCAGGCTCACCGTCCGTGCCCGCCGCTCACGCAGCGCGTCGAGGAGCGCGCCCGTCGCCTCCACCGCGTCGTTCGGCAGCCCGAGTGCCCGCGCGAAGACGTTCGTCGATCCGCCCGGCACCACCGCGAGCCCCGGCAGCCGCTCCGGATCGGGCCCCGCGTGCAGCAGCCCGTTGACCACCTCGTTGACCGTGCCGTCGCCGCCGAGCGCCACCACCAGGTCGACGTCCTCCGACTCGGCTGCCCTGCGCCCCAGGTCACGGGCGTGACCGCGGTACTCGGTCGTCACCGCCTCCAGCTTCATCTCGCTGGCGAGCGCGTGGATCAGCACGTCCCGTGTGCGGGCACTGGTGGTGGTTGCTGCCGGATTGACCACGAGAAGCGCGCGCATGTCCGCCAGCGTACCTACCCGGCGGTACCGGGCCCAGTCCCGGCCTGCGCGGGGCCGTCCCCCGGCGCCCCGGCTACCCTGCCTTGCATGAGCAGTGCGCGCAGTGCCGACACCAGCAGTCCCCAGGAGCGTACGGAGCCGGGTTCCCGGCCCGGGCGGCTCACCGCCGCCGCGGCGGTGGCCGGCGTCGAGGGCCTGGCCCTCGTGGCGGGCGGCCTCGTCATGCTGGTGACGAGTCTCACCGACCGCACCGGCGACCTCACCTCCGCCCTCATGGGCGCGGTCACCCTGACCGCCCTCGGGCTCATCCCGCTCGTCGCCGCCCGCGGCCTGTGGCTGCGCCGGTCCTGGAGCCGCGGCCCCGCGGTGATCACACAGGTCCTCGCGCTGCCCGTGGCCTGGCAGCTCCTCCAGGCGGACAGCGTCATGATCCCGGCCGGCATCGCCCTCGCCGTTCTCGCCGTGACCGGCCTCGTCCTCCTGGCGAGCCCGTCCACGACCGAGGCACTCGGCATCAGGCGCCCCGGGCAGGACTCCGCCTAGGGCCCGGGCCCGCCCGGCGGATCAGGGCCGGACAGGCCCGGCGGCCCGGACCAGGGCCGGACAGGCCCGGCGGCCCCGCAGCCCGGATCAGGGCCGCACAACCCCGGCGGCCCGGCAGCCGGACCAGGGCCGGACAGGCCCGGCGGCCCGGCAGCCGGACCAGGGCCGGACAAGCCCGGCGGCCCCGCGCTCACTCCTCGACGAGGAGCTTCTCCCGCAGCTGCGCCAGCGTGCGCGCCAGCAGCCGGGACACGTGCATCTGCGAGATGCCGACCTCCTGGGCGATCTGCGACTGGGTCATGTTCCCGAAGAACCGCAGCAGCAGGATCCGCTTCTCGCGCGGCGGCAGGTCCTCCAGGAGCGGCTTGAGCGACTCCCGGTACTCGACGCCCTCCAGCGCCTCGTCCTCCGCACCGAGCGTGTCCGCCACCGCCGGCGACTCGTCGTCCGTGTCCGGCACGTCCAGGGAGAGCGTCGAGTAGGCGTTCGCCGACTCCAGGCCCTCCAGGACCTCCTCCTCGGAGATCCCCAGCCGCTCGGCCAGCTCGTGCACGGTCGGCGAGCGCCCGTGCTGCTGCGACAGTTCCGCCGTCGCCGTCGTCAGCGAGAGCCGCAGCTCCTGCAGCCGACGCGGGACCCGTACCGCCCAGCCCTTGTCACGGAAGTGGCGCTTGATCTCGCCGACCACCGTCGGCGTCGCGTACGTGGAGAACTCCACCCCGCGGTCCGGGTCGAACCGGTCCACCGACTTGATCAGACCGATCGTCGCCACCTGGGTCAGGTCGTCGAGCGGCTCGCCCCGGTTGCGGAAGCGCCGGGCCAGGTGCTCCACCAGCGGCAGGTGCATCCGCACCAGCCGGTCGCGCAGCGCCGCCTTCTCCGGCGAGCCCTCCGGAAGGCCGCGCAGCTCGACGAAGAGCGCCCGCGCACCGCTGCGGTCGTGCGGGTCGGGCACCTCCTGCGGCGGCACCTCCCGCGGCCCGGCCGCGTCAGGGACCGCTTCGTGCTGCTCGTGCTGCTCGCTCATCTGGTCCGCCTGCTCCGTAGCGACCTCGATCTCGACCTCGGTACCGGCCACCCCCTGCGGCCGTGCCTGCTGCTCAGGGAAGCCGGCCGTCGCGTCCCCGCTCCTCACGCCGGGCCTGGCCCCGCGCCGCGCTGTTTGTACAGGCTGATGGAGACCGTCCGGTCCTCGGCCACCGACGACTCCACCTTCCCGGCGAGCGCCGAGAGCACCGTCCACGCGAAGGTGTCCCGCTCCGGGGCCCGGCCGTCGGTCGTCGGAGCCGACACCGTCACGTCGAGGGAGTCGTCGACCAGCCGGAACACGCAGCTCAGCACCGAGCCCGGCACCGCCTGCTGGAGCAGGATCGCGCACGCCTCGTCGACGGCGATCCGCAGGTCCTCGATCTCGTCGAGGGTGAAGTCCAAGCGCGCCGCGAGGCCGGCCGTGGCCGTACGCAGCACGGACAGGTAGGCACCCGCAGCGGGCAGCCGGACTTCCACGAAGTCCTGGGTCCCGGGCTCGCCTGCGATCTGGGACACCCTCACCTCCAAGGTGGCACAAGCTCTTTCGGGGTCCGGGAAGGAAGCCCCCCGGACCTGGCGGTACGCAGTCGGTTGCGCAGTCCGCCGAGACGCTATCGCGATCCGTCCCCCCGTGTCGCCGGGGGCCCGGCAGGACCGCCCCCCTCAGGGTCCGGCCCGCGACGGACCCGCCGTACGCACCGGCGGCCGCGGAGAACCCGCGGAGGGGTGACGTACCCAGCCGTCAGACGATCGAACCGTCCACGAAGCACCACCGCCAGCGTTCGTTGGGCTCGAAGGTCCGCATCACCGGGTGACCGGTGCTGTGGAAGTGCGCCGTCGCGTGCCGGCCCGCCGACGAGTCGCAGCAGCCCACGTGCCCACAGCTCAGACAGAGCCGCAGCTGGACGGGGTGCGTGCCGTCGGCAAGGCACTCGGGGCAGGTGTCGTGCAGCGGCGCCGGTTCGGGGCGCGGCATCTCGGCAACGTGCGGGCACTCGCTCATGATGGCCAGGTTACGTTGTGGCGCGAGTGACACGAGGGGAGAAGGGACGGGGCATGGACGCACTGCAACTGGTGGCGCTGGTCGCGGCGAGCACCGCGGTGGCGGGCATCGCCCGCAGGACGCCCGTGCCGGCACCACTGCTGCTCGTCGCGGTGGGCCTCGCCGCCGCGTACGTGCCCGGAGTGCCCGACTACACCCTCGACCCGCACATCGTGCTGCCGCTGATCCTGCCGCCGCTGCTCTACACGGCCGCCGTCGAGTCCTCGTACCTCGACCTGCGCGCCAACATCCGGCCGGTCGCGCTGCTCTCCGTCGGCTACGTGCTCTTCGCGACCGTCGCGGTGGGCTGGCTCGCGTACGTCCTCGTGCCCGACCTGCCGCTGACCGCGGCCCTCGTGCTCGGCGCGGTCGTCGCCCCGCCGGACGCGGTCGCCGCCACCGCCATCGCCCGCAAGCTGGGCCTGCCCCACCGCATCACCACGATCCTCCAGGGCGAGTCCCTGGTGAACGACGCGACCGCGATCACGGCCTACAAGGTGGCGCTCGCCGCCGCCGTGGGGGAGGGCATCAGCTGGTCCGGCGGCCTGGGGGAGTTCGCGCTCGCCGCGGTCGGAGGCATCGGCGTCGGCCTGGTCCTCATGGTGCCGATCCACTGGCTGCGCACCCATCTGCGCGAGGCCCTGCTCCAGAACACCCTCTCCCTCCTCATCCCGTTCGTCGCGTACGCCGCCGCCGAGGAGGTCGGCGCCTCCGGCGTCCTCGCCGTCGTCGTGGTCGGCCTCTTCCTCGGCCACAAGAACTGGCAGGTCGACTTCGCCACCCGGCTCCAGGAGGAGGCGGTGTGGCGGATGGTCGCCTTCGTCCTGGAGTCCGCCGTCTTCGCGCTGATCGGCCTCCAGCTGCCCTTCGTCGTCCAGGGCCTCGGCCCGTACGGGATCGCGGAGGCGGCCTGGTACGCGGCCGGGGTCTTCGTCTTCGTGGTCGTGGTCCGCTTCGTCTGGGTCTTCCCCGCGACCTTCCTGCCCCGCGCGCTCTCCGCCCGCGTCAGGGAACGGGAGCCGGGCGTCGACTGGAAGGCACCGGTGATCGTCGGCTGGGCCGGCATGCGGGGCGTGGTCTCGCTCGCCATCGCCTTCTCCATCCCGGTGGTCTCGGGCGGCGTCGCGTTCCCGGCCCGCAACCTGGTCCTCTTCCTCACCTTCACCACCGTCATCGGCACCCTCGTCGTCCAGGGCCTCACCCTGCCGCCGCTGATCCGCGCCCTGAAGCTGCCCGGACGCGACCGCGTCCAGGAGACCCTCGCCGAGGCGCAGGCGCAGAGCGAGGCCTCCCGGGCCGCCGAGGACCGGCTCGACGCCCTCCTCGCCGACGAGCGCAACACCCTCCCGGGCCCCCTCGCCGACCGGCTGCGCACGGTCATGGAACGGCGCCGCAACGCCGTCTGGGAGCGCCTCGGCACCGTCAACGAGATCACCGGCGAGACCGTCGACGACACCTACCGGCGCCTCGCCCGGGAGATGATCGACGCCGAGCGCGAGGTCTTCGTGCAGCTCCGCGACGCCCGCCGCATCGACGACGAGATGATGCGCACCCTGCTGCGCCGGCTCGACCTGGAGGAGGCCGCGGCCTACCGGGAGGAGACGGGCTGAGGCTCCGGCGCGCCCGTGATCACGGCGGCGATCCGGGTGCCGGACGGGAAGGCGCCCTCCTCGGCGAGGCTCACCAGTCCGTGGAGCATTTTGGCGACATACAGCCGCTCGATGGCGAGTCCATGCCGCGCGCCGTGACGGGCTTCGAAATCCCGTGCGAAAGCGTCGAGTTCGGGGTTCGTACGGGCGTAACCGCCGCCGTGGAAGCGCTCGTCGAGGCTCCACTCGCCCCGGGGACCGCCGTACGTCAGCTCCTGGAGCGCGGTGATCTCCCCGCCGAGGAAGCCGCCCTTGAGCACCGGGACGCCCAGCGTCCGGCCGTCGAAGCCGGCCGCGAGGCCCGCGAGCGTGCCGCCGGTGCCGCACGCGACGGCGGCCACGTCCGCGGCCCCGCACAGCTCGCCGCCGAGCTCGGCGCAGCCCCGGACGGCGAGCGCGTTGCTGCCGCCCTCGGGGACGACGTACACGTCGCGCACGTCCGCGGGGACCCGCTCCAGGATCCGGGCGAGGACGGCGGGCTCGCTCTTCGCGCGGTACGTGGCGCGGTCGACGAACACCAGCCGCATCCCGTCCGCCGCGCAGCGCGCCAGCGAGGGGTTCAGGGGGCGGCCCGCCAGCTCGTCGCCCCGTACGACCCCGATCGTGCCGAAGCCGAGCAGCCGGCCGGCGGCGGCCGTGGCGCGCAGGTGGTTGGAGTAGGCGCCGCCGAAGGTCAGCACCGGCCGGCCGCCGGCCTCCCGCAGATTGAGCACCAGCTTGCGCCACTTGTTGCCCGGCAGGTCCGGATGGATCAGGTCGTCGCGCTTGAGCAGCAGCCGCAGGCCGCGCCGGGTGAAGCGCTCGTCCTCGACCGGCTCCAGAGGGGACGGCAGCCGGGGCCGCAGCCGGGACAGAGCGAGGTCGAACGCGTTCACCGGGCCATTGTCCACCGTCGGCGGCGCCTGCCACCCGCTGTCGGCCGGCCGTGGGCCGTCGGCCGCCTGCCACGGCCTAGCGCAGGCGCTCCGCGATCCGCTCGCGCATCGACGCCATGGTGAAGCCGCGCGGGTCGACCTTGCCGGGCTGCCACTCCAGGTGGCCGATGACCGAGCGGTGGGTCCAGCCGTGCACCCGGCAGAGCGCGGCCGCGGCCTTGGCGATGGCTTCCAGCTGGACCTTGGGCCACGGGTCCTCGCCGTTGCCGAGGTTCTCGCACTCGAAGCCGTAGAAGTGGCGGTTGCCGTCGGTGGTGGCCTCGTCGTCGCGCGGGAGGCCCTTCTCCGCGATGACCGCGCGCAGCACCTCGTCGTCGCCGAGGCCGGCGTGGTTGGCCCTGCCGTAGCCGACCAGGTGGACGGTGCCGTCCTTGGCGATCACGCCGTGACACAGCGGCCCGGGCAGGGCCTCGTAACCGTCCCGGCAGATGCGGACGGTGTTGCTGGTGCCCCGGGTGACGGTGTGGTGGATCATCACGCCGTGCACGGGTCCCCAGGGGCCCTTGTGGTTGCGGTTGTGGGTGCGCCACTCGCCGACCTCGACGACCGTCAGACCCTCGTCGCGCAGGGCGTCGAGGAAACGGCTCGCGGACATGGGTGGGGCCATGACCGGCTCCTTTCGGGACGGGGGATCCGGCTTCTTCCGGCTCTCCTCCAGTCCCACCGGAGTACCGGAGGGATCGGCTCCACTGCCATCCGTTCGGACGGTGTGCGAGCCGATCCGGCCGAGTGCGCGGGCGGGTGCGTGAGCCGGGTGGGCCGTTCGAAATCGTGCGCCATGCCCAGCACGGTGGCGTCGAGTCCCACTCTTTTGTGTAATGGTGCGGGCACGCTGCGTGCTGAAAGGCTCTTTCTCGCAGATTTGTCGTATCGAGAGGGAGTTCCATGTCCGTTGGTTCGGTTGGCGACGAGGTGCGCGAGGGCAGGCGCCCGCAGCAGAGTCTCGGCACCGCCGCCGCGCGGAACCTCGCGAGCACCACCAAGTCGGCACCGCAGATGCAGGAGATCACCTCCCGGTGGCTGCTGCGCGCGCTGCCGTGGGTGCGGGTGAAGGGAGGCACCTACCGGGTGAACCGGCGGCTGAGCTACGCGGTGGGTGACGGCCGGGTCACCTTCGTGCAGACCGGCGAGCGCGTCGCGGTCGTCCCCGCCGAGCTCGGCGAGCTGCCCGCCCTGCGCGAGTTCGGGGACCAGGACGTCCTCGCCGAGCTGGCCGCCCGCTGCGTCCAGCGGGAGTACGCGGCGGGCGAGGTGATCGCCACCCGGGGCGGGACGGCCGACCGGGTCCACCTGCTCGCGCACGGCAAGGTCGAGCAGCTCGGCGAGGGGCCCTACGGCGATGAGACCGTGCTCGGCGTCCTCGCCGACGGCGCCTACTTCGGAGAGGCGGCACTGGTCAGCGCCGAGGCCGCCTGGGAGTGGACGGCCCGCGCCACCACCGCCTGCACGGTCCTCGAGCTCGGCAGGGCCGAGGTCCTCGCCGTCGCCGCGCGGGCCGGCGCGCTGGCCGGCCATCTCGCCGAGTTCGCCGCGCTGCCCCACCGGCCCGCCAACAGGTACGGCGAGGCGGCCATCGACCTCTCCGCCGGCCACGTCGGCGAGCCCGTCGTCCCGCACACCTTCGTCGACTACGAGATCTCTCCGCGCGAGTACGAGCTGAGCGTCGCCCAGACCGTGCTGAAGGTCCACACCCGCGTGGCCGACCTCTACAACCACCCGATGGACCAGACCGAGCACCAGGTGCGGCTCACGGTCGAGGCGCTGCGCGAGCGCCAGGAGCACGAGCTGGTCAACAATCGGGAGTTCGGCCTCCTCGCCAACTGCGACTACGGGCAGCGCCTCCAGCCCCACGACGGCGTGCCGGGGCCCGACGACATGGACGAGCTGCTCTCCCGGCGGCGCGACTCCAGGCTGTTCCTGGCCCACCCGCAGGCCATCGCCGCCTTCGGGCGCGAGCTCAACCGGCGCGGCCTGGTTCCCGACACGATCGACGTCGACGGCACGCGGATCATGACCTGGCGCGGCGTCCCGATCTACCCGTGCGACAAGATCCCGGTCTCCGCCGCCCGCACCACCTCGATCATCTGCATGCGCACGGGGGAGTCGGACCAGGGCGTGATCGGCCTGCACCAGCCCGGCCTCCCGGACGAGATCGAGCCCGGCCTGTCCTGCCGCTTCATGGGCATCGACGACCGGGCGATCGGCTCCTACCTGCTCACCGCCTACTACTCGGCGGCCGTCCTGGTCCCCGACGCGCTGGGCGTCCTGGAGAACGTCGAACTCGGCCGTCGGCGCTGACCGCGCACCGCACGAACCTCCGGGGGCGGGGACCTGGCCGACGGGGCCCCCGTCCCCGGAGCCCGATCCGTCGCGTACCGCAGACCGTCAGGAAGGTACCCGAGAACATGACCACGACCAGCGCGGATGCCGTGACCACCGCGGACGCCGCGGCCGGCGCGGACGCCGTGACCGGGGGACGGAGCGCCGTGCTGCTCCTCGACCGGACGCGCAGCGTCGTCGACCCCCAGCTCCGTACGACCGTCGCGTCCCTGCCCGGTTCCATACGGCGCATCGCCGCCTACCACTTCGGCTGGGAGGAGGCCGACGGCAGCCCGGCCGCGGACGGCCAGGGCGGCAAGGCCATCCGCCCGGCCCTGGTGCTCGCCGCCGCCCGCGCGCTCGGCGCGGACCCGGCCCCGGCGGTGAAGGCCGCCGCGGCGGTGGAGCTGGCCCACAACTTCACCCTGCTCCACGACGACATCGTCGACGAGGACCCGACCCGCCGTCACCGGCCCACCGCCTGGAAGGTGTTCGGCATCCCCGACGCGCTGCTCGCCGGCGACGCGATGAACGCGCTCGCGCTGCGGCTGCTCGCCGAGGACCCCCACCCGGCCTCCGTCCCCGCCGCGGCCCGGCTCGCCGCCTGTGTCATCGAGCTGTGCGCGGGCCAGCAGGCGGACTGCGCCTTCGAGCAGCGCGGACCGTACGAGGTCTCCCTGGACGAGGTGGTGGCGATGGCCACCGCCAAGACGGGGGCGCTCCTCGGCTGCGCCTGCGCGCTGGGCGCGCTGTACGCGGGCGCCGACGAGGAGGCGGTCGCGGCGCTCGACGCGTTCGGCCGGGAGGCCGGGCTCGCGTTCCAGCTGATCGACGACCTGATCGGGATCTGGGGCGATCCGGGGCGTACGGGCAAGCCGTCCGGCGCCGACCTCGTCGCGCACAAGAAGTCGCTGCCGGTGGTGGCGGCGCTGACCTCCGGGACCCCGGCGGGCGAGGAGCTGGCCGAGCTGTACGCCCGCCCGTTCCTGGACGCGGACGCGGTGCGGGTGGCGGCGGACGCGGTGGAGCGGGCCGGCGGCCGGGACTGGGCACAGGGCCAGGCGGCCGAGCGGATGGCCCGTGCGGTCGAGCAACTCTCCCGCGCAGTGCCGGACTTGTCGGCGGCCGGGGATCTGCTGGCGCTGGCGGAGTTCGTGACGCGGCGAAGCCGCTGACGCGCGAATCCCTGTGCGAAAAGAGCTTGCGCAACCACTACGGATGGAGCACTATGGGCGCAGTGGTCAGCGAGACCACTGCCCCCTAAGGAAAGAGTTCCGGCTTGCGCAAGCTCACGTACTACGTCGCCTGCTCCCTCGACGGCTTCATCGGCGACCCCAAGGGCGACGCCTCCTCCATGTTCCAGTTCATGGACGAGGAGTACGCCGCCTTCATGAACAGCGAGTACCCGGAGACCATCCCCTCCGTCGCCCGGGAGGCCTTCGGCGTCGCGGGCGTGCCCAACAAGCGGTTCGACACCGTGATCCAGGGCCTCGGCTCGTACCGCCTCGGCCTGGAGGCCGGCATCCCCAGCCCGTACGCGCATCTGCGGGAGATCGTCGCGACGCGCTCGCTCACGGAGTCGCCCGACCCGAACGTCGAGCTGGTCGCCGGCGACCTGGTCGCCCGGGTCCGCGAGCTCAAGGCAGAGGACGGCCCGCTGGGCATCTGGCTCTGCGGCGGTGCGAACGTCGCCGGTCAGCTCGCCGACGAGATCGACGAGCTCGTCATCAAGAGCTACCCGCAGGTGTACGGCTCGGGAATGCCGATGTTCGGCGCGGACTTCGCCGTGCGCGACTTCGCGCTCGAGGACGTCCGGTCCTTCGGGAACGGGGTCGTCGTGCGGACGTACACCAGGAAGCGGTGACGGGGGTCGCGCCCTAGGCTGGAGACATGACCGAGCCTGCGCCGTTCACCACACGGGACCCCCAGGCCCAGCACCCCTGCCCGGCCTGCGGGCAGCCCCGGCAGGTCCTGGCGAAGCGCCACAAGGTCCTCGGCGCGTGGGTCCCCGAGTGGGAGGTGCAGCCCTGCCGCAACCCGCGATGCAGGCTGTACGTCCCCGATGACGGGGAACCGCGCGACGGAGACGGCGGAGACGGCGGTGGCGAAGACGGGGGTGCCGGCGGCGAAGACGGCGCGGAAGCCACCAGCGCGCACGTGACCGGCAAGAACGGCGAGACCGGGAGAAGTCCGGCCGCCGGGTGACCGGCCGCGCGCCGGAGCCGGTCATACCGCTACAGTCCGCGCATGTCATCGGAGTCGACAGAAGTCTGGACCGGTTGGTACCGGGACCGCCGCGGTGCGGAAGCGATCGTCATCACGGCCGACGGGAGCCGTGTGGCGACCCGTATCAGGGGAATCGAGTACACGGGCGCGAGCTTCGCCGCGCTCACCGCCGCGGACGAGGGCGGGCAGGCCCTCACCGGGTGCGTGCTGGAGTGGGACCTCCCGCTCCCCGTCGTCGCGGACGGCGCCACCCAGCAGGCGACGCTCAGCTGCCTGCTGACCCTCGGCGAGCGCGCCGACCTCAGCCTGACCCTCCACTACGGGGGAGCGGCCTTCGAGTCCGGCATCGCCGGCGGTGACTTCGAGGAGGCGCTGAGCCGGGTACGGCGCCAGCTGCCGCCCGGTACGGAGTTCGGGCGGCAACTGCTCCAGGCGGCCTGACGGCCGCGCCTCCGCCCGGAGGGCCGCACACGAACGAACCCGGGGGATCCGACCGCCGCCGGGCGGGCACGTACGGCCTCAGGCGAGACCGTCCCAGCCCCAGCGCGGGGTGGGCCCGGGCTCGCCCAGGTCCGTACCCGGCGCGGAGGCCGAGACGTCCTTGGCGATCCGGGTTCCCCAGTCGAAGTACTCGATCACCCGGCGGCGCAGCAGTGCGTCGTCCGGGAGTTCCTTCTCCACGGCCGCGGTCATCAGCTCCATCCAGCGCAGCCGCTGCTCCTCGGTGATGGCCAGACCGAGGTGCGCGGTGAGGAGGGCCTGATGACCGCCGTGGTGTGCCGTGAAGCCGGCGGGGCCGGAGAAGACCTCGGCCAGCCACACGGCGACGTGCTCGACGTGGGTCGGGGTGAAGTCGGCGAAGACGGGGGCGAGGAGAGGATCCGCGAGGACCGCCTCGTAGAACGTGTCGGAGAGCCGGCGCAGCGCCTCGGCGCCTCCCACGGCCTCGTACAGGGTGGTGCTCCGGTCGCTGTCGGTGCTCCGCTCTTCGGGCATGTCCGCCACGCTACCAACCGGCGCCCCCGTCAGGGGCTGGTCAGGACGACTTGAACGCCGACGCGAGCCCGTAGCGCCACAACTGGTCGACGCGGGACCGCTCCTGGGAGTTCGGGTAGGCGTTCGTGCAGGACGTGCCCGGCCCGCCGCCGGACATCAGCTCGCTGCACGGGCCGCTGTAGTGGTCGGGGAGGCCGAGCACGTGGCCGGTCTCGTGGGCGGTGACGCGGGTGGAGTTGTACTGCTGGTTCTGCCGGTAGTCGAGGAAGATGTAGCCGTTGCCGTGCCCGTCGGTGCTCGCGTACGAGCCGCGGGAGTCGTTCCCCTCGTAGTACGCGAAGTCGGCGTTGGCGCCCTCCACGAGGCGGACGTTGACGACGGAGCTGTTCCAGATCTGCGCCGAGCGGGATATCTGGGTGCGGAAACTGGGTGCGTTGGCGGCGCTGTAGACCACGGTGACGGCGGTGGCACCAGGCGTGGCGGCCCGCTTCTTCGCGACCGACCTGAGGACGGCGTCGAAGAACGCCTGGTTGGCCCTGGCCTCCTCGGCGGAGCCGGCGTAGCCGACGGAGCCGGCGTGGGCGGCGCTGGGGACAGGCGCCGCGGCGGCCGGGACGGCTCCGAGGGAGAGGCCGAGGCCGGCGCCGACGGCGGTGGCCAGTAAGGACGTGAGGATCTTCGGGTGTCTCATGGGGGGCTCCTCCTGTGGGGTTGAGGAGAGTGTCGGGGGAGCCGGGTCGCGTGGGAATGATGTCATCCGCCGATAACGCGATGACATCACGCCACCATCAACTCCGGCCCATAGGGCGAGAGTTGACAAATCGCTGACGGTCTGGCGCGCCGGTCGGGAGGCGCCCTAACCTCGGACCATGGAGCTGGAGGTGAGGCACCTGCGGGCGCTCTGCGCCATCGCGGACACCGGCAGTCTGCACAGGGCCGCCCGCCGGCTCGGCGTCAGCCAGCCCTCCCTGACCACCCAGCTGCGCCGCATCGAGAACGCCCTCGGCGCCGAACTCTTCACCCGCGGCCGCACCGGCTGCCACCCCACCCCGCTGGGCCGCTCCGTCCTCAGCCGGGCCCGCCCGCTCGTCGACGGCATGACCGCCCTGGTCGCCGAGACCCGTGCGGCCGCCGCCCGCGCCGAAGGCCCCGCGCTGCGCGTCGGCTCGACCGCGAGCCGCGCCCTGCCGGGCTGGCTGCGCCGGCTCCGCCAGGGGCTGCCCGGGAGCGACATCGCGCTACGGGTGGACGTCTCCGCGAACACGCTGCTGCGCGCGGCCGCGGCCGGCCGGCTCGACCTGGCCTTCGTCCACGAGGTCGAGGGCTGCCCGTTACGGGTCCCGGACGGCCTGCGGGGCCGGGTCCTGGTCGAACGCGAACCGCAGTTCGTCTCCATGGCCCGCGACCACCCGGCGGCCGGCCACGAGGTCGTCGACCTCGCGGACCTCGCGCACGACCGCTGGACGGTCGACCCGGCCGTCGACGGGGAATGGGACGGTCTGCGGCGGGTCCTCGCCGCAGCCGGCCTCGACCCGCCGCTGCTGCACGCCGACTACCACACGGCCGCCTCCCTCATCGCCCTCGGCGAGGCCGTCGCCCCCTGCCAGCCCACCTCGGGCCCGCGCGAGGACATGGCGATCCGCCCGCTCCGCGGCGACCCGCTGGCCGTCCGCCTCCTCCTCTTCGCCGCCCCGGGCGTCCCGCTGGACCGCGCGTACGCCGAACTCGCCGCGGCCTACCGCGAGGCGGCCCTGCGCGCGGCCCCGTACCGCACCTGGCTGCGCGCGGGTGGGACGGCGGGGCCGTGCATGATGGCGGTATGAGCGAACACGGGGACGAACACGCGGACTGGGACGCCGTCATGGCGCTGTCGAAGGACCACCACGCGCGCACGGTACGGCCGTTGGGCGCCCGGGAGACGTCCGGTCACCTCCTGAAGGTGTACGGGATCGAGGCGCCGGGCCGTACGGTCGGCGAGGCGGAGGCCGCCCCCGCCCTGCGGCTGGCAGCCGGCCATCTGGCGCTCGGACGCCACCGCGGCTCCCTCGGGCTCGCGGTGCTGATCGTCCACGCGGGCGGTGACGGCGACTACGTCCTCGTCCACAGCTGGATCGAGGGCCACATGTCGGACCTGGCGATCTGGACCGGGCCGGCGGGCCGCCCGGAGGAACTGCGCCCGGGCCGCGCCGGCCTCGCGCCGTGCGTCTGGGAGGCCGCCGTCCTCGCCCACGAGCGCGAGGCCTTCGTCCGCCACGTCCTGGACGGCACCGGCCCGGCCGGGACCCGCCTGGCCGCGTGGTCGGCCGACGCGCTGGAGGGCGAGGTCCGATGACCGACGCCCTCGTCCGCCACGCCCGCCCCGAGGACCTGGACCGGGTCGCCGCACTGGCCGCCGAGCACGCCGCCTACGAGAAGGCCGCGCCGCCGCCCCCGGACCTCGCCGCCCGCCTCCACCGCCTCCTCTTCGAGACCACCGCCCCGCGCCTGCGTTGCCTGGTCGCCGAACTCCCCGACACGACCCTCGCCGGCTACGCCACCTGCGCCCCGGAACTCTCCACCTGGTCCGCGACCGAGTACCTCCACATGGACTGCCTCTACCTCACCGAACACTCCCGCGGCCACGGCCTGGGCCCCCTCCTCGTCGCCGCGGTCCGCACCGAGGCCCGCACCCTCGGCCTCACGGAGATCCAGTGGCAGACCCCCACCTGGAACGAGGGCGCGATCCGCTTCTACGACCGCCTGGGCGCCACCCCGAAGCAAAAACTCCGCTACTCGCTCCCGACGGACTGAGCAAGCCTGAAGGGGCCCACCCGCTGACGCGGGTGAGCCCCTTCAGAGCAGGCGAGGAGGAAGATCAGGCCTCTTTGGTCTGCTGGTAATGGGCGGGGTCGGTGACCTGCCAGGATCTTCCCTGCGGGTTGCTGACCTGGTCTTTTGTTGATGGCTGGCGATGGGGTGCGACGGTCGTGATCGGGTGTCCTGCGGACTGTGTGCGGACTGGCCGAGGGTCCGGCACGAGCGACACTACGTTCAGGCCGGCCTGGCGGGCGCAGCGTGGTGGCGGCAAATGCGGATGCCCAGTCAGCTGCCCGTCGGGCACGATCGCGGCATGTCTACCGAAGTCAGCGGGATGATCGAGTGTCGACCCGGCGCCCGCCTTTGGGGCCCCGATGACGAGGACTCCGTATGGCAGGCCGCCATCGACCTCTTCCTCCTCAACAACGGCAACTCCTACGACGCCCTCGCCTGCCTCTTCGGCATCCGCAATTCCTTCGGCTTCCGTCCGCTGGCCGAAGGCCGCGGCTTTCCCGCTGACGCGTCCGAGGCGCTGCGAACCGAGTACGCCACTTACGGGGGCCCTCCTGACGTACACGGCACAACGTGGATCACGTGGTCCGAGCTCGCTGTCGCTGACTGGAGCGAGACGGACAGTTCCGGTACTCGCAGTCGCGACGGTGTTGCGGGAAACGAGACCGACTGGGGACCGGTCTGGAGCGTGATGCGAACGCTCGGCGAACTCCACGGAGCGGATCAGGTGCGGCTTGTCGTCTGGTTCCACTGATCGCAAGATGGCAGGCGGACGGCCCGGGGGCGAGGTCGTGGGCACCTCGCCGCTACTTGGCGGGAAATCTCCACTTTACGGGAGCGTCGAGCCCTCTCGGGGGCTACGCAACGGTCGCAGGTCCGCTGTTCCCGCCCGCAGGGGCACCGACCAGTCAGCGCTTGGGGAACTGGCGGCCGAACAGCAGGTTCAGGTAGTCGAAAGCCTGCGGCATGCTGTAGGCATTCTCGGCGGTGACGGCCTTGCGGGCGCGAGTCGCGGCGGTGCGGAGATTGGACAAGGCCGTCGTCTTCTTTGCCGCGCTGGAGCACGCGGAGAACCGGCTTGCCTTCCCCAGAGGGTCGTTCATGTCCGCTAGCGCGATCTTGTCGAGCCACTCCAGATAGCCGCATAGATGTAGGGCGGCACTGAAGTGTGTCTGAACCGCCATGTACTGGGCTGCACGCATCTCCAGGTAGAAGGAGGAGATTGGCACGTGGTTGTAGTACTTCCACGCCTTGGCAAGACGGGCCAACTTCTTCGTGCCGCCGACGATGCCAGCCTGTTGATTGACCCCGTTGACGTAGTCCAGGTGCACTGTCGGGGCCGAACTCATCCACCCGTTGGCTGGTCCGGGGATGTCGTAGATGGGTGTTGTGCCCTTAGGGGACGTGCGGAACCCCGGGAGGATCTCCCACTGCTCCGCTCCACCAGCGAACCTGACGACGACGGTGGGCCGGCGGATCTCGACGGTGGTCGTCGGAAAGCTGGATTTCAGGGCTTCCTTCACCCATTGCAGAGCGGTGTCGGAAGTGGGCTTGCTGCCGGTCATGCTGACCAGCAGATCAACGTCGCAGTGGTTCCGAACGCCGGTTCCGTGACCAAATGAGCCGGTCTCGCGGAAGAGGTACACGCCGAAACGAGCGGAACCCTTAAGCGAGGTCTCAACGCTGAACCGATGCCGGGCTTTGGCGTCTCGATCGCTCTGGAGGGGCGTGAGGCGTTCCAGGAAGACGCCGAAAGCTTGGGAAACCGTGAGTGCCATCGCTGCTCTACCGCCCCGTCGTCGCGGTCGTTTCGTCAACGGCGTAGGTCTGCCCGCCGCCGTCGATGTTGCGCTGGGCCCGCCTGTAGGCCCGCCTGTTCGGGGGCTCGGCGGTCTTGTTCTGCTCATCCCGCCGAGCCGTGAGCTCGGCCAGGGCCTGGCGTGCCTCATCGATGGACGAGTAAGGCAGGTCGATCTCCCTGGCCTGACGGGCTGCGGTCTGGATCTCCAAGTAGGCATTGCCTGCCGCTGCAGCTTGGTTCATCCGATGCGATGCGTTGATGGTGGTGAGGATGGCGCCGCAACCAGACGCGACGAGCGCGAGGATGCCAGCAGGGACCCGCCCGGCTGTGGAAACGAGCGCGGCAGCGCCAGAGATGCCTGCCAGCACGCTTGCTGGCAGACCAAGCCCAAGATTGACACCGCGCCACTGCTTGGTCAGCTCGAACTGCATTTGCCCGCTGTACTTCGCGCTTTCTTCTAGCCGTTTCAGTTCGGCCTCTATCGCGCTTCGGCGCGTGGCCTCGGATGGGCCATCAGGTTCCGTCATGCCGACTAAGGTACGGGCAGACAGTGACAGCTAGTCCGCGGTTTTCACCGTCCGGCGGCCCTCCCGCCGTCGTGGACTCTCTGCTCGCCACCTTCGCCAGGTTCATCGGGACAAGAGAGCCCAAAGTCCGCCGGAGGAGCGGTCGTTCGTCAGGGGTACAGAGACCGGACAGCCGCCGCGCTGGCGTCGTGACCGCTGGGCGTCAACGCCGCGAGGGCCTGTTAATGCCGAGCAGCAGGACAGCCCGTTGATCGAGTTGACCGTCACTGATTTCCGTCGCCTGATTGCCGATGGGGAGACCAGGGATCCAGAGCGAACGATCCGGATGGGACTGTCACGCCTGGCGTGCTCGCGAAACGGTGATCTCGATGGCGAGGGCGCCGAGGGCTTCCTTCTCAGGCCCATAGATGGTGCGGATGTTGGCCAGCTGCTGGTCGCGGGTTGCGGTCGGGTTGACGTTGGAAGGGCCTTCGCCGTCGAGGAGGGCCTCGAAGTTGGGGTACTCGGTGACGCGGAGGACTTCGACGTCGCAGGTCTCGTCCGTGCCCTTGATGCGGAAGCGGATGGTGTCGCCGGCGGCGAGGTCGGCGAGGTGCGGGTACTTGGCCCGTACCTCGATGGTCTTGGTGCCCGCGGCGACGAGCTCGAAGTACTGGCGGTAGAGGTTGAGCTCGCGGACGCGGGCGGTGCGGTCGGTCATCGGGAGGGAACGCTCCTGGGGGACGGTGCGGTGATCAGGCGGCCGATCTCGGCGGCCGAGTACGAGCGGAAGAAGTGGCGGGGGTCGGAGAGCAGGGTCTCGGCCATGGCGAGCAGCTGGTCGGCGTACTCGGTGACGGTGCCGGGCCACTGCCGGGTGTCGAGCATCCATGGGGCAGCGCCCTCGGGCAAGGGGGCACGGCCTTCTCGAATAAGGGATTTCGACAGCTTGGCGCCGGTGTCGGTGACGACTTGGGGGCAGAACAGGCGGGCCGGGAGCTGGGCGCGGGTGAGGCCCACGGCCTGGAGGGCCTCGTCGACGAGGTGGGAGCCGAAGACCCAGTCGCCACCCTTCACCATGACGTGCAGGGTGCCCCGCGGGCTGGTCAGGGCAAGTTCCTTGACCAGGTTGCGGTAGAGGGTGGCCAGATCGAGGTAGCCCCCGGCAGTGGGCGTGATGGTGGCCTCGTACCGGCCATGGTGGAGGCACGTCGCGGAGACTTCCGCCGACTCGGGGCTGGCGAGGTGGACTCGGGTGCGTTCGGCGTGCTTTTCCGCCCAGCCGCAATCGGGGTACGGGCAGGGGACGCGGAGGTGTGGGGTGCCGGTGGAGGGGGCGAGCCACCAGCGGGCGGCGTTGATGCGGGGGAGGAGCCGGAGCCAGGTGCGGCGGTAGTGCGCGCCGGCCTGCTGCTGGGTGTACGTCTCGATGCGGTGAGGGATGCCCAGGCACCTGGACAGGGCGGTGAAGAGGGGCTGGTAGAGGGCGGTGACGAGGTCGAGCAGGGCCTGCTCGCCGAGGGCCTGGGCGTAGGCGCGCTGGTAGCGGTTGCCGCTGGCGGGGTCGGTGGCGAGCTCGTACGGGGCGTTGTCGAGGGCGCTGAAGAGCACCTCGGTGGGGAGGCCGAAGCGGTCGCGTAGTCGGGCGGCCATGGCGAAGGCCAGGGATTGTACGAGCGAGGTGCCGATGTGCGGGGCGCCGTTGATCTGGGTGCCGACGACCAGCACGATCCGCTCGGGCGGCGCAGCCAGGATCCGCGGGGTCAGGACGTCCTCGGCGTGGTGGAGGGCGTTGGCGAGGACGGTGTTCGGCGAGACGGGGTGGGTGGTCACGACGTGTCTCCCTGGGGGCCGGCGGTGTGGGGCGGCATGGGCACGGCCCCGCTCTTGGCACGGTCGAATGTGGCCCAGACGCACTTTCCGGGGCCCGTTCGCTCCTTCATGCCCCAGCTGTCGGCGGTCGCGGCGACGATCAGCAGACCGCGGCCGTCGACGGCGGACTCTTCGGGAGTTCGTCGCGTCGGCGTGTTCTCCCCGCTGTCGTGGACTTGGATCCGCAGTTCCTCGGCGAGGGACTCCACGCGGACCAGGACCAGGTGACCCACGGGCGCGCCGTGCAGCACTGCATTGGTGACGAGTTCTGAAGTGCACAGCCGCACGTCGTCGAGGCGGCTCGTCTCACCCCATTCGGTCAGCGTGGTGGCGACGAAATCGCGAGCGGTACGCGGTGTGGTCCGGCGGCGGGGGAAGAGCATGGTGCGGTGCCGGGCTGTTTTCGGAAGGAGATCCGGGGAGGCGTCGGTCGCCTCGTTGGTGAGTCTGCTTGCCATGGTCAACAGCAAAGCGACTTAACTCATTTGGGTCGGGAGCCAGCATGGGGGCCAAGGCGGGGGCCACTATGGGGGCCAGAGTCACTGTTCCTGGGGGACGGCATGGGCGACATCGGGATCGGCGCCTTGCTCGTCCGGCTGCGCACCGAGCGCGGCTGGAGCCAGCAGAAAGTTGCCGATGAGTACAACGCCCTGGAGGGGCGCTCCGCGAAGACCGGCAAGGAGATCGGGCGGTACGAGCGCGAAGCGCGAGTTCCCGTTCCCTACACCCGGACGTACCTGGCTCAGGTCTTCGGTGTCGATGTCGCCGTGCTGGACCAAGCCGTGGCCGTCAGCAAGGGACGGCGGGAGGAGGCCTGCGCCGCCGAGGTCGAGATCCTGCAGTCGGTGCTGCCGTCCGAAGTCACTCACGTTCGTGGAGGTCCTCTCTCCGAGGACGCGGTGCGGTCGGCCGAGTTCGCCCGACTCATCGCGCAGCGCAACGCCGACGAGTTCGTCGTGGAGCAGCTGGAGGCCGACGTCGGTCGGCTTGCCCGTACGTACGTCAGCCATCCGTTGATGGAGCAGTACGTCGAGATCAAGCGGTTACGGGATGGGGTGTTCGAGCTGCTGCGTGGGCGCCAGCACCCAAGGCAGACCGCTGATCTCTACCTGTCCGCTTCTCGCCTTTGCGGCCTGTCCGCACACGTCTGTCTCGACCTTGGCGCCTACGACTCTGCCGCCACCCACGCCCGTACCGCACGCGCCTGTGCCGAGGCGGCGGGGCACGAGGGGATGCTGGCCTGGGTACGGGCCGTGGAGTCGTTGATCGCGTACTGGACCGGGCGGTACGAGCAGGCGGCCCAGCTGGCTCAGGCCGGCCGGCGGCACAGGGCGAGTGGCAGCATCGGCGCACGGCTGGCGAGTCTGGAGGCGCGGGCGTTGGGGACAGTGGGCGACTCGGCAGGTGCGCTCGCCGCCCTGTCGGATGCCGAACGATCGCGCGAGGCGATCTCAGGTGCGGACGAGGTGCTGGGGGTCTTCGACTTCCCTGCGGCCAAGCAGTTCGCGTACGCCGGAACGACCCTCTTGGCCGTGGGCGGGCAGGAAAACCTCCACCGGGCCATCGTCAGCGCGGAGACGGCGATCTACCTCTATCGCAGCGCGGACGGAGACGACCAGTCGGTTGGTGACCTCTTCGCCGCGCACCTCGACCTCGCCCGCGGGCACATGCTCCTGGGCGACCTGGACGGCACTGAGAAGATGCTCGGCTTCGTTCTCGAGTCCTCGCCGGAGCGCATGTCGGCCAGTATCGTGCGCCGGCTCACCGTTCTCGGGCGGGAGTTGGAAGGGCCGCAGTACGGTGGAGCCGCGCAGGCCGTGCAGCTGCGCGAACGTCTCCACTACACGGCCGTCCGTGCGCCCCTGTCCGCCGCCCACCCTCCGGAGTTGCCGACGTGACCGACCTGTCCGCCGCCCACGATGCCGCCGTCACCGACCGGGACCGCCTGGCGGGCAGCGCGTACAACGGAGACCGGGATCTGGCGGCTCGGCAGTCGCTCTACCGGTGGCAGACGCCTCGGTACGACCTGCCCGGCCTCGTCGCCGAGAAGCTGAGCAGCGTGCGCGGTCGCGTCGTCGACATCGGCTGCGGCAACGGCAAGTTCATCCAGCGGCTCCGCCAGGACCGGCCGGACCTGTCCCTGCTCGGCCTCGACATCGCTCCCGGCATCCTCGTAGGCGTCCCAGGCCCGGTCGCCGTGGCGGACGCCGCGCGGCTTCCGCTGGCGGTGGGCGGTGTGGACGCCGCGCTCGCGCTCCACATGCTGTACCACGTGCCTGACATCCCCCAGGCCGTCAGGGAGCTGGCCCGGGTCGTCGCCCGTGACGGGCTGGTGGTCGCCTCCACCAACAGCGACCGCGACAAGGCCGAACTCGACGAGCTCTGGCAGCGGGCCGCCGGTGATGTCCTCGGCCTGGAGCGGGGCCCGGCTCGTATCTCGCTCAGCGCTCGCTTCTCCCTGGAGAAGGCCCCGGCGTTCCTCGGCGAGGAGTTCAGGCAGGTCGAGGTCGTCGAACTGCCAGGGACCATCACCGTCCGCGACCCTGAGCCCGTCATCGCCCACATGGCTTCGTACCGAGCCTGGGCAGACCAGCAGGACGTGCCCTTCGACGCGACCATTGATCGGGCCCGTGCCCTCGTCACCGACGACATCGCCCGCAATGGCGCGTACGAGATCACCTGCCTTGGCGGCATCCTTGTCTGCCGCCGCTGACCGGGAGAGTCGCTACAGCTCGTCGGTCACACTGCCGTCGGGGTGGTGGCGGTAGAAAATACACGCGGCGCTCGCCCGAGGGCTTCTGCTGTTCGGCTTCGTACCAGGGAACCAGGCGGGCCCACGCTTCCCTTTGCTGACGGACGTTCGCTTCCAACCAGTCCGTGAAGCGGATGTAGACCCGAGACGGTTCGGCGTCACCCTCGGAGTAGGTCCACACCTCTGGATCGCGCCCTTCGCCGCGCAGGAACTCGAATTGGTACCCCTGGTGCATGAAGATCACGCGATCGGAGCTGCGCAGGTGAAAAGGCTCTTGGTTCTCTCTCAGCAGTTCGTCCTGCTTCCCGGAGGCCGACGACGTCGGGGTAGAAGACCCTGCTTGACCTCCCTCCAGAACTGCACGCGAACCCACCCCAGTACGCCGGCCGATCCTGCCCCGGCCCGTCGGTCTGAGGCTAACGGACACCTGCCGCCTTGGCTTGAGTCCTTGCTAGTGCGTGCGTCGGGCCCTGACCAGGGGCAGTAAGCTCCGTCGATCATGAGCATGCAGGCCACCCCCGAGGGTTTGCCGGATGAGGTGCCTGGGACCGACCTCCGCGAGGCATGGCGGACCGGTCGAGTCTTCGGCCCGCCGATCCGGCGGACCTTTCGCGACGTCATCGCCGGCCGTCTCTCAGACCCGCTGCCACCGCAGGCAGCGATGTTGTTCGAGCCCCTGGCGGATCCGCACTGGGACAGCGACAGGTGCTTCCTCGGCGACTTCTACAACGAGATCCTTCATCAGGACACCTGCCATCCGTACACCGCAGAGGGTGTCGCCTTGCTCGCAGCCCTGTCCGTCGACGACCGAGTACCTCCTCAGCTCCGTTTCCAGACCGTGGTTCTGCTGTTCGAGATCGCCACGGTCACAGACCGCCACCTTGCCCAGTGCTGGCCGGACGTCCCGCCACATGCCGATCCCGAAAGTGCGGGCAGGGCCCGTGACGCCGTCCGGTCCTGCATCCCGGACCTTCTTGCCCGGTGGGCGATGGAATGTCCCGCAGTCCGTCTGGCGCTGGCAGGCCTCGCCGTCGTCTTTCCCACAGTTCGCACACTGCCCGCACTGACCTCACGGCTTCAGGGCTTCGCCGAGCAGTACCCTCAGGGCACCGACATCGGTGACTACGTGCGATTCGCGCTGGTGCTGGCCGCCGGCGATGACCAGCACACCCTTACCGCAGTCGAGACGCTCACGGACGCGTACTGGACAGGCACGGCACGCAGAGCACCCACACGCGCACGAGCATTCCACTTGCTCGGCCAGATGCTGACGACAGTCGGCGGCAACCTCAGGCGGCCCGCTGCTGGGCATGACGCGACGACCGTCCTGGGGAATCGCAGGCTCTCGCGTTGATCTTGTGACGATTGTTAGCGGACGAGGTCGCCGGGCATGAGGGTCGCAAGGCTGTCGAGCTGCCCCACATGGTCCCCCACGACCTGCGGCACTTCTACGCCTCCGCGCTCATCGCCGGCGGCGCGCTGCACGAGCGTCAAGCAGGTGCAGCTGGTCCTCGGGCACGCGTCCGCCGCCATCACGCTGCGGACCTCCGCGCACCTGTGGCCGGGCGAAGAAGACCGCACCCGGGCCGTCATGGACGCCGTGCTCGGCGGCCTGCGGACCGGGTGCGGACTGGTCGACCAGACGATTGGAGAATCGCAGGTCAAGCGGCTTGACCGGAGGTCAGGCCTTCTTCGTCTCCCAGAAGATGCGGTCGATCTCGGCGATGAGCTCCAGCGCCTTCTCGCCCGTCTTCGGGTCCGTCGAGGCCTTCGCCGCCGACAGGGCCTTCAGGGTGTCGTTGATGAGCACGTGCAGCTCGGGGTACTTCTCGAAGTGCGGGGGCTTGAAGTAGTCGCTCCACAGGACCGAGACGTGGTGCTTGGCCAGCTCGGCGCGCTGCTCCTTGATGACCGTGGCGCGGGCGCGGAAGTGCGGGTCCTCGTTCGCCTGGTACTTCTCCTGGACGGCCTTGACCGACTCGGCCTCGATGCGGGCCTGGGCCGGGTCGTACACGCCGCAGGGGAGGTCGCAGTGGGCGCTGACCTTCACCTTGGGGGCAAACAGGCGGGAGAGCATGCTGCTGTCCTTCCTCGTGATCGTCTTCTCAAGGTGGGACATTACTCGGTGGGCAGCGCGATTTCGCGAGTGCCCCCTGGTGCTTAGGACAAAAGTCCAGGGTCACCATGGGACTCGTGGACGATCGGACCGGGAGGTACCGGATGGTGGAATCGGGGCGTGAGCCGGGGCGGGAGACCGGGGCCCCGTTCGGGATCGCCGAGGTGACGGGGGTGTCGATGGTGCCCACGCTGCTCCACGGCGACCAGCTGTTCGTGCGGTACGGGGCCCGGCTGCGGGCCGGGAACGTGGCCGTGCTGCGCCACCCGCTCCAGCAGGATCTGCTCATCGTGAAGCGGCTGGTCGAGCGGCGCGAGGGCGGGTGGTGGGTGCTGGGGGACAACCCCGGCGCCGAGGGGGACAGCCGGGTGTTCGGGGTCGTCCCGGAGCCGCTCGTGCTCGGCCGGGTGCTCGCGCGGTACCGGCCGGTCACCCCCGGGCGTCAGCGGTCGGCAGGCGTGGTGCTCTCCTGGCTGTTGTCGGCCGTGCGGCCGGTGCGCTCGGCGTCGAGGGCCTCCTGGCGCTTGCGGGCGCGGTAGGCGGCCACGTTGGCGCGGGTGGCGCAGCGGTCGGAGCAGTAGCGCCGGGAGCGGTTCGTGGAGGTGTCCAGGTAGGCGTTGCGGCACGGGGCGGCCTGGCACAGGCCGAGGCGGTCGGCGCCGAACTCGGTCAGGTGGAAGGCGAGGCCCATGGCCGCGATGGCGGCGTAGCCCGCGGTCGCGTTCGACGGGTGATCGGCGAGGTGCATGTGCCACCGCGGCCGGCCCTCCTCGTCGAGGTAGTCGTGGCCGGAGATCTGCGGGCTGACCGGGAACTCCAGCAGGAGGGAGTTCAGCAGGTCCACGGCTCCCGTGTGGTCGCCCTCGTCGGCCGCCGTGAAGACGGCCCGCAGCCGGGACCGTACCGAGCGGAAGCGGGTCACGTCGGCGTCCGTCACCCGCCGGGCCATCTGGGAGGCCGCGCCGAACAGTTCGCGGACCACCTCGACGGAGGTGAGGGAGTCCTTGCCGCGCGCCGGTTCCTCGGTGTTGACCAGTCGCACGGCATAATCCGAGTAATAGGCGAGTTCCACTTGTAGTCCTTACTCCGGCGGGCTAGGGTCAGGGGCGGGGAAGGGTAAGCGACGCTTGCCCTTCGAGGGTATTACGAAGCGGGTGGAGGAAGAACCATGTCGGACGACACCGCGGGCCGGACGGGCACGGCGACCACCGGGACCGACTGGGCGGCCTGGCAGCGCAGCTGGGACCGCCAGCAGGAGTGGTACATGCCCGACCGCGAGGAGCGGTTCCGGATCATGCTCGACATGGTCGAGGCACTCGTGGGCCCGGAGCCCCGCGTGCTCGACCTCGCCTGTGGTACGGGAAGTATTACGGACCGGCTGCTCCGTCGGTTCCCGAAGGCCACCAGCACCGGCGTCGACCTCGATCCCGCGCTGCTCACCATCGCCCAGGGCACCTTCGCCGGGGACGACCGCGTCACCTTCGTGACCGCCGACCTCAAGGACCCGGCGTGGACCGAGGCGCTGCCGTACGACTCGTACGACGCCGTCCTCACCGCCACCGCCCTGCACTGGCTGCACAGCGAGCCACTGGCCGCCTTGTACGGCCGGCTCGCCGGTCTCGTCCGCGAAGGCGGCGTCTTCATGAACGCCGACCACATGATCGACGAGACCACCCCGCGCATCAACGCCGCCGAGCGCGCCCAGCGGCACGCCCGCATGGACCGCGAGAAGGCCGCCGGCGTCCTCGACTGGGCCGACTGGTGGGCGCTCGCCGCCGAGGACCCGGACCTCGCCGGGCCCACCGCCCGGCGCTTCGAGATCTACGGCGAGCACGCCGACGGCGACATGCCCGCGCCCCGCTGGCACGCCGACACCCTGCGCGCCGCCGGCTTCGGCGAGGCCCGCGCGGTCTGGGCCTCGCCGTCCGACACGCTGCTCCTCGCGGTGCGCTGACGCACGGGGAAGGGGCGGTACGGGCTCGTGCCCGTACCGCCCCTTCCCGTCGTCGCCTACCGCCCGCGGGACCTACAGCACCTTGGACAGGAAGGCCTTGGTGCGGTCGTGCTGCGGGTTGGTGAGGACCTCGCGGGGGTGGCCGGACTCGACGACGACGCCGCCGTCCATGAAGACGAGGTTGTCGCCGACCTCGCGGGCGAAGCCCATCTCGTGGGTGACGACGATCATCGTCATGCCGTCCTCGGCGAGCCGGCGCATGACGTCGAGGACGTCGCCGACGAGTTCGGGGTCGAGGGCGGAGGTGGGCTCGTCGAAGAGCATGAGCTTGGGCTGCATCGCCAGGGCG
>NZ_JBHXTJ010000038.1:0-71686 GCF_042677525.1 Streptomyces sp. NPDC127114
CAGGCCTGGAGCCACGGCGTCACCGTCGACTGGCCCACGCTCCTCCAGCCCTACCGCGCCCGCACCGTCGAGCTGCCCTCCTACCCCTTCCAGCGTCAGCACTACTGGCTCGAGGCGGAGACCGCCGGCCGGCACAGCGCCCCGCGCGTCGACGTGCTGCCGGCTCCGCAGCCGGCCGAGCCCGTCAGCCTGGTGGGCGTACGGCTGCCGTCGTCGCCGCTCGCGCAGGCGCAGTTCGCCCCGCGGCTCGACCCGACCGCGCACCCCTGCCTGGGTGACTTCGTGGTCGGCGGACGGCCGGTGGTCAGCGCCGGTGTGTTCCTGGAGTCGGTGATCGAGGCGGTCACCGAGATCGCCGGACCGGGTCCGGTGTCCGTCGAGGACCTGGAGCTGCCCGTCGACCTGGTGCTCGAACCCCTCGGCGCCGGGGAGCCGGCGTCCGGCGGCGAGCGGGCCGCCCAGCTGGTCGTCGACGACGGCCGGTTCCGTCACTACGCGCAGGACCGGTCCGGCGCCTGGCAGCTGCACGCGCAGGGCCGGGTCCGGCCGGGCGCGTCCGCCGCGCCCACGGTGACCCTGGCGACCGTCGGGTCGGGCCGCGAGCTGACCGGCGACGAGCTGTACCGGCTGCTGTGGCAGCGTGCGATGTACCTCGGTTCCGCCGCTCGCTGGGTGGAGCGGATCAGGCTCGGCCGGGGCGAGGCCACGGCCGAGATCCGGTCCGCGACGCCCGGCGAGGCGGAGTCCTACCGGATCCACCCGGGCCTGGTCGACGCGATGTTCCAGACCGCGCTGGCCTGCTTCCCCATGGACGGTCCGGCCCTCGTGCCGGTCGGTCTCGAGCGCTTCGTCCACTACGACCGCGGCGACCTGCGGGACGGGCTGCGATGTCACGCCGAGCTGTTCGAGGACGGCACCCGGGCGCGTATCCGGCTCGTCGGCGCGAACGGCCGGCTGGCGGCGGAGGCCGACGGCGTCCGCTTCGCCCCCGCCCTGACCCGCCCCGCGGCCCAGCCTGCGGGCGCGCCGGCGCCCGCCGCCGGGCCCGTGACCACGGCAGTGCCCGAGCAGCGCCGGCAGGTCGCCGTGCCGGCGTCCCCGGTGGCCCCCACGGCCCCGGCCGACGCGCCCGAGGCGGCTCCCGCCCCTGCGCCGACCGCGTCGCCCGTCGTCGCACCCGAGGCCGTGCGGGACCGGGTGGCCCGGACCGTCGCGCAGGCCCTCGGCACCCCGGCGGCCCGGTTCGACGCCCGGCAGTCACTGCAGGCGCTCGGACTGGACTCGCTGATCGCGATGAAGATCCGGACGACGCTGAACCGTGAGTTCGAGGTCCAGCTGCCGATGACGGCGTTCCTCAACGGCCGTTGCGCCGACGACATCGCCGAGGACATCCTCACCGCCCTCGGCGCCGGAGCCGAGGCCGAGAGCAAGGCCGAGGCGGAGGTCGAGGCCGACGCCGGCGCCGAGAGCCAGGCCGGAGCGGCGGCAGAGGCCGAGACCGGGACCAAGGCTCAGGCGGCGGCCGAGGCCGGGACCCCGGCCGACGACGCCGACCGCTACGAGCCCTTCGGCCTGACCGACCTCCAGCAGGCCTACCTCGTGGGTCGCGGCGACGCCTTCGAACTCGGCAACACCTCCACGTACTTCCAGATCGAGATCGACCTGGAGAACGTGGACCTGGACCGGCTCGGCGCGTCCTTCCGGGCGATGATCGAGCGTCACGACCAGCTGCGGGCCGTCTTCACCGCCGAGGGCGAGCAGCGCGTGCTGCGCGAGGTCCCGGCGTACGTGATCCGCGAGACCGACGTCTCCGGCCTGGACGAGGCAGGGCGCGAGGCCGCGCTGACCGCCGTCCACGAGGAGATGCGCCACCAGGTCTTCGACACGGCACGCTGGCCGCTGTTCGACGTGCGCGTGACCCGGACCGACGACCGCGCGATCCGGCTGCACGCCGGCTTCGACGCCCTGATCATCGACGGTTTCAGCACGTCGATCCTGTTCAAGGAGTGGGCCGCGCACTACCGCGGCGAGACGCTGCCCGAACTGACGCTGCGCTACCGGGACTACGTGCGGCAGGCCCGCGCCCTGGAGACCGGACCCGAGTACGACCGGGCGCTCGCCTACTGGCGGGACCGCTTCGACACCCTGCCGGGCGCGCCCCAGCTGCCGCTGGCCGTGAGCCCGTCGAGCCTGGAGCGGCCGGTGTTCACCCATCGCGGCGCGACGCTGGCGAAGGAGGACTGGGACCGGTTCAAGGAGCACGCGGCGGCGGCGGGGATCAGCCCGTCGGCGGCCCTGTGCACCGCGTACTCGCAGGTGATCGCCGAGTGGAGCGCCACGCCCCACTTCTCGCTGAACCTGCTGTACTTCAACCGGCAGCCGCTGCACCCGCAGGTCGGCGACGTCATCGGCAACTTCTCCACGACCCTGATGCTGGAGATCCGCGACAGGGCGGACGACACCTTCGCCACCCGCGCCGCGGACGTGCAGAGCCAGCTGTGGAGCGACATGGAGCACAGCCAGGTCAGCGGTGTGCAGGTGCTGCGGGAGCTGAACCGGGCCCGTGGCTCCTCGATGCGGGCGTCCGCGCCGGTCGTCTTCACCAGCCTGGTGAACTTCGCCGGCCAGCAGGACACCGAGCGGCGCGGAGTCGTGCAGTACCTGGGCGGGCTCGGCGAGAACGGCCGTCAGGTCAGCAGCTCGGTCCGCACCCCGCAGGTGTGGCTCGACCACCAGGCGGTCGAGGAGGCTGGTGAACTCGTCCTGAACTGGGACGTCATCGAGGAGCTGTTCCCCGAGGGCTGCGTCGACGCCATGTTCGCCGCGTACCAGGGTCTGCTGCGGGAGCTGTGCCGCGACGCGGCGGCCTGGCAGCGGCCGAGGCCCGTACTGACGCCGGCGGCCGACCTGGCCGTGCGCGCGGCCGCCAACGCGACCGACGGTCCGGTGCCGGACGGGCTGCTGCACGACGCGGTGCTCGCGCAGGCCGCGGCCACGCCCGACGCGCCCGCGGTCCTCACGCAGGCGCTGAGCCTCACGTACGCGGACCTGGACCGCAGGTCGAACGAGGTGGCGCACCGGCTGCGCGACCTGGGAGCCGGTCCCGGCGACCTGGTGGCGATCGTCATGGACAAGGGCTGGGAGCAGGTCGTGGCGGCCCTCGGCATCCTGCGGGCCGGGGCGGCGTACGTGCCGATCGACGCGCGGGTGCCGGCCGAGCGGCTGCACGTGCTGCTGGACAGCGCCGGGATCGGCCGTGTCGTCACCCAGCCGTGGGTGGACGGGTCGGCGGACTGGCCGCAGGACGTGGCCAGGATCGTGGTGCGGGCCGACGACAAGGGTGACGAGCGTCCGCTCGGCCCGTCCGGAGCCACGCCGGGCGACCTCGCCTACGTGATCTTCACGTCGGGTTCGACCGGACTGCCCAAGGGCGTGATGATCGAGCACGGCGCCGCTCTGAACACGATCGTCGACCTCAACGAGCGCTACCACGTCACCGCGGCGGACCGGGCCCTCGGACTGTCCGCGATGAACTTCGACCTGTCGGTGTACGACGTCTTCGGACTGCTGTCGGTGGGCGGCGCCCTGGTGCTGCCCGAGCCCGCGGCACACCGCGAGCCCGCCCGCTGGGCGGAGCTCGTCACCGAGCACGGGGTGACCATCTGGAACAGCGTGCCCGCGCTGATGGAGATGTTCACCGAGCACGCCCTCGCGAACGGGCTGACCGGGCTGCCGGTGCGGCTGGTCATGATGAGCGGGGACTGGATCCCGGTGACCCTGCCGGGCCGGATCCGGCTGCTGCTTCCGGAGGCCGAGCTGTGGAGCCTCGGCGGTGCCACCGAGGCGTCGATCTGGTCGATCCTGCACCCGATCGGCGAGGTCCAGGACGACTGGGTGAGCATCCCGTACGGCAGCCCGATGCGTAACCAGCGCTTCCACGTGCTCGACGGCGCGATGCGGCACTGCCCCGTGTGGGTGCCGGGCGACCTCTACATCGCCGGTGTCGGTCTGGCCCGCGGCTATCTGAACGACGAGGCCAAGACCAGCGCGGCCTTCCTGCACCACCCGGTGACCGGTGAGCGCCTCTACCGCACCGGTGACCTGGGGCGCTATCTGCCGGACGGCACCATCGAGTTCCTCGGCCGGCAGGACTCCCAGGTGAAGATCGGCGGCTACCGCATCGAGCTCGGCGAGGTCGAGGCCGCCCTCACCCAGTGCGAGGGCGTCCGGGCCGCGGCCGTGGTCGCGGCGGGCGAGCAGCACGGGCCGAAGCGCCTCATCGCCTACGTGGTCCTGGACGAGGGCCGCGAGGACACCGAGCAGGAGATCTCCGAGGCGCTGCGGCAGGTCGTCCCGCAGCATCTGGTGCCGCAGCGCATCCTCGTCCTGGACGAGCTGCCGCTCAGCGACAACGGGAAGGTCAACCGGGCGGCGCTGCCCGCGCCCGATGAGGTCGCGGCCGAGGGCTCCGGCTTCGTCGCCCCGCGCGACGAGGTGGAGCGCCGGCTCGCGGAGATCTGGGCGGAGTTCTTCGGCGTGACCGAGATCGGGGTGACGGCGAGCTTCTTCGAGCTCGGCGGCGACTCGTTGCTCGCGGTGCGCCTGATGGCCCGGATCGCCCGAGGTCTGGGCCGCAGCCTGCCGCTGTCCAGCCTCTTCGCCCGGCCGACGATCGAACTGCTCGCGCAGGCAGTCCGGGAGGCCGGTGACGAGGAGGGCCGCAGGGCGCTGGTGCCGGTGCGCACCAGCGGCTCGCGGACTCCGCTGGTGTTCGTGCACCCGGTCGGCGGTGACGTGCTCTGCTACGCGGAGCTCGCCGAACTCCTCGGTGAGGAGCAGCCGTTCTACGCGCTGCAGCTGCCGGACGCGGAGCTGTGCAGCGTCGAGGAGATGGCCGCGCACTACGTGGCCGCGGTCCGCGAGGCGCTGCCGGAGGGCCCGTACCGGCTCGGCGGCTGGTCGATGGGCGGTGTGATCGCCCTGGAGATGGCGGCCCAGCTCACCGCGGCCGGTGCCGAGGTGGACCTGCTGGCCGTGGTCGACCTGATGGTGGAGCCCGGTCCGGCGGAGGGCGAGCCCGTCTCCGACGAGGTGCTGCTGTCGTGGTTCGCCCGGGACCTGGCGGGTCTGGCCGGAGTGGAGTGGGAGCCGGCGCCGGAGGTGTTCGACGGACGTCCGCCGGTGGAGGTGCTGCACTCCGAGGCCCGTGCCGCGGGCGCGCTGTCCGAGGACATCGACCTCGGGACGCTGAGCGCGATCGTGGACCGGTTCCGGAGCAACTACCGGGCGCTGCTGCGCCACAGGCCCAGCGGCTTCGCCGGCCGGGTGCTGTCGCTGCGGGCGGCGGACGGCGGTGCGACGGTCGAGACGGCGGCCCGCTGGATGGAGTACTTCTCCGGCGACGCCACCCTGGTCGACGTGCCGGGCGACCACTACTCGGTGATGCGCGGCGAGCGGCTGCGCGTGCTCGCCGGCGAGCTGCGCCGGGCGCTCGACGCCCACTGACGTGACGTCGGCCGGTCCGAGGGCCGGCCGGCCCGACGTCAACCGAACCGAACCGGCCGGGTCCGCCGCGCAGGCGGCCCCGGCCGGTCCACCCCGGACCGGCCCTGCGGTTCCGGCGGGATCCAGGTCCACGAAGTGAGGACATGCGGTATGCGAATTGATCAGGCCGACCGGAACAGCGCCGGAGCGGGCCGATGAGCGCGTTGCCGGCCGAGGTGCCGGTCGCGGTCATCGGAGCGGGCCAGTCCGGGCTCGCCGTCGGCTACTACCTGCGGCAGGCCGGCGTGCGGTGCGTGCTGCTCGACGCGGGCGACGAGGTGGGCGAGAGCTGGGAGCGGCGCTGGGACTCGCTGAAGCTGTTCACGTCCGCGCAGTTCTCCGGACTGCCGGGCCTGCCCTTCCCCGGCGAGGGCGCGCACTACCCCGGCAAGGACGAGGTCGTGGCGTACCTGCGGGACTACGCCGAGCGGTTCGAGCTGCCGGTGCTGACCGGCCACCGGGTGCTGTCGCTGCGCCGGGACGGTGACGGCTACGTCCTGACCACCGCGCACGGCGAGTGCCGGGCCGGTCAGGTCGTGATCGCGACCGGCGCGTTCGGCGTCCCGCGGCTTCCGGAGTTCGCCGCCGCGCTGAGCCCGGACGTGCGCACCCTGCACACCAGCGACTACCGCGGCCCCGCGCAGGTGCCGCCGGGCACGGTGGTCGTGGTCGGCGACGGCAACTCCGGCCGGCAGATAGCCGTGGAGCTTGCCGGTACGCACGACGTGGTGCTCAGCTGCAGCGAGGCCGTCTCGCCGCCCCTGCCGCAGACGGTCGTCGGCCGGGACATGTTCTGGTGGATGAGCGTCCTCGGCGTGATGAGCCTGCCGGTGAACATGCAGGCGCCCGACCCGGTCGTCGGCGACCGGGTGCCCGAGCTCCTGGCGGCGGGCGAGCTGCGGACGGTGGGCCGGATCACCGGCGCCGAGGGTGCCGAGCTGCTGGTCGCGGACGGCGAGCGCGTCAAGCCGTCGGCGGTGGTGTGGGCGACCGGCTACCGCACCGACTGGAGCTGGCTCGACCCGGAGATGCTCGACGAGGAGGGGCAGCCCCGGCAGACCGAGGGCGTGGGTGCGGTGCCCGGCAGCTACTACCTGGGCCTGTACCGGATGCGTACGCGCGGTTCGGCGCTGATCGGCTTCGTCGGCCGGGACGCCGAACACGTCGCGGCGGCGATCCTCGCCGCCCAGGGCACCCCGACCGTTTCCCCCACGGCAGAAGGCGAGCCGTCATGACCGACACCACCACCCACGTCAGCGCTTCCGTCGCCGCCGAACTCGACGTCCTGGGCGCGCTCCTGGCGTTCGACTTCATCGGCTTCGCGCAGAAGGGCGGCGCGCTCGACCCGGCCGACCCGCACTTCGGGCGGGCGGTCGGCGCCGGGTTCGGGATCGCCGCCCGCCGCCGCTTCCCGCAGGGCGCGTCACCGGAGGAGATCGACGGTTACGTCGCCGGCTTCCTCGGTTCGCTGGAGGCCGGCGCGGAGGACTTCGACCCGGCCTTCCTCGCCGAGCTGATCGCCGCCGGCCTGAGCGGCGACACGACGCCGCCCGGCGAGCCGGACCCGCAGACGACAGTCCAGGCCCGCCTGGTGCTGACGCTGCGGATGGTACGGGAGCTGGGCCTCGGCCCGGACGAGCAGCGGGACCTGCTCGCCGAGGCGGCGGCACGCCTGACGCAGTCCTGAGAACGACGGGCCAGGCGCCCCGGAGCCCCGGTGATCCGGGTGCTCCCGGGGCGCCTTCGCGTGAAGCGGGGCGACCGGGCGGATGCCGCTGGGCGACCGGGGCCGCGCGGGTGGATGCCGCTGGGCGACCGGGGCCCGCAGGCGGGCCCGGCGGGCCCGCGCGCCCCGCGGCCCCGGGAGCCGGGCTCCCTGCCGCCCCGGGAGCCGGGCTCCCTGCCGCCCCGGGCGACCCCGGCGGCCCGGGCCGTCGCCCGCGCCTCCGGCGTCGGTCAGGCCTCGGCCGGTCCGGACGTCGTCGGGCTCTGCGGGTCAGCACCGCCCGGGACCCAGACGTCCAGCGCGCCCTCCGCGTACAGGGCCCGCACCGCCTTCTTGTCGTACTTGCCGACGCTGGTCTTGGGCACCGCGTCCACGAAGGACCAGCGTTCCGGCACCCACCAGCGGGCGACCCGCCCGGCCAGGAACTCCCGCAGGCCGTCGCCGTCGGCCTCGGCGCCCGGCACCAGCGACACGCACGCGAGCGGGCGTTCCTCCCAGCGCGGGTCGGGCACGCCGACCACGGTCACCTCGAGGACCGCGGGGTGCTCGATGATCGCGTTCTCGAGCTCGATGGTGGAGATCCACTCGCCGCCGCTCTTGATGCCGTCCTTGAGCCGGTCGCTGACCACCACCCAGCCGCCCGGCTCGATCACTCCCAGGTCGCCGGTGCGCAGCCAGCCGTCGTGGAACTTCTCCGGTGAGTCCTCGGTGTGGAAGTAGGAGCCGGTGACCCACGGCCCGCGCAGCTCCAGTTCGCCCACGGAGGTCCCGTCCCAGGGCTGCTCGCTGCCGTCCTCCGCGATCAGCCGGGCCTCGACGAAGGGCATCAGCCGGCCGCTCTTGGCCAGCCAGTCGACCTCGTCCTCGTCCGGGGTGCCGTGCGGCGGGACCGCGAAGGTGGCGAGAGGGCTGGTCTCGGTCAGGCCCCAGCCCTGCTTCAGTCGGACGCCGTAGCGGTCCTTGAGCCGCTGGAGCAGGGCGCGCGGCGGGGTCGCGCCGCCGCAGCCGGCGAGCCGTACGCTGCTCAGGTCCAGCGGGTGCCGCTCGCCGTGGTGCACGAGGCTGTTCCAGATCGTGCAGATCGCGGCCACGGCGGTGGGCCGCTCCTCGTTGATGACGCGGGTCAGGTCCTCGGTGTGCAGCAGCCGGCCGTTCATGATCAGGTCGGAGCCCGCCATCCACGCGGCGTACGGCCAGCCCCAGGCGTTGGCGTGGAACATGGGCACGATCGGCAGGACGCGGTCGCCGTCGTGCATCGCGAAGCCTGCGCTGGCCGAGACGCCGAGCGTGTGCAGGATGATCGAACGGTGGCTGTAGGCGACGCCCTTGGGGTTGCCGGTGGTGCCGGTCGTGTAGCAGAGCGCCGCCGCTTCCCGCTCGTCCAGGTCGGGCCAGATGAAGCCGGGGCGCTCGGCCGCGAGCAGTTCGTCCCAGCGGTGGACGGCGATGTGCCCGGGCAGGTCGAGGTGCCGGACCGGGTCCGTGCCCGGGTCCGCGTCCGGCGCGTCGCCGATGACGACCAGGTGGCGCACGCTGCCCAGCCGGTCCCGGATCGGGGCGAGCATGGGGAGCAGGGTCGCGTCGACCAGCAGGAAGGCGTCCTCGGCGTGCTCGACGATGTAGCCCAACTGGTCCTGGTGCAGGCGGAGGTTGAGGGTGTGCAGCACCGCGCCCATGCTCGGCACGGCGAGGTAGGCCACCAGGTGCTCGGGCGTGTTCCACGCGAGGGTGGCGACGCGTTCCCCGGGCCGTACGCCCAACCGGACGAGGGCGGCGGCCAGTTGCTCGGCCTGGTGGGCGATTTCAGCGAAGGACTGTAAGGAGCGGGCGGTCGGCCCGTCGGCACATCGCACCACCCGGCTGTCCGCGTAGACGCGTTGCCCGTGCGTGAGGATGTCGCGGACGAGCAGCTCGCGGTCCTGCATCGTGCTCTTCATGGTGCGGCTCCCTTGGAGGTGCGGGGGAAGGAGTGGAGGAAGGACGAAGCCGGCCCCGATGGCGGAGCCGGCTTCGACGGCGGGTGACGGAAGCATGCCGTCACCTGCC
This sequence comes from Streptomyces sp. NPDC127114, assembly GCF_042677525.1. Lineage (NCBI taxonomy): Bacteria > Bacillati > Actinomycetota > Actinomycetes > Kitasatosporales > Streptomycetaceae > Streptomyces > Streptomyces sp. NPDC127114. The sequence continues at coordinate 9,317 of NZ_JBHXTJ010000038.1, forward strand.
GCTGTTCCCACAGGGCGCGTGATCAGCCCAGGTACTCGATGTCGCCCACCAGCCTGCTGCTGACGTGGTCGTGGTCCAGCATGTTGACCCTGGCGCTCATCTGGCCGCTGCCCCTCGCGAACGCGTAGTTCCCGGTGCTTCCTGTGATGGTGAACGTGCCCGTCGGGTAGACCATGGTGTCCGAGGTCACCGGCGCCGTGAGGCTGTAGCTGATGGTGAGCTTGTCGCCGTTGGGCTCCGTGATCGTCCCCGTCCCCTTGATGTCCCACTTGCCGGGGATGGTGGCCTTGCACGCCGTCTCGACCTGGGTCCAGGTGCCGCCGTTGCTGAGCGGCTTGCCGAGGGAGGTGCCCGAGCCGGTCACCTTGTAGCCGTTGCAGCCCACGGTGTCCGGGTGCGGGGTCGCGACCACGGCGAAGTTGTTGTCGATCTCGACCGTGGGCAGCCAGGCGGTCTCGGCGCGGACGTCCGTGCCGGTGGTGTCGGCGGCGAAGGTGACGCCCGCCGTGCCGCCCGTGACCAGTACCGCCGCCGCGACCACGCCCGCGACGCGCGCCGACCATCTGTAGCCGGTTCCTGCCATCTCGAATCCCCCCGTACATCGACAGAAGATGTGCAACTGGGCCCGTTCTTCGGCCAGTTGGGGACAGTTTTGCCCACCGGAAGCGCTTCCGTCGAGCCATTCGGCCGATTGACGTGGTTCCGTTTCGCCGCGCCGGCCGGCCGTGAGCCTCAGGCGGTCGGGGTCCGGCTGAACCAGCCGCTGAACGCCCGGTTGTCCGCGGCCGTGCCGCGTCCGTGCCGTTCGGCCCTCGCCAGCATCCGTTCGGCCTCCGCCCGCCAGGTCGCCGCGTCGGCGCGCGGTGGCGGCAGGAAGGGGCCCCGCAGCGGCGACTCGGCGGCGGCGCCGAAGAAGTCGCCGCCCTTGCGCCTGGCGTCGTCCGTGCCCCACGGACGGCCGGCGCCGCGCGCGGGGGCCTTCTGGAGGTGCGGGATGTGCTTGGCGCAGTGGACGTACGCCTCCTCTACGGTGATCTCCACCCACACCAGGGCCCGGCGGCCGGGTACGGGATCGGTCCCGAGGCCGTGCCGGGTGCGGCGCATCTCCTCGTCGGCCACGACCCGCGCCCGCCCGTTGACGTGCAGGCCGATCCGGTGCCGCAGGAAGTCCACCATGAGGATGCCGACGTGCGGGTTCTCCTCGATGTTGCCCAGGCTCGCGTGGACGCCGTTGCCGCGGTACTCGGGGTAGGCGAGCGTCGTGTCGTCGAGGACGTGGAGGAAGCCCGCCGGTCCGGCGCGGAAGGTGTTGTCGCACTCGCCGTGCCGGTCGGCGGTGGCCAGGAAGAACATCTCCTGCTCCGCCACGAACTCCCGCATCCGGGCGTTGAGCCGGTCGAGGACCTGGTCGGCGTAGAACCGGTCGGCGCGTTCGGTGCTGTCCATGCGCCGCTGGACGAGGTGTTCGCCGTCGCTGCCCGGGCGGGTGGTGCGCACGGGCGGGTGGTCGTACCGGTGCCCGGTCTCTTCGAAGGTGCTCAATTCCTTGCCCCGGCCAGTTCTTCGAGGGAGTCGTGTCGGATGCGCCCGGCCGGGATGCCGATGCCGACGAGGGCGTCGACACCGCGCCGGATCAGACCGGGCGGGCCGGACAGGTAGGCGTCGTGCGCGTCCCAGGGGCCCGAGGTGCGCACGGCCTGCGGCAGACCGCCGGTGGGCAGCCCGGCCGCGTCGTCGTCGACGACGGGATGGACCGAGAGCCACGGGTGCGACTGCTGGAGGCGCAGCATGGTGTCGATGTCGTACAGGTCGTGGCCCCGGCGGGCGCCGTAGAACACGTCGACGGTCCGCCGGCGGCCGTGCCGGGCCACGTCCTCGACCAGGGCCTTGATGGGGGCGATGCCGGTGCCGCCGCCGAGGCACAGCAGGGCGCTGTCCCGGCTGTGGTCCACGGTCATGGAGCCCGTGGGCGGGCCGAGGCGGAGCACGTCACCGGGACGGGCACGGTGGACGAGCGCGTTCGACACCCAGCCGGCCGGGACGGCCTTCACGTGGAAGGAGAGCAGTCCGTCCGGGCGGGGCGCGGAGGCGAAGGAGTAGTGCCGCCAGATCCGCGGCCACCAGGGCGTCTCGAGGGCGGTGTACTGGCCGGCGAGGAAGGGGTACGGCTGGTCTGGCCTGACCGTGACGACCGCGATGTCCGGTGTCCGCCGCTCGTGCGCGACCACCTCCGCGTGCCACCAGGCGGGGGCGCGCAGCTCGTCGGCCGCCGCCGCGTCGATCATGATCTGGGAGACGGTGGTGTACGCGCCCACCCACGCCGCCTCCGTCCGCGGCCCCCAGGTGCGCGGGGCGTACCGGGCCAGTGCGCCGATGAGCGCCTCGCCGACGGCCGGGTAGTGCTCGGGCAGCGTCCCGTACTTCCGGTGTCCGCAGCCGAGGCGGGTCAGGTAGGCGGTCAGGGTGGCGGGGTCGTCCGCGTGGGTCGCCGCCGCGAGCAGCGCCTTGAAGAGCCGGTCGCGCTGGGTGTCCATCGCCGCGGGGAAGAGCTCCCGCACCTCGGGGTGGCGGAGGAACAGCAGGGCGTAGAAGTACGAGATCGCCTTGTCGGCGACCGGCTCGATCTCGGCCATCGTGCGGCGCAGGAGCCCGCTGTCGGACGTGTCCTCGGCGGCGTCGGGCCGCGTCGGGCCGTGGCCGAACCAGCCTCCTTCACGACCGCCGCCGGCCGACGTGGTGTGCGGACCATCCATCCGTGTGCCTCGCCTCGAACGTCCTCGGTCGTCTTGCCGTGCGAAGTCCCCCGCTCGTTCACCCGGGTGAGTGAACCGGGCAGACCATACCCGGCCGATATGAGCCCCCCGGCGAGCGCCCGACGGCCCTCCTCGGCGCTTTCGGGCAGGTCACAGCGGGTTACCGACGATTTCGGGCAGGCGTGCGCGATCCGGCCGCACGGCCGACGACGGGGAATCCCCGTCAAAGACTCACGAGCGGGCACGATCTCCTTGGCCGAATCCCCGCGGAAGCTTCACAAGCGAGACCGCCGGACGGGACCGTGATCCGCGGGCGTGCCCGGCGGCGTGTACGGCCAGCGCGGCGACCACACAGCAGAGGCCGCCCGCGAGCAGCACGGCCCGGACCCCGAGCTCCCGGGCGAGCACGCCGACGAGCAGCGCGCCGAGCGGGGTGGAGCCCTGCAGGATCACCGTGTAGAGGGCCAGGACCCGTCCCCGGAAGCCCGGGTCGCAGCCGAGCTGCACGCGGTGGTTCGCGGCCTGGGCGAAGACGATCGCGGCGAAGCCGGTGAGCGCGAGGAGCACCGCGGCGGCGGCATGGTCCGGCGCGCGCCCGGTCGCGGCTTCGAGCACGCCGAGGCCGAGGGCCGCCGCCGTGACGGTCCGGGCGGACGGCCGCTCCCGGCGGGCCGTACCGGCGAGGGCGCCGAGCAGCGCGCCGCCCGCGAAGGCGGTGGACAGCAGCCCGAAGGAGGTGGCGTCGGCGTGGAAGACGGTCTTGGCGAGGAGCGGCACAGTGAGCTGGAAGTGCTAGCCGACGACGCCGAGCAGTCCGACCAGGACCAGGCAGTGCAGCACGTCCGGCCGGTCCCTGGCGTGCCGCAGCCCGTCCCGGATCCGGCCACGCCCGGCGGGCGGCGCGGTCCGCAGCAGTTCGCCGGGGCGCATCGCGCGCAGCGCGGCGACGGTCGCCAGATAGCTGGCGGCGTTGAGGGCGATCACCGGGCCGGTGCCCCAGCCGGCGATCAGGAGTCCGGCGAGGGCCGGGCCGAGGACCCGGGCGAGGCTGAAGTAGGCGCCGCTCAGCGCCGAGGCGTTGGGCAGCAGCTCGGGGCCCACCATCTCGCCGACGAACGACATGCGGGTGGGCACCTCGACGGAGTTGACGACGCCGAGGCAGAACGCGAGCAGTCCGATCTGCCACACGGTGACGGCGTCACGGGCGACCAGGACGAGCAGGGCGAGGGCGCACAGCGCGGAGGCGAGGTTGCAGCCGATGAGCAGCCGCCGCTTGTCGTGGCGGTCGGCGAGCCGCCCGCCGTACAGCGTGAGCAGCAGCATGGGCGTGAACTGGAGGGCGGTGACCGTGCCCAGGGCGGTGGCCGAGTCCTCCGTCAGGGACAGCACCAGCCAGTCCTGGGCGACGACCGTCATCCAGGTGCCGGCGACGGAGACGAGCTGGCCGGCGACGAAGAGCCGGAAGTTGCGCACGGCGAGCGAGCGGAAGGCGTGCGTCGCGTTCATGGGTGCCGGTCCTCCTGGAGTCGGTCCGGGCACCTTGTACGCGGGCGCGCTCGAAGACCGCTCGGGCCCGCCGGCGGATCAGGGAGACGTCGTGGAGACCACGTACACGCGCGGGAAGGCCGGGTCCGTGAGGTCGACCGTGATGTCGCTCGTGGGGCGGGGCCGCTCGCGCTTCACCGTGGCGCCGGACCAGCCGCGGTCCGGGGTGAAGTTCCAGCCGACGATGTCGGCGTCGCGGTCGCTGACGGTCACCTCGCCGGGCTTCAGCGCGTTCCGGGCGGCGCCGCTGTCGTGGAGGAAGGTGTCGAGACCGCCGGCGGTCGTCGTGAACTGGACGTACAGCCGGCTGGTCTTCCAGTTGCTGGTCTCGTAGTAGGCGACATTCCAGGCGTCGGACGGGACGGGGATCTCGAAGACGCGGCGCTTCATCTGGGAGGGCCGGTTGTCCTGGAGCCCGACGACCGAGGACTCGCGCTCCTTGTCGCGTCCGCTGTCGCGGCTCTGGCCGGCGGAGATCACCAGATAGCCCGCCGGGACGCCGATGAGCAGCACGATGGTGAGCAGGGTGAGCACCCGGCGGCGCAGCATGTGCCCGCGGCCCTCCGGGAGCCGGCCGGGCGGCGGCTCCGGCGGCGGCGCCGACTGCTGGGGCGGCAGGGTCGGGTGGGGCAGGGTCATGACTGCGGGTCCTGGGCGGTTCGGGAGGCCCGGTCGGCCGTGGTGCCGCGCAGCACCTGCGCGTAGCGCCCGTACCGCTCGTAGCGCTCGACCCGGCGGCGGTTGGCCCGGCGGAAGCGGCGGGCGACGAGCCGGGCGAGGTCGGCGGCGCCGACCATGCCGGCTTCGGGGCCGAGCTGGGCGCGGGCGATCCGGGCCTCGGGGCGGTAGCCGCGGCCGGTGAGGTGGCGGCGGAAGGCATCCCTGGCGGGGCCGATGAGCAGGTCGTCGGCGGCGGAGACGCCGCCGCCGATGACGAAGCAGGAGGGGTCGAGGGCGGCGGCGAGGTTGGCGATGCCGACGCCGAGCCACTGGCCGATGTCCTCCAGGAGTTCGACGCACATGGCGTCGCCCTCGCGGGCCAGCTCGGTGATGAGCGGGCCGGTGATGTCGGGGACGTTGCCCTTGACCCGCTCGATGATGTTGTACGCCACCGGGGAGTCGGCGGCGGCCAGCTCGCGGGCCTCGCGGACCAGGGCGTTGCCGGAGCTGTACTGCTCCCAGCAGCCGCGGTTGCCGCAGGGGCAGCGGTGGCCGCCGGGGACGACCTGCATGTGCCCGAACTCGCCGGCGACGCCGTACTTGCCGCGCTTGACCCGGCCGTCCTCGAGGATGGCGCCGCCGATGCCGGTGCCGAGGGTGATCATGACGAGGTGGTCCTCGCCGCGTCCGGCGCCGAAGCGCCACTCGGCCCAGGCGGCGGTGTTGGCGTCGTTGTCCACCATGACGGGGACGGCGAGCCGGTCCTGGAGGGCGTCGCGCAGCGGCTCGTTGCGCCAGGCGAGGTGCGGGGCGAAGAGGACCGTGGCCCGGTCGGCGTCGACCCAGCCGGCCGCGCCGATGCCGACGGCGTGCACGTCGTGGCGGTCGGAGAGGTCCAGGACCAGCTCGACGATGGTGTCCTCGACGACCTTGGGGCTCTTGGACTTGTCGGGCGTCTCGGTGCGGACCTTCTCCAGGATGTTCCCGTCCGCGTCGACGACACCGGCCATCACCTTCGTACCGCCGATGTCGATGCCGACGGTCGGCACCCTGGGCGCGGTCAGGTGCGAGCGCCGCTCCCGGGGGCCGACGGTCCGCAGGACCGTGCCGCGGGCGGAAGCGCGCTGGGTCAGGTCACGGTAGGTACTCATCGGCTCGATTCTGCCAGGTGGGGTGTGAGGGGCGCGTCACGAAGCGGAGGACGAACCGGTCGGTCGTTCCAGTTCGTGGCGCAGGTCCTCCAGCTCGCTGCCGCCGGCCATCTGGCGGGTCAACTCGTCCAGGCTGACGGAGTCCTTGGTGTGGCTGCCCGCCATGACACCGCGCTTGAGCAGCACGAAACGATCTCCGACGAGGTAGGCGTGGTGCGGGTTGTGGGTGATGAGGACCACGCCGAGGCCCTGGTCACGTGCGGCCGCCACGTACTTCAGGACCACCCCGGACTGCTTGACGCCGAGCGCGGCGGTCGGCTCGTCGAGGACGAGGACCTTGGCGCCGAAGTGGACGGCGCGGGCGATGGCCACGCACTGCCGTTCGCCGCCGGAGAGGGTGCCGATGGGCTGGTCGACGTCGCGCAGGTCGATGCCCATGCGCAGCAGCGCCGTACGGGTGGTCTGCCGCATCAGCTCGACGTCGAGGCGCTTGAAGGGGCCCTTGCCGCGGGTGGGCTCGGAGCCGAGGAAGAAGTTGCGCCAGACGGGCATCAGCGGGACGACGGCGAGGTCCTGGTAGACGGTGGCGATGCCGCGGTCCAGGGCCTCGCGCGGGTTGGCGAGGGTCACCTCCTCGCCGTCGATCCGGAAGGTTCCGGCGTCGTGCCGGTGCAGCCCGGCGACGATCTTGATGAGGGTGGACTTGCCGGCGCCGTTGTCGCCGAGGACGCAGGAGATCCGGCCCGCGTGGACCTCCAGGGAGACGCCTTCGAGGGCGCGGATGTTGCCGTAGTACTTGCTGACGTCGTCGAGCTCGACGAGGGGCAGGGCTTCCGTGGTCACTTGGTGGCCTCCACGCGCTTGCGGATCCAGGCGTTCAGGAGCGTGGCGAGCAGCAGCATCGCGCCGAGGAAGAACTTGAACCAGTCCGGGTTCCATTCGGCGTACACGATGCCCTTGCCGGTCATGCCGAAGATGAACGCGCCGACCGCGGAGCCGATGGCGGAGCCGTAGCCGCCGGTGATGAGACAGCCGCCGATGACCGCCGCGATGATGTAGATCAGCTCGTTGCCGACGCCCTCGCCGGACTGGACGACGTCGAACGAGAAGAGCAGGTGCTGTCCCGAGATCCAGGCGCAGAACGCCACGCCCAGGTAGAGGCCGATCTTGGTCCGGTGGACCGGTACGCCGACCGCGCGGGCGGCGTCGGCGCCGCCGCCGACGGCGAAGATCCAGTTGCCGAAGCGGGTGCGCAGCAGGATCCAGGTGGCGAGGGCGACGAGGGCGAACCACCAGAGGATGGTCACCTTGAGCTCGACGCCGCCGACCGTCCAGGTCGAGGCGAAGAGCGTGCGGGCGGAGGGGAAGCCCTCCATGTCGGCGATCGACTTGGTGGAGACGGTGCCGCTGATCAGCTTGGTGAATCCCAGGTTCAGGCCGGTCAGCATGAGGAAGGTGCCGAGCGTGATGATGAAGCTGGGCAGCTTGGTGCGGGTGAGCAGGAAGCCGTTGAACGCGCCGACGGCGAGCGTCACGAGCAGCGAGACCCCGACGCCGACCCACACGTTCGCGGTCATCTGGTAGCTGAACATCGACGAGACGAGCGCCGAGGTGGTGACGAGCACGCCGGCGGACAGGTCGAACTCGCCGCCGATCATCAGGAGCGCGACCGGCACGGCCATGATCCCGATGGTGGAGGCCGCGTAGAGCACGGTGCCGAGGCTGGAGGCGCGCAGGAAGCCGTCGGCGACGACCGAGAAGAAGAGGAAGACGGCTGCGGCGCCGACGACCGAGCCGAGCTCGGGCCGGGCGAGGAGCTTCTTCAGCGGGGAGGTGCGGAGCAGCCGTTCGTCGACGTGGTCGAGGCCGTCCGAGGGCGGGGAGGCGGCGCTCATCGCGTACCCCGCTCCGTGTAGTCCTTCAGCGCCGCGGCCTGGTCCCTGGTGATGATCTGCGGGCCGGTGAGGACCGGCTTGCCGCCGCCGAGGACGTCGGCGTTGTACTTGTACAGCCAGAGCAGGTCGACGGCCTCGTAGCCCTGGAGGTACGGCTGCTGGTCGACGGCGAAGCCGAGGGTGCCGGACTCCAGGCCGGAGGCGACCTTGGCGTTGAGGTCGAAGGTGTCGATCTCGGCCTTGCTGCCCGCGCTCTTCTTCGCCTGGGCGGCGGCGTCGGCGAAGGGCGCGCCGAGGGTCACGACGGCGTCGACGGACGGGTCGGACTGGAGCTTGGCGAGGATGGAGGCCTGGACGTCGGGCATGTTGGTGCCGTCGACGTAGAGGTTCTGCAGCTCGCCGGCGAAGGTCTTCTTCGCGCCGGCGCAGCGCTGCTCGTGGCCGACGTTGCCCTGCTCGTGCAGGACGCACAGGGCCTTCTTGCGGCCGCGCTTGTCGAGCTCGTCGCCGACGGCCTCGCCGGCGACGGTCTCGTCCTGGCCGATGTGGGTGAGGGCGCCGAAGGCCTTGGACTGCTCGGCGCCGGAGTTCACCGTGATCACCGGGATGCCGGCCTTCACGGCCTTCTCGACGGCCGCCTTCATCGCGTCGGGCTTGGCGAGGGTGACGATGATGCCGTCGACCTTCTTCGCCACGTACGAGTCGATGAGCTGGGCCTGCTGCTGCGCCTCGTCGCTGTGGGCGTACAGGAAGTTGATGTTGTCCTTGACGGCGGCCTGCCTGGCGCCGTTCTGGACGATGTCCCAGAAGGTGTCGCCGTCGCCCGAGTGGGTGATCATGGCGAAGGTCCAGCGGGGGGTGTCGACGGCCGCCCGGCCCTGGGCCGCGGCCGCCTTGCGGGCGTCCTCCGCGCGCTTGCCGCCGGTGCTGCTGCATCCGGCGAGCGCGGCGGTCAGCGCCACCGCGAGCACGGCGCCGACCGCCGCGCGTACCCCTCCTGTGCGAACCCTGGTCACGAGGTCGTGCCCTCCTTTGTGTCCTTCTGCGTGCATTGCAGTATCGGTCATGGGGGTCGAGCCGATCTTCGGCGGGGCCCGCGACCCGGCCCCGTCCGTCCTACCCGCGGGCGGGCGGCTGGAACGCCCAGGGGGTGAGTCACCCCCTGAGAGCCGTCCTTGACACCCGGTGCGTTCCGAACGACCTTGGGGCCATGCGGATCGGACTGGTCGGGACGGGACGGATCGGGGCGTTTCACGCCGGGGTGCTCGCGCGGCATCCGGAGGTCGGGGCGCTGGTCCTCGCGGACGCCGACGCGGCGCGGGCCGCGCGGGTGGCCGGAGCGCTCGGGGCGGAGGCGGCGCCGACGGTGGAGGCGCTGTTCGCGCACCACGCCCTGGACGCGGTGGTGATCGCCTCGGCGACGGCCGCGCACGCGGAGCTGATCGGGCGGGCCGCGGCGGCCGGGCTTCCGGCGTTCTGCGAGAAGCCGATCGCGCTGGACGTCCCGGGCACGCTCGGGGCGCTGCGGGCCGTCGAGGCGGCCGGGACCGAGCTGCAGCTGGGCTTCATGCGGCGGTTCGACGCCGGGTACCGGGCGGCGCGGGAGGCCGTGGCGGCCGGGCGGCTCGGCCGGCTGCACACCGTACGGGCGGCGAGCTCGGACCCGGCGCCGCCGCCCGTCGCGTACCTGCCGCTGTCGGGCGGCCTCTACCGGGACTGCATGGTGCACGACTTCGACGCCGTGCGCTGGGTGACCGGGCGGGAGGTCGTGGAGGTGTACGCGACGGGCTCGGACGCGGGCCCGGCGATGTTCCGGGAGGCGGGCGACGTGGACACGGCGGCGGCGCTGCTCACCCTGGACGACGGCACCCTGGTGACGGCGACCGCGACCCGCTGCAACGGCGCCGGGTACGACGTGCGGATGGAGCTGGCCGGGGAGCTGGCGCAGCTGGCGGTGGGCCTGGACGAGCGGACTCCGCTGGAGTCGGTCGAGCCGACGGGCCCGCCGCCGCCCGGCAAGCCGTGGCCGGGTTTCCTTGAGCGGTTCGCCCCGGCGTACGAGGCGGAGCTGGACGCCTTCGTGGGGCTGGTGCGCGGGGAGCGGGAGAACCCCTGCGACGGGGCCGAGGCACTGGAGGCGCTGCGGGTCGCGGAGGCGTGCGTGCTGTCGCGTCGGGAGCGGCGGCCGGTGCGGCTCACGGAGATCCCCGCGGCCTGAGATCCCCGCGGCCTGAGAGGCACGCTCTCGGAGGCCGCGGGGGTGCCGCGGGGCGGGGTCACCGGACTGCCGTCGAGGACGGCTGTCACCAGACGACGGGGAGCCGCCGCGTGCCGCGGATGAGCATGCCCGGGAGCCACTCGTACGGCCCTGCCCCGGGGTCGAGTTCGAGCCGGGGGAAGCGCTCGAGCAGGGACCGGATCGCGATCTTGCCTTCCAGGCGGGCGAGCGGGGCGCCCAGGCAGTAGTGGATGCCGTGGCCGAAGGCGAGGTGGCCGCGCGGGTCGCGGCGGATGTCGAAGCGGTCGGGCTCCGGGAAGCGGCCCGGATCGCGCGCGCCGGAGGCGATGCCGACCACGACGACGGCGCCGGCGGGGATGACGGCCCCGCCGACCGGGACCGGCTCGGCGGCGAACCTGAGCGTCGCCGTCTCCACCGGACCGTCGTAGCGCAGGCCCTCCTCGACGGCGCCGTCGAGGAGGTCGAAGTCGGCGCGGAGGGCGGCCAGTTGCTCGGGATGGGTGAGCAGGGCGCGGACGGTGTTGGCGATGAGGTTGACGGTGGTCTCGTGGCCCGCGATGAGCAGCAGGTAGGCCAGGGCCCGGAGTTCGGGCAGCGAGAGCCGGTCGCCGTCCTCGGCGCGGGTACGGATGAGCGCGGACAGCAGGTCGTCGGCGGGGCCCGCGGCCCGCTTGTCCTCGATGAGTTCGTCGAGGTAGCCGCCGAAGCCCTCGACGGCCTCCCGCTCGGTCATGGACCCGGTGGGCGCGACGAGTTCGTTGGACCAGGCCCGGAAGGAGTCCCGGTCGGCGGCGGGGACGCCGAGCAGTTCGCAGATGACGGTGATCGGCAGCGGGAAGGCGAAGGAGTCGACGAGGTCGGCGCGGCCTGCGGGGGCCATGGCGTCCAGGAGTTCGTCGGTGAGCTGCTGGATCCGCGGGCGCAGCGCCTCGACGCGGCGTCCGGTGAACTCGCCGGCGACGAGCTTGCGCAGCCGGGTGTGGTCGGGCGGGTCGACGATGAGCAGGTTCGGGCCGACGACCTCCTCCTCGGGCAGCGGTATGCCCATGGACGAGAAGGACTTGGAGAACCGCTGGTCGGCGAGGGCCGCGCGGGCCTCCTCGTAACCGACGATCAGCCAGGCGGGCATGCCGTCCGGAGTGATGACCTCGTGGACCGGACCGGCCTCGCGGAGCTTCGCGTAGTACGGGTACGGGTTCGCGGTGAAGTCCGCGCCGTATTCCCCCAGATCGATGACGGACATCGGCCCAGCCTATGCGCCGTCCTGGCCGCCGGGGAGGTCGAGGAGTCCGGCGTCGTGGACGAGGAGGGCGATCTGGACACGGTTGTTGAGGTCGAGCTTGGCCAGAATCCGCGAGACGTGGGTCTTGACGGTGGGGACGCTCATGTAGAGGGCGGCGGCGATCTCGGCGTTGGAGCGGCCCTGGCCGACGGCGACGGCGACCTCGCGCTCGCGGCCGGCGAGCGGCGCGAGGCGTTCGAGGGCGGTGGCGCGGCGGGGCGGGCGCCGCGAGGTGTCGTCGTGCCCGGCGACGTGGCTCATCAGCTGGCGGGTCACGGCGGGCGAGAGCACGGGATCGCCGGCGGCTACCCGGCGGACGGCGGCGACGATGTCGGCGGGCGGGGTGTCCTTGAGGACGAAGCCGGCGGCGCCGGCGCGCAGGGCGCGCAGCACCTGTTCGTCGGCGTGGAAGGTGGTGAGCACGACGACCTCGGGCGCGCCGGGCCGGGAGCGCAGCTCCTCGGTGGCGGTGAGGCCGTCGACCGCGGGCATGCGGATGTCCATGAGGACGACGTCGGGGGCGAGCCGGTCGACGAGGGCGGGGACCTCGGCGCCGTCGGTTCCCTCACCGACGATCGTGATGTCCTCGGCGCCGCCGAGCATGAGGGAGAGGCCCGCGCGGACCAGGGGGTCGTCGTCGACGATCAGCAGCCGGATGGTCATGCGGGCCACGGTAGCCAGGCGTGGAGGGCGAAGCCGCCGTCGGGGGCCGGTCCGTGCCGCAGCCGGCCGCCGGCGAGGGTGGCGCGTTCGGCGAGGCCGATGAGGCCCTGCCCGGAGCCGGGCACGTGCGGGACGGGTCCGGCGGGCGCGGGGTTGCGGACGTCGACGGTGAGGCCGTCGCCGGGGCGGCCGCGCAGGGTGAGGGTGACCTCGGCGCCGGGGGCGTGCTTGCGGGCGTTGGTCAGGGCTTCCTGGGCGATCCGGTAGACGGTGCGGCCGGTGGCGGCGGGCACCGTGTCCGGGTCGGTGACGGTGGAGTCGAGGACGACCTTCATGCCGGCCTCGCGGACCTCGGCGACCAGGGTGTCGAGGGTGGCGAGAGTGGGCTGCGGCCGGTCCTCGGCCCCCTCGCCGGGGGACCGCAGCACGCCGATGATCTCCCGCAGGTCCTGCAGGGCCTCGTGGGCGCTGTCCCGGATGACTCCGGCGGCCCGGGCGATCTGCTCGGGCGGGGCGTCGGGCCGGAACTCCAGGGCGCCGGCGTGCACGCTGAGCAGGGTCAGCCGGTGGGCGAGGACGTCGTGCATCTCGCGGGCGATGGCCTCGCGGGCCGCCCGCTGCGCCTGCTGGGCACGCAGCTCGGCCTCGGCCTCGGCGCGCAGGGCCCGGTCGCGCAGCGCCTCGACGAGCCGGCGGCGGGAGCGTACGAGCATGCCCCAGGCGGTGACGAGGAGGATGAGGACGGCGCCGAGGCCGATGCCGAGGGGGACGCCGGTCTCGGGGTCGGGGCGGACGAAGACCTGGACGGTGGAGCCGGCGATGCCGAGCAGCCCGATCCAGGCGACCTGCCGGAAGGGCCGGCGCACGGCGACGCTGAAGAGGCTCGCGAGGAGCGCGCCACCGGCGGTGGGCGCGACGACGCCGACGACGGACAGGGTCACGGCGAGCCCGACGGGCCATCGGCGGCGCAGCCAGAGCGCGACGCAGGCGAGCCCGCCGGCGATCTGGTCGGCGAGGGCGACGGCCTCGCTGTTGTACTTGGCGCTGGTCTCGGCGGCGAGCAGCCCGACGAACGCGGCGAGCAGGAACAGGCAGGTGTCCACCACCCAGTCCCGCGCGGTCCGCCGTGGCCGCCGCCCCTCCGCCCCGTCGAGGGCGCCGGTCCGGGCGGCCTCGACCAGGTGGGAGGGCAGCAGCCAGGTGCGTGTCATACCGGAAATGTACGCAGGTGAGGGGCCCCGCCGCGGCATGAGGACGGCCGCCGGATACCAAAGTCGCGAAGCCCGCGACTTCGGTCGTACGGGTGACCCGCGGTCCGATACCGGCGGCCGACGCGGCGCCGCCCGCCCGGGGATCAGGCTCGGAGGCATGAAGAGACTTCTTGAGGTGACGGGCTTCCTGCTGACGGTCTTCGGCGTCTTCGGCGTGATCCGCGAACTGACCGGCGGCTGGTTCCGCCTGATGGGCGTGACTCGCTTCCTGACCGAGAACGTGTGGTTCCTGGAGCACCACGCCCTGTTCGCGAACATCGTGATCGCGGCCCTGGGTTTCGCCCTGATGGTGATGTCGGACCGGGTGAAGGGCTAGAGATCCCTGCGGGGTGTCTGGCGCGCGTCCTGGTCGGCGGCCCTGCGGCCCCACGCCGTGCCCGCGAGGACGAGCGCCGCGCCCGCGAGGCCCACGAGGCCCGGGCGGTCGCCGGCCAGGGCGATGCCCGCGGCGGCGGCCCACAGCGGCTCCGTGCCGAGCAGGAGGCTGACCCGGGACGGGGAGGTGCGGCGTACCGCCCACATCTGCACGAAGAACGCGAAGAGCGTGCAGAGGACGGAGAGGAAGAGCAGGCCCGCCCACTCGCCGGGACCGAAGTCCGCTGCCGCCGCCCACGGCGGGGCGCCGGTGCCGGGGAGGGCGACCAGGACGGCGAAGACGGCGACGGCGGAGCCCAGTTGGACGGTGGTGAGCGACAGGGAGTCCGCGCTGCGGACGGCCTTGATGCGTGCCATCGCGAGCACGTGGACGGTACGGGCGAGGGCCGCGAGCAGCATCAGCAGGTCGCCGAGGGAGGGCGCGGTGAACCCGCCGCCCTGGGTCAGCAGGACCACGCCCGCCACCGAGAGCCCGGCGGCGGCGAGGAAGGCGCGGGGCGGCCTGGTCCGGTTGACGGCCGCCTCCGCGAGCGGCGTGAAGATCATGGTGAGGCTGATGATCAGGCCCGCGTTGGTGGCGGAGGTGTGGACGACGCCGTACGTCTCCAGGAGGAAGATCCCGGCGAGGATCAGGCCGAGGACGGCCGCCCCGCGCCACTGGGCGGAGTCCAGCGCCCGCAGCCTGCGCCATCCGGCGGCGACCAGGACGGGCAGCACCACGGCGAAGCGCAGGACCAGGACGGCGAGCACGGTGTTCGCGGTGGTGATGCCCTTCGCCGCGAGGTAGCTGGCGCCCCAGACGACCGCGACGAGCAGGACGGGCAGGTCGGTGAGCCAGGCCCGGCGCGGGGCGCCGAGGGGCACGGGTACGGCGGCGGTGGTCATCGGCGAGCGGTCTCCGACTCGTGGGGCGGGGTGGAGACTTCGGCGGCTCTCACACGGGGGAGATCACCGTATCCGCCGGGGAGGGTGGTGGCTACACCTTTCCCTGGATCCCTACTCGCCGATGGTGCCGAACGTGGGCCGGCCCGCCAGTTCGTACGTCTGGATGGTGACGCCCGTGCTCGTGAAGCGGGACTCGGCGAGCCGGAAGGCGCTCGGCGTGGCGCCCTCGGCGAAGAGGCGACGGCCCTTGCCGAGCACGACCGGGAAGACGAGCAGGTGCAGCCTGTCGATCAGGTCGTGCTCCAGGAGGGTGCGTGCCAGACCGCCGCTGCCGTGCATCTGGACCTCGCCGTCGAGCCGTTGCTTGAGCGCCGCGACCGCGTCGGCGGCGTCGCCCCGCAGGACCGTGGTGGTGGGCCAGTCGGCGCTGGCGAGCGTGGTGGAGACGACGTACTTGGGCAGGGCGTTCAGCCTGCCCGCGATGGGGTCGTCCGGGTCGGTCTGCTTCGGCCAGTAGCTCGCGAAGATGTCGTACGTGCGGCGCCCCAGGAGGAAGGCGGTGGGCCGCTCGAAGACCTCGTTGACGAAGCGGCCGAAGTCCTCGTCGACGTACGGGAAGACCCAGCCGCCGAGGTCGAAGCCGCCGGTGGTGTCCTCCTCGGGGCCGCCGGGAGCCTGGTAGACGCCGTCGAGGGTGAGGAACTGGGTGAGGCTCAGGGTGGCCATGAGGGGTGCCCTTTCTCTTCCGGACCATGCTGTCCCACTCCTTCCGACCCCGCCGCTCGGCAGAACTCATCGGTGCGGGTCGGCGTCCGATTCCTGCCGGCGCCGGCGTCGCCGCCCGCGTTTGATTGAACACGCAACGACAGTCGACGTACGAGGAGTGAAGAGATGTCCACCATGAGCGGCAAGGCGGTTCTGGTCACCGGCGGCAGCCGGGGCATGGGCGCGGCGACGGCCGTCCGCCTCGCCCAGGAGGGCGCGGACGTGGCCTTCACCTACGTCCGGGGAGAGGAGCGGGCCCGCGAGGTCGCGGCCCGGATCGAGGCGGCCGGCGGCAAGGCGCTCGCGCTGCGGGCGGACGCCGGGGACGCGGGCGACGCGGCCGGTGCCGTGGACTGGGCGGCCGACGCCCTCGGCCGGCTGGACGTGCTGGTCAACAACGTCGGCGTCGGCGTCCTCGGCCCGCTGGAGTCCCTCTCGCTCGCCGACGTCGACCGGGTGCTCGCGGTGAACGTCCGCTCGGCCTTCCTCGCCTCCCAGGCGGCGGCCGCGCGCATGGACGCGGGTGGGCGGATTATCACCATCGGCACGTGCATGACCCAGCGGGTGCCGGGTCCTGGCGGCACGCTGTACGCGACCAGCAAGGCCGCGCTGACCGGCCTGACGAAGGCACTGGCCCGCGAGCTCGGGGCCCGGGGCATCACGGCGAACATCGTCCACCCGGGGCCGACGGACACCGACATGAACCCGGCCGACGGCCCGTACGCGGAGGGCCAGGCGCGGATGACGGCACTGGGCCGCTTCGGGACCGCCGAGGAGGTCGCGGCGATGGTCGCGTTCCTGGCGGGGCCGGGCGCGGCGTACGTGACGGGCGCCGAGTTCTCGGTGGACGGCGGCCACGCCGCATGAGCACGAGGGCGCACCGGTGCTGTCATGCCGGTGCGCCCTCGCGGGCCGAGCGGGGTGTCGTACCCGCTCAGTTCGGGGTGGAGCGGGGCTGCGTCAGCCGCCGAGCTCCTGGTGGCGGGCGGTCAGCCGCGCCGCGCCCGCCTCGGTGAGCGAGCCGAAGAGACGGAGGCGGGAGATGCCGCCGTCGGGGTAGATGTCGATCCGGACCCGGGAGCCGACCGCGGGCGTGTCGAGCACGAAGCGGTGGTTGGTGTCGGGCTGGAGGCGGGTGCGGGGCAGGATCTCGGTCCAGTCCTCGGAGCCCTCGGCGGCCACGGACAGCGCGGCCCAGCCGGCGCTGTTGCCCTTGAGGTACGCGGTGTCGATCTCGACGGCGCGGATCTCGGACTCGGCGGCGAGGCTGTAGCGGATCCAGTCGTTGCCCTTGTCGCGGCGGCGGCGGGTCTCCCAGCCGTCGTCCATCTTGCGCGAGCGGCCGGGCTGGATGGTGTTGGTGGCCGGGGAGTAGAAGCGGTCGGAGGCGTCCTCGACCCGGCCGCCGTTCTCCAGGGCCGCGAGGTCGAAGGTGCCGAGCACGCCGAGCCACTGCGGGTCGGGGGCGACCTCGCCGTAGACGCGGAGGCGGGCGATGCCGCCGTCGGGGTGCTGGTTGACCCGGAGGTGGGTGAAGCGCTGTTCGACGTCGACGGCGAAGCCGTTGGCGGCGTGGCCGCCGATGGCGGTGCGCGGGACGAGGGTCGTCCACTTCACGTCGTCGGCGAGCAGCTGCTCGGGCGAGGGCGAGCCGGCGACCGAGGTGGCCTCGACGGAGACGGCCTGCGGGTAGTTGCCGCGGAAGTGGGCGGTGTCCACGACGATGCCGCGGATCACGCCGGGCGCGCCGAGGCGTACCAGGGCCCAGTCGTGGTCGTCCTCGGTGGGGTGCGGCTGCTCGGCGGAGACGCCACGGCGGCGGCGGGTCTCCCAGCCGTCCATGATCTTGCCCTTGTGGCCGAAGTGCTCGGGGTCGAACTCGGCGGCCTCGGGCTTGAGCAGGTTCTCGCGCTCGGCGAAGAACTCGTCGTTGGCGGCGATCACGCCCGCGCCCAGGCGGCGGTCGGCGAGGTCGGCGTACTGCGTGAAGGGGAAGTCGGCCGTGCGGTAGTCGGCGTACGGGTCGCCGCCTCCGTAGGGGCTGGCGTCGCCGGTGAAGGAGGGTATGCCGGTCACGGTCAGTTGTTCCTTTCGAGAAGGCGGCCGGAGGGCTCGGCCAGGGTGCCGCGGTCGTTGATGCGTTCGCCGCGCAGCCAGGTGGAGGTGACGACGCCGTAGAGGGTCTTGCCCGCGTAGGCGGTGATCCGGTTGCGGTGCTGGAGCTCCGCCGGGTCGACGGTGAAGGTGGCGTCCGGGTCGAGGACGGCGAAGTCGGCGTCGCGGCCGGCCTCGATGGCTCCCTTGCGGGACAGGCCGGCGAGCTCGGCCGGGGCCTGCGACATCCAGCGGGCGACGTCCGTCAGGTCGTGGCCGCGGCGGCGGGCCTCGGTCCAGATGGCGGGCAGGCCGAGCTGGAGGGAGGAGATGCCGCCCCAGGCGGAGGCGAAGTCGCCGGTCTTGAGGTCGGCGGTGGACGGCGAGTGGTCGGAGACGATGCAGTCGATGGTGCCGTCGGCGAGGCCCTGCCAGAGCAGGTCCTGGTTGGCCGCCTCGCGGATGGGCGGGCAGCACTTGAACTCGGTGGCGCCGTCGGGGACCTCCTCGGCCGTGAGGGTGAGGAAGTGCGGGCAGGACTCGACGGTGATCTTCACGCCCTCGGCCTTGGCGGCGGCGATCAGCGGCAGCGCGTCGGAGGACGACAGGTGCAGGACGTGGACGCGGGCGCTCAGCCGGCGGGCCTGGTTGATCAGGTTCTCGATGGCCGTGTTCTCGGCGACGCGGGGGCGGGACGCGAGGAAGTCGGCGTACTTCGCACCGGCCTTCTGCGGGGCGGCGTCGAGCTCGTGCGGGTCCTCGGCGTGGACGATCATCAGCCCGTCGAAGCCGGCGATCTCGGCGAGGGAGGCGGCCAGCTGCTCCTGGTCGAGCTGCGGGAACTCGTCGACGCCGGAGGGCGAGAGGAAGCACTTGAAGCCGAAGACGCCCGCGTCGTGCAGGGGCCGCAGGTCCTTGACGTTGTCCGGGAGCGCGCCGCCCCAGAAGCCCGTGTCGATGTGGGCCTTCGGGCGGGCCACGTCCTGCTTGATCCGCAGGTGCTCGACCGTGGTGGTGGGCGGCAGCGAGTTGAGCGGCATGTCGAGCAGGGTGGTGATGCCGCCGGCGGCCGCGGCGCGGGTGGCCGTCCAGAAGCCCTCCCACTCGGTGCGGCCGGGGTCGTTGACGTGGACGTGGGTGTCGACGAGGCCGGGCAGGACGACGTCGTCGCCGACGTCCTCCAGCCGGGCGCCGGCCGGTACCTCGGCGTCGTAGGGCAGCACGGCAGCGATCGTCCCGCCGGCGACGGCGATCGACGCCGCACGCGTCCCCTCGGGAGTGATGACACGCGTCGAACGCAGGACCAGGTTGACGTCCACCCGTACCCCTTCTTCCTCGACTGCTTCCACGAAGCAAAAATTCAACGAACTGTTGAAGGAGTTTGCGTCCGAGACGACAGGTCGTCAAGGGCACACTTCCAGCATGAGACGCCGGCCAACCGCGCTTGGACGTTTCCATGAAGTGGAATGCGAATTTCGTACAGTAGAACGTAGCTCCGTACATGCGGGGTGGACCAGCAGCCCTCCGGGCAGCCGCCGACAACGGACAAACACCCCCTGACCGGCCCGGACGCCCACACCTGGGCCGTGTGCCCGGCGCGACGGCCCGGTAGGCTGCTGACTTGCCCGCCTGCCCCGAAAGGACCGTTGCCGTGCCGACGTCCAGCGCCAGCACCACCGACGCCGCCAAACCCGCCGCGAGCGGGGGCGTCCAGTCCCTCGAGCGTGCCTTCGACCTCCTCGAGCGGATGGCCGACGCCGGTGGCGAGGTCGGGCTGAGCGAGCTCTCCGCCAGCAGCGGCCTGCCGCTGCCCACCATCCACCGCCTGATGCGCACCCTGGTCGCCTGCGGCTACGTACGCCAGCAGCCCAACCGGCGCTACGCCCTCGGCCCCCGCCTGATCCGCCTCGGCGAGTCCGCCTCCCGGCTGCTCGGCACCTGGGCCCGCCCGTACCTGGCGCGGCTCGTCGAGGAGACCGGCGAGACCGCGAACATGGCGCTGCTCGACGGCGACGAGATCGTGTACGTCGCCCAGGTACCGTCCAAGCACTCGATGCGCATGTTCACCGAGGTCGGCCGCCGGGTGCTGCCGCACTCCACCGGCGTCGGCAAGGCGCTGCTCGCCCACACCCCGGCCGACGAGGTGCGCGCGCTGCTCGCCCGCACGGGCATGCCGGCCGCGACCGAGAAGACGATCACCACGCCCGAGGGCTTCCTCGACGCGCTGGCGGCCGTCCGCGAGACGGGTTACGCGGTCGACGACAACGAGCAGGAGATAGGCGTCCGCTGCCTCGCGGTACCGGTGCCGAACTCCCCCACCGCCGCCGCCATCTCCATCTCGGGCCCGGCGGGCCGGGTCACGGAGGCGGCGACCGAGAAGATCGTCCCGATCCTCCACCAGGTCGCCGAGGAGCTCTCGACCGCCCTCGCGAACACCGCGGGCAACGGCCAGGGCTGAGAACCGCGCACCTCCGCGAAGGCGCCCGGAACCCCACGGTTCCGGGCGCCTTCGCGTACGTCAGACCGCCACCGCCTCGTCGGTGAGCCGCCCGTCCCGCACCGCCACCACCCGGTCCGCCCGCCCCAGGTGCGTCCGGTCGTGCGTCACGAGGACCGTCGCCGTCCCGCGCTCCGCCGTCAGCCCCGCGAGGAGCTCCATGACCGCCGCGCCCCGCTCGTGGTCCAGGGCGCTGGTCGGCTCGTCCACCAGGAGCACGGACGGCTCGTTCATGAGCGCCCGGGCGATGTTGACGCGCTGTCGCTGGCCGCCGGAGAGCTGGTGCGGGCGGCGGTGGGCCTGCTCGGCCAGGCCCACCGCGGCCAGCAGCCCGGCGGCCCGCTCGCGCACGGTGCGGCTCGTCCGGCCGGACAGATGGGCCATCACCTGGAGCTGTTCGAGCGCGGTGAGCGAGGGCAGCAGGTTGGGCTGCTGGAAGACGATGCCGATCCGCTCGCGCCGCAGCCCGGCCTTCTGCGCCGGGCTCAGCGGCCCGGTGTCGGTACCGGCGACCTCCACGCGTCCGCTGTCCGGCGTGACCAGGGTCGCGGCCACCGCGAGCAGGCTGGACTTGCCGGAACCCGAGGGCCCGACGACCGCGGCGAGCGATCCCGCGGGCACCTCCAGGGAGACGGAGTCGAGGGCCGTGAGCCGGCCGTCTCCGTCCGGGTAGGTCAGGGTCACGTCTTCGAGCAGCAGGCTCATCGGGCACTCCCGAGGGCGGTCAGGGGATCGACGGCGGTGATCCGCCGGATGGACAGGGCCGCGCCGAGCACACCGAGCACGACGATCACGGCCGCCGGGCCGAGCACGGTCAGCGGCTGGAGCACGAAGGGCACGTCGCCGCCGCTGATCAGCGCGCCGATGCCGACGGCGAGCCCGGTGCCGAGGAGGGTGCCGGCGGTCAGCATCACCACGGCCTGGCCGAGGGCGTCCTTCAGCAGGTACGGCGTCGAGGCGCCCAGCGCCTTGAGGACCGCCACGTCGGCGCTGCGCTGGATGGTCCAGACGGTGAAGAAGGCTCCTATGACGAGCGCGGAGATCGCGAAGAGGAAGCCGCGCATCAGTTGCAGCGAGCCGTTCTCGGCCTGGTAGGACCCTATGGCGCCGAGCGCCTCGTCGATCGTCTTCGCCGAGGTCTTCAGGGCCGCGTCCCCGGCCGCCCAGTCGACGCCCGCACCGCTGAGCGCGATGACGGTGGCCTGCTCCTCGGGCGTGGTGCCGCTGTGCCCGAGCTTCTGCCAGTCGGCGAGGGAGGTCCACACGACGGGCGTGTGGCTGTACGAGGCGTCCCCGGCGACCGCGGCGACCGTGGCGTCCAGGCCGCCGAGGCGCACGCCGTCCCCGGCGGCGGCGTCCAGCTCCTCGGCCGCCGACTCCGAGAGGATCACCCGGCCGGGGCCGACGGCGCCCGGCGCGAGCCCGGATCCGGACTCGGTGCCGAAGGCGGAGACGGCGGCGGTGCGCCCGCCGGCCGCCGCGTCGAGGGTGCGGATGCCGAGCGGCTCGGCGCCGCGCACGCCGGGACGGGCGGCCCAGCCCCGCCACTGCGACGCGGTGACGGTCGAGCTGGTGAAGGAGACCGACCGGCCGTCGGGCGGGGCGGCGAAGGCCAGCCGGTCGGCCGGCAGGCCGGTGACCGCCGAGACGTTCTCCCGCGCGAGCCCGGCGGTCAGCCCCGACAGCAGTCCGACGAGCAGGGTGATCAGGACGATCACCGTGCCCATCAAGGTGAATCGCCCCTTGGCGAATCTGAGGTCTCTCCATGCCACGAACATGGGGCCAAGCCTGCTGGGCGGGAGCCGCCGCGGGCATCGCGCCACGGATGGCTCCGTCATCAAACTTTCGATTGAGTCCGGATCGCCCGGTCAGCCCGCGGCGCCCGCCTACCCTGGACTGGTCATGGATCCCCGCTCGCTCACCCCCGCCCTGCGCGCCCTTCGCCTGTGCCTCCATCTCCTGATGGCGGGCCTGCTGGTGCTCGCCGCCCTCCGCTCGCACACGAGCTCGGGGATCGCGGCCGCCGTGGTCACCGGCGCGGTGTACGCGGCGGGGTCGCTGCTGCCGTCGGTGCGGGCCTCGCAGCGGGCCGCCGCGGTCTGGCTGGGGCTGCTGTGCCTCAGCTGGCTGGTGCTGCTGTGGCTGACGCCCGAAGGGCTGTGGATCGCCTTCCCGCTGTACTTCCTCCAGCTGCACCTGCTGCCGGCGCGCTGGTCGCTGCCCGCGGTGGCGGTCACCGCGGGCGCCGCGATCCTGTCGTACGTGCGGCACGGCGCCGCCCTCAACCCGGGCGTCTTCATCGGGCCGCTGCTCGGCGCGGCGGTCGCCGTCGCGACCGTGCTCGGCTACCAGGCGCTGTACCGGGAGAGCGAGCGACGGCGCCGCATGGTCGAGGAGCTGATCGCCACCCGGGCCGAGCTGGCCGCGGCCGAACGGCACGCGGGGACGCTCGCCGAGCGCGAGCGGCTCGCCCGGGAGATCCACGACACCCTGGCCCAGGGGCTGTCCTCGATCCAGCTGCTGCTCCGGGCCGCCGAGCGCGCGTTGCCGGCGGGCTCGCCGGCCGCCGGCCACATCGACGAGGCCCGGCGCGCCGCGCAGGACAACCTCGCGGAGGCCCGCCGCTTCGTCCGCGCCCTGACCCCGCCGGACCTGGAGCACGGCTCGCTGGCCGGGGCCCTGGAGCGCCTGTGCGAGACGGCCGGGCCCGACGGTCCGCGGGTGCGCTTCTCGCTGAGCGGGACGCCGGCCGAGCTGCCCACCCCGTACGAGGTGGCGCTGCTGCGGATCGCCCAGTCGGCGCTCGCGAACACCGTCCGGCACGCCTCGGCCTCGCGGGCGGAGATCACGCTGTCGTTCATGGGCGGCTCGGTGACGCTGGACGTGGTGGACGACGGCAAGGGCTTCGACCCGGTCTCCGTCCTGCCGTCCTCCGAGGGCGGCTTCGGCCTTCCGGCGATGCGCTCGCGCGCGGAGTCGCTGGGCGGCTCCTTCACCGTCGAGTCCGCGCCCGGCCAGGGCACCGCCGTGGCCGTTTCCCTCCCTCTGCCCGGAGCCTGAAGATGACCGTCCGACTGCTGCTCGCCGACGACCACCCGGTGGTACGGGCCGGGCTGCGCGCCGTCCTCGACACCGAGCCGGACTTCGCGGTGGTGGGCGAGGCGGCGACGGCGGAGCAGGCGGTCGAGCTGGCCGCCGCCGGGGGCGTGGACGTGGTCCTGATGGACCTCCAGTTCGGTGCCGGGATGCACGGCTCGGAGGCGACCGCGGCGATCACCGCCGTACCGGACGGGCCGCGGGTGCTCGTCCTGACCACGTACGACTCGGACGCGGACATCCTCGCGGCCGTCGAGGCCGGCGCCTCGGGCTACCTCCTGAAGGACGCCCCGCCGGAGGAGCTGGCGGCGGCGGTGCGGACCGCGGCGGCGGGCCAGTCGGCACTCGCCCCGGCCGTGGCGCACCGGCTGATGGACCGGATGCGGACCCCGGCGGAGGCGCTCACCCGGCGCGAGCTGGAGGTGCTCCAGCTGGTCGGGGAGGGTCTGTCGAACCAGCAGATCAGCAAGGCGCTGTTCCTGAGCCAGGCGACGGTGAAATCGCACCTCGTGCACATCTTCGCCAAGCTCGGCGTGGAATCCCGTACGGCGGCGGTGGCGGCGGCGACGGCACGGCGTCTGATCCGGCGCTGAGACGGCGCCCTCAGGCGTCGCCGGGAGGCTGCGGCGGGCCGAAGAGTTCGACGGCGCGCCAGACGGCCGCGAGCCCCTCGGCGAGGGCGCTGACCGAACCGACGGCGCCCGCTATCAGAAGCAGCGAGCGGCGCAGCCGCCACACCTCGGGCGCTCCGCTGACGGCCATCGCGTCGAGCGCGGCGAGCTCGTCCTCGGCGATCGCACGGTCGGCGAACTCCCGGCGGTGTCCGGCAAGTTCGCGCCGTAACCGGGACACGGCGGCGCGCAGCTCGGCCACCCTCGGGTCCACGCCGTCAGCGCTCACTCGCCTCTGCCCCACGCTTCGCAACATGGTCTTCCCCCCTTGCGCACGTCACAGTGCCGACCGTCGGGCGATGGTCGGGCGCCCTGGGTCGCGGGTCAGTTAACTCCTCCGTGCGCCCGGCGCGCCAGCGGGCGGACGTAAGTTCAGACTTCCGTGTCATCCGGGCGCGATGCGGTATGCAGTCCTCATGACTCTTGAGACTGCAGAACCGCTCGTGGCGGGCCTGCTGCTGGCCGCCGGTGGCGGTCGGCGGCTCGGCGGGCGGCCCAAGGCGCTGCTTCCGCACCGCGGCCGGCCGCTCGTCGAGCACGCGGTGCGGGTGCTGCGCGAGGGCGGCTGCGAGGTGGTGCACGTGGTGCTCGGCGCGGCCGCCGACCGGGTGCGCGAGGAGGCCCGGCTGCCGGGGTGCGTCCTGGTGGACAACCCGGACTGGGCCGAGGGCATGGGCTCGTCGCTGCGCGTCGGGCTCGCGTCCCTGAAGGCGGAGGCGCTGCCGGTGGACGCGGCCCTGGTGTCGCTGGTGGACCAGCCGGGGATCGGACCCGCGGCGGTGAGCCGGGTGCGCGCCGCGTACGGCTCGCGCGACACGCTCGCGGCGGCCTCGTACGACGGGAAGCGGGGCCATCCGGTGCTGTTCGGGGCGGACCGCTGGGCGGCGATCGCGGCGGGCGCGGTCGGGGACCAGGGGGCGCGGGACTACCTGAAGGCGCACCGGGATGCGATCACGCTCGTGGACTGTTCGGATGTGGCCGAGCCGTACGACATCGACACGGAGGCGGACCTGGTGCACCTGGAGTGAAGGGTGTGGCACCGAGCGCCACGTTGTGTCGACCCAAAGAATCTCGACATCAACAAACCATTGAACTTCCACCATGAGGAAACTAGTATCCACTGTTCAGAAGCGCCTGATCCCCCGTGACGGCGCTCCCGGCCGTATCCCGGCATGTGTGGCACTGCGTGCCGCATGACGACGCCCGGCGGCCGGAGTGGCACCGCCCGTGAAGTCCGCTGAAGGAAGTGACAGTTCATGTCCGCACCAGCGCCGTCCTCCCTGGTCGTCGTCGAAGCCGAGCCCCTGCCGCGCCAGGAGGAGGTGCTCACCGACGCGGCCCTCGCCTTCGTGGCCGAGCTGCACCGTCGGTTCACCCCGCGCCGGGACGAGCTGCTCGCCCGACGCGCCGAGCGCCGCGCCGAGATCGCCCGTACGTCGTCGCTGGGCTTCCTGCCCGAGACCGCGGCGATCCGCGCCGACGAGTCCTGGAAGGTCGCGCCCGCCCCGGCGGCGCTGAACGACCGGCGCGTGGAGATCACGGGTCCGACCGACCGGAAGATGACGATCAACGCGCTGAACTCGGGCGCGAAGGTCTGGCTCGCCGACTTCGAGGACGCCTCCGCGCCCACCTGGGAGAACGTGGTCCTCGGCCAGGTCAACCTGATCGACGCGTACACGCGGAACATCGACTTCACCGACCCGAGGTCCGGCAAGAGCTACGCCCTGAAGCCGGCCGAGGAGCTCGCCACGGTCGTCATGCGGCCGCGCGGCTGGCACCTGGAGGAGCGTCACCTGACCGTCGAGGGCCGCCCGGTGCCCGGCGCGCTCGTCGACTTCGGCCTCTACTTCTTCCACAACGCCCAGCGCCTGATCGACCTCGGCAAGGGTCCGTACTTCTACCTGCCG
The DNA here is from genome assembly GCF_042677525.1 of Streptomyces sp. NPDC127114. Taxonomy (NCBI): domain Bacteria; kingdom Bacillati; phylum Actinomycetota; class Actinomycetes; order Kitasatosporales; family Streptomycetaceae; genus Streptomyces; species Streptomyces sp. NPDC127114. The sequence continues at coordinate 35,066 of NZ_JBHXTJ010000038.1, forward strand.
AAGACCGAGTCGCACCTGGAGGCCCGCCTCTGGAACGACATCTTCGTCTTCGCCCAGGACTACGTCGGCATCCCGCAGGGCACCGTCCGCGCCACGGTCCTCATCGAGACCATCACGGCCGCGTACGAGATGGAGGAGATCCTCTACGAACTCCGCGACCACGCCGCCGGGTTGAACGCGGGCCGCTGGGACTACCTGTTCTCCATCGTCAAGAACTTCCGTGACGGCGGCGCCAAGTTCGTCCTCCCGGACCGCAACGCGGTCACGATGACGGCCCCGTTCATGCGCGCGTACACCGAACTCCTCGTCCGCACCTGCCACAAGCGCGGCGCGCACGCGATCGGCGGCATGGCGGCCTTCATCCCGTCCCGCAAGGACGCCGAGGTCAACAAGGTCGCCTTCGAGAAGGTCAAGGCCGACAAGGACCGCGAGGCCGGCGACGGCTTCGACGGCTCCTGGGTCGCCCACCCCGACCTCGTCCCGATCGCCATGGCCTCCTTCGACGCGGTGCTCGGCGACAAGCCGAACCAGAAGGACCGGCTGCGCGAGGACGTGCACGTCGAGGGCCCGGAGCTCATCGACATCGCGTCCCTGGACGCCCACCCGACCTACGACGGTCTGCGCAACGCCGTCCAGGTCGGCATCCGCTACATCGAGGCCTGGCTGCGCGGCCTGGGCGCCGTCGCCATCTTCAACCTGATGGAGGACGCGGCCACCGCCGAGATCTCGCGCTCGCAGATCTGGCAGTGGATCAACGCGGAGGTCGTCTTCGAGAACGGCCGCAAGGCCACTCCCGAACTCGCCCGCGAGGTCGCCGCCGAGGAGCTGGCCGCGATCCGCGCCGAGATCGGCGACGAGGCCTTCGCGGCCGGGAAGTGGCAGCAGGCCCACGACCTCCTGCTGCACGTCTCGCTCGACGCCGACTACGCGGACTTCCTCACCCTCCCCGCGTACGACCAGCTGGTCGGCTGACCGCACAGCAGCCGTCCGGCCCGTCCGGCCCGTAGACCGACCCCGCCCCCGGTGCTCGCACAGCACCGGGGGCGGGGTCTTTCGCATTGCGTACGGGATCCGTTCGCGCCGTTTTCGATCCATGGTGTTTCACAAGTCACGTGACGCAACCGAAACACGCAGCTACCTAGCGGTAACAAGCCGGGGCGTGCGAGATTCCGCCATGCCACCGGCCGGCGGCTGTCCCCCACTCACTGCGCACCGCTCACCGCAGGAGCACAGCCATGTCTTCGTCCCCGCACCGCCGCGCCCTGCGCGGACTGCTCTCCCTGTGCGTCGCCGCCGGACTCGTCTCGCTGGCCCCGGCCCCCGCCGCCGCCTCCCCCGGCTCCGGGCCCACCGCCGTCGTCTCCATGGGCGACAGCTACATCTCCGGCGAGGCCGGCCGCTGGATAGGCAACAGCCTGACCACCAGCGGCAGCCGCAACGGCACCGACCGCGCCTGGACCGGCAGCGCGTACGACCCGAGCCGGGTCTACGGCACGTCGGAGGCCAACGGCTGCCACCGCTCGGACTCGGCGGAGGTCAGGAGCGCGGGCGCCATCGCGAGCGAGCTGATCAACCTCGCCTGCTCCGGCGCCACCACCCACAACGTGTTCCGCACGGCCGCCGGCGGCGTCTCGTACAAGGGCGAGGCCCCGCAGGCCGACCAGCTCGCGGCCGTCGCCGCCACCCGCGACGTGAAGCTGATCGCGCTGTCCATCGGCGGCAACGACCTCGGCTTCGCCGACATCATCACGACCTGTGCGACGGACTACATCGTCTGGTACTCGTACTGCCACGACGACCAGCAGGCCGAGGTCGACGCCAAGATCGACGGTGTGATGGCGGACGTCGGCAAGGCCGTCGACGAGATCAGAGCCGTGATGACCGGCGCCGGGTACGCGAACTCCGACTACCGGATCGTGCTCCAGTCCTACCCCTCCCCCATCCCCCGGGCCGCCGAGAACCGCTACGGCGAGAGCGGCTGGAGCCGCACGAACACCGGCGGCTGCCCGTTCTGGAACCTGGACTCCGACTGGGCCCGCGACTCCCTCGTCCCGCAGATCGCCAACCGGCTCAAGGCGGTCGCGGCGGCCAAGGGCGCGCAGTTCCTGGACCTGCGCGACATGCTGCAGGGACGCGAGGTGTGCGCGAAGGCCAGCAAGCAGGTGTCGTCGACCGTGCCCGCCTCGGCGACGACGAGCGAGTGGGCGCGCTGGATCGACCAGAACCAGACCCAGGGGCCGCTCCAGGAGAACATGCACCCGAACTACTACGGGCAGCAGGCGCAGGGCCGGTGCCTCGCGCTGATCAACGCCAAGGCGACCGGCAACTTCAGCTGCCGCAACACGGCGGGCGCCGGGGCCTCCGGGATGTACCTCACGGCAGGCTGACGCCCAGGGGGCCGAGGACCCGCGCGGTCTCGTGCGGGTCGGCGGCCGCCATCGCGGCGACCAGGGCCGCCGAACCGCCGGGCCAGCGCGCCGCCGCCGCGTCGAAGGCGGCGCGCCGCGTCTCCAGCGGTCCCTTCTTGCCGGGCAGCCCGTCCAGGACCCGAAGGGCGCGGGCGGAGTCGGGCACCACGCCCGGTTCCACCCGGTCGCCCCGCGCGAGCAGCGCTTCCTCGGCGCGGGCGCCGGCCACCGGGTCCGGCAGGGCGTCGCGCAACGCCTCGGCGGGCGCGGCGGACCAGTCGAGGAGGCCGAGCAGGGCACGGGTGGCGGCGGCTTCGGAGGTGCCGGCGCTGGCCGTGCCGAGCGCGTCGAGCAGCTCGCCCCAGGCCCCGGCGGCGTGGCCCCGGGCGCGCAGCCAGTCGGTGAGGACCCGGCCCGCGACGGCCGGGGGCCAGCCCGCGGCGGACTCCACCAGGCGGGTGGCGTCCCAGCCGGCCGTCTCCGCGGCGTCGGGCACGGCGACCCGGCGCACGGCGAGCAGGTAGCGGACCACGGCGCAGCCGCGCGGGGTGAGCCCGAAGGCGTCGCCGTGGCGGAAGACGAGGCCGGTCGCCGCCAGCCGGTCGACGACGGCGGCGAGTTCGTGCGCGGGCTTGTCGAGCCTGGCCCGGTCGGTGTCGTTGATCCCGGGCGAGCCGAGCAGCCGGGCGAGCTCGCCGGCGGTGGGTGTGGTGTACGCGGGCGAGGCGGGCGGCGGTACGCGGACGGGCGCGTCCTCCAGGTCCGGGTCGACCGTCCAGTCCTCGAACTCGGCGGCGCGGCGGGCGACCGACTCGGCGGAGCAGCCACGCTGGTAGAGCGTGTAGAGCAGGTGGGCGGCCTCGCCGCCGTAGGGCCCGGCCCCGCCCCCACGGGGGCCGGGCCCGCCGCCGTCGGGCTCCGTAGCGGCGACTCCGGCGACCGTGCCCGTTGCGGCCGCTCCGGCCGCTCCGGCTCCTTCGGCTGTCCCGGCCCTCTCGTACGGCTCCGCGGCGGTCGCGTACGGCTCCGCCTCGGCGAGTTCGTCGACGACGGCGGCCAGCAGGTCGGCGTCCCGCTCCACGTCGTCCTCGGCCGCCTCCGTCTCGGGCGGCGGCAGCGGTACGGACGGGTCTCCGTAGTAGTCGAGGTGCTCGTCGAGCAGGGCGTCGGCGAGGGCGAGATGGGGGAAGTCGTCCGGGCCGGGAGCGAGGTGCGCGTACTGCCCGGCGAGCCCTTCGGCGAGCCCGGCCGCGGTCCAGCGGTCGAGCAGGGCGGCGGCGACGGTCCCGATGCCCTGCGCCACGTCGTGGTCGCCGAGCAGCGGCCCGGCGGCCGGCGGCCGCTCGGCGTCCCGGACGTACGCCCTGGTCAGGACCTCGGCGAGGAGGAGGTCCGCGACGGCGGTGCGGCCCATGAGGTCGGCCCGCCGCACTCCGTCGGGCAGCGGCGGCCCGTCGAGGCCGGCGAGCCAGGCCCGTACGGCCTCGGGGTCTTCGTGATCGGTGCCGTCGGCGCGCAGGAGCTGGGCGTACCAGCGGGGCCAGGTCAGGTTCCCCGGGTCGGCCATGGCGCGCTCGAAGTCGGCGACGGCCTCGCCGACCGCCCCTTCCACCCGGCTGCGCCGCTCCCCGTCGCACCGCGCGGCGAGCGCGCGCAGCACCGCCGGGTAGGTTCCGAGCTCGTCGGGTGCCGCGCACACGAAGGCGGGCAGGTCCTCGAGGAGGAGCTCCTTGGCGAGCGCGGGCGTCGGCTCCGGCACCCCGGTCCCCCGGTCCGCCCCGCGCAGCGCGAGCAGACTCAGCACGGCATCCGCGGCCCTGACGGCTCCTGGCGCCCGGAACTCGGGGCTCGCTTCCAGGAAGGCGTCAAGACCGGTGTTGGTGAGGGCGATCTCGGCCACGCTTCCCAGCGTAGTTCGGGGCCAGGCTGTGTGGCGGGTCGGCGACGCCCGTCAGACCGTCACGACCGTGCGCGGGGCCGAGAAGTCGCCCCAGGTGCCGTCGGGGAGCCTGGCGCGGAGGGTGAGGGCGTAGCGGACGCCGGGGGTGGCGGGGACGGTGAGGGTGTAGCGGACGGGGCCGGGGCCGGGGTCGGCGCCCCAGACGATGGTGGTGGCGAAGCGGCCGTTCAGGTGGAGCTGGTGCTCCTTGACGGGGCCGGCGGTGCGGGGCGGGGTCCAGGTGAGGGTGATGGCGCCCTTGGTGACGGTGGCGGTGACGCCGGTGGGTGCGGTGGCGGGGCGCCCGCCGGGGGCGGCGGGGGTGGTGAGGTCGGCGGTGTCGCTGTCCGGAGAGGAGTTCTCGGCGGCGTCGCGGGCGCGGACGGTGAAGGTGTAGGCGGTGGCGGGGCGCAGGGCGGTGAGACGGGCCTCGGTGGCGGTGCCGCGGACGGTGTGGACGCGGGATCCCGACTGGTAGACGTCGTAGGCGGTGATGCGGGTGTCGTCGCGGGCGGGCCGCCAGGTGAGCCTGGCGACGCCGGGGCCCGCCGGGGTGACGCGCAGGGCGGTGGGGCGGGTCGGGGGCGTGCGGTCCTCGGCGGTGGCGGCGGGTGTGGCGGCGGTGACGGCGGCGCTGTCCGCGGAGACGTTTCCGGCGGCGTCGCGGGCGCGGACGGTGAAGGTGTGCGGCGTGGCGGGGGCGAGGCCGGTGACGTCGGTCATGAGGGTGGCGGCGGGCAGGTCCTTCACCGGGCGGCCCTGGCGGTAGACGGTGTACCCGGTGACGGCGGTGTCGTCGGTGGCGGCGCTCCACATGACGTGGACGGTGGTCGCGCTTCCTGCGGTGGCGGTGACGCCGGTGGGGGCGGCGGGCGCGTGGGTGTCCTTGGCGGCCTCGGCGGTGGCGGTGCAGGCGGTGAGCGCGGCGAGGGCGAGGACGGCGAGGGTCGACTGGGCGGCGGTGAGGGGGCGTTGCATGGGGGTTGCCTCCATCCCGTAAAGGTCTGGACCTATATGGCACGGGCGGCGGGGCGGAGGCAAGAGGGGCGACGGGGTCGCCCGGGCGGGGGTGCCACCCGGCCGTCCGGAGGCGTTGTCCACCCGGCCGACCGGAGGCGTTGTCAGTGGGGTGCGCTTCACTGGTTCCGTCACTCTCCGTAACGAAATCAGGGGGAATCATGACGGACCGTACGACGTATGTGTCGCTGCCCGGGCTGCGCGCACGCGGCTGGAGCAACGCCATGGTCGACGCCATGCTGGGCCAGGCCGATGTACAGGGACGCGACCCGCGGCGCTGGTCGCTCGCGCCGGTGCGGCTCTATCTGCTCGCGCGGGTGGAAGCGGTGGAGCGCACCCCGGAGTTCACCGAATCCGCCACGTCCGCCTCGCGGGGCGCGGCGGCCGAGCGCCGGCGGCGGGCCGTCCTCGCGGCGATCCGCGCCGAGCCCGTCGAGGTGCCCCGGCTGCCGGCCGCCGAGCTGGAGCGCCGGGCGGTCCGCCACCGCCATCTGCTCGGCGCACGCGGGCCGGGCGGCCTCGGGGCCGGTGCGATGGTCCGCTGGCAGGTCGGCTACCTCCGTCATGCCCTCTCCCGCTACGACTGCCTGCTCGACGGCCTGTACGGCGCCACGGGCCGCGCCGAGGCCGAGCGCCTGCTGCGCCGACGGCTGTACGAGGCGATCGCGGCGGCCTACCCGCACCTGGCGCACGAGTGCCGGCGCCGGATGGAGGTGGAACGGTGAAGGGCCGAGCGGTGGATGGCCGAGCGGCAAGGGGCCGGGCAGTCAGCGGACGAGCAGCGAAGGGCCGAGCGGTGAAGGCGCGTCAGGAGCCGTCGGCGAGCAGCCCGGCGACGCGGCGGCAGGCGGCCGGGATCGGGGCGACGACGCGGACGGGCAACCGGGTGCGCAGGGCTTCCGCGGCTTCGCCGAGCGGGCCGCCGCCGATGACGACGGCCTCGGCCCCGTCGCGTACGACGCAGGCGCGGGCGGCGGCCGTCAGCGCGGCGAGGAGCGCCTCGGGGCGGGCGGTGAGCTGCTGCGGGTCGCCGGCGGTGAAGCGGGCGCCCGTGTACGCGGAGGTCAGACCCAGCCGGGCCACGTGCGCGGCGATGGCGTCGGCCAGTCGCGGGGTCGTGGTGGCGATGCCGAAGCGGCGGCCGCCGGCGGCGGCCTCGGCGAGCGCGGCCTCGCCGATGCCCACCACGGGCACCGGGAGAGAACGGACGGAGGCGAGCCCGGGGTCGCCGAACGCGGCGACGATCACGGCCGCGCAGTCGCCCGAGGCGACGGCCGCGCGGGCGGCACGGACGACGTGCGGGGCGGCGGCGCTCAGGGCGGCCGGGTCGGTGAGCATCGGCGGGCCCTCGGCGACCGTGACGCCCCGGACCCGGAGTCCCGTTCCCGCGAGGGCGCGGCGGGCGATCGCGGTCATCGTCCGGGTCGTCGACGCCGAGGTGTTGGGGTTGACGAGCACCACGGCGGGCCGGGCCGCGACGGCCGGCGCCCCGGGCCCCGCGGCGTGCGCGGGGACCGGGGCGGACGGGAGCGGGGTCGGGCGGTTCAGTGGACGTGCGCCGCCTTGGCCGCCGCGGTCTCGGAGATCTCGTCGCCCGGCTCCATGGGCGCGGTCACCGTGTCGTCGTCCCGGTTCCTGCCCAGGTGGTTGAAGACCAGGTTGAGCAGGACGGCGGCGACACAGCCGGTGGAGATGCCGGAGTCGAGGATGATCTTCGCGGTCTCCGGGAAGGCGTGGTAGAACTCCGGCGCCGTGATCGGGATGATGCCGACGGCCAGCGAGACGGCCACGATCAGCACGTTGTTGTCCTTCTCCAGGCCGGCCTTGACCAGCGTCTGGATGCCGCTGGCGGCGACCGAGCCGAAGAGGACGACACCCGCGCCGCCGAGCACCGGCCGCGGCACGACCGAGATCAGCGAGGCGGCCACCGGCGACAGGCCCATGAGGACCAGGAAGCCACCGCCGCAGGCGACCACGAAGCGGCTGCGGATCCGGGTCATGGCGACCAGGCCGATGTTCTGGGCGAAGGCGCTGCACATGAAGCCGTTGAACAGCGGGCTGATCGCGGAGCCGAGGGTGTCGGCGCGCAGTCCGGCCGCGATCGTCTTCTCGTCGGCGGGCCGCTCGACGATCTCGCCGAGCGCCAGCATGTCCGCGGTCGACTCGGTCATGGAGACCAGCATGACCACGCACATGGAGATGATCGCGGCGAGGGCGAACTGCGGGGCACCGAAGTGGAAGGGCGTCGGGAAGCCGACGATGTCGGCCTCCGTCACCGGGCTGAAGTCGGTGACGCCGAAGGGGATGGCGATCAGCGTGCCGAGGACGAGACCGACGAGGACGGCGATCTGCTTCAGGAAGCCGCGGGTGAAGCGGCGCAGCAGCAGGACGATGCCCAGCGTGATGGCGGCCAGCGTGAGGTAGGTCGTCGAACCGTAGTCGTCGGCCGCGGGGTTGGGCCCCTGGGCCCAGCCGAAGGCGACCGGCAGCAGCGAGACGCCTATGAGGGTGATGACGGTGCCGGTGACGACCGGCGGGAAGAACCGCACGAGGCGGGAGAACCAGGGGGCGGCGATGAAGCCGAGGAGTCCGGCGACGATGATCGCGCCGAAGATGACGGGGAGGGCGTCTGCCTTGTCCTTCGTCGTGTCGACGATCGCGAGCATCGGGGCGACACCGGCGAAGGTGACGCCGTTGACGAACGGCAGCCGGGCGCCGATCTTCCAGACGCCGAGGGTCTGGAGGAAGGTGGCGAGCCCGGCCGTGAAGAGGCTGGCGCCGGTGAGGAAGGTGAGTTCGGTTCCGGAGAGGCCCACGGCCGCTCCGACGATCAGCGGCGGGGCGACGACGCCGGCGTACATGGCGGCCACGTGCTGCAGACCGCTGGTGAGCATTTTCACTGGTGGCAGGGTCTCGTCGACCGGATGTCTGGTCCGGTCGTCATCGAGGCCGGAGCCTGCGTCTGGTGCATTGCGAACCTGGGGCTTGGAAGCCACGGCGGTCCTCCGGTCGGTTACACGTCGGCGGCGACGAGGATGTCAGGGAGGTGGTGCGATGCGGTGCGGGTGCAGGAGGTGCGGCTCGTTGCGGGGGTGGAGCGGTGCGCCGCCGGAGGGGGAGCGGCACGGGGACGGGGCGTCCGGTGGGGGTGCGGACACGGGTTCACCGATCCGGAGGGTGCCGTACGACTCGGCGTACGCGCACCCTCCGGTCCGGCTGCCGTGGACCCCGCTCGGGTCCACGGCGACCGACCGAGGGCCGTCCCCCTCGGTCGGACTCCTTGGGGAGGGATCAGCTCTGGGCCGCGATGCGGGCCAGGCGCTGGGCCTCCGCGCGCGCGTCGCGCGCGATCTGGTCCTCGTCGGCGGTGAGCAGTCGGTTGTTCTCGACGATCTGCCTGCCGTTGACGAAGGACGCGGTGACCGGGGCCGCCGCGCCGAAGACGATGGCGGTGACCGGGTCGGCGATGGACGAGTGGCCGAGGCCGTCGATCTTCCACAGGACGAAGTCGGCGAGCTTGCCGGGCTCGAGGGAGCCGATGCTGTCGGCGCGGCCGAGGACCTGCGCACCGCCGAAGGTGCCGAGGCGCAGGGCCTGGCGGGCGTTGAGCGCGGCCTCGCGGTGGGCACCGAGACGGTTGATGAGGAGCGCGTTGCGCAGCTCGGTGTGCAGCTCGCCCGACTCGTTGGAGGCGGTGCCGTCGACGCCGAGGCCGACCGGCACGCCCGCCTTGAGCATGTCCGGTACGCGGGCGATGCCGGCGGCGAGGCGCGCGTTGGACGACGGGCAGTGCGCGACACCGGTCTTGGTGCGGGCGAAGGCCGCGATGTCGGAGTCGTTCATGTGGACGCAGTGCGCCATCCACACGTCCTCGCCGAGGAAGCCGGTGGACTCGAAGTAGTCCGTCGGGCCCATGCCGAACAGCTCGTGGCAGAACTTCTCCTCCTCCACGGTCTCCGAGCCGTGGGTGTGCATCCGCACGCCGAGCCGGCGGCCGAGGGCAGCGCCCTCGCGCAGCAGCTCGGTGGAGATGGAGAAGGGCGAACAGGGGGCGACGGCGACCTGGGTCATCGCGTCGAAGGAGGCGTCGTGGTAGCGCTTCACCGTCTCCTCGGTCGCGGCGAGCGCGCCCTCGGTGGTCTCGACGGCGAAGTCCGGCGGCAGGCCGCCGTCCTTCTCGCTGCGGTCCATGGAGCCGCGGGCGAGGGTGAAGCGGACGCCCATGTCGGCGGCGGCACCGATGATGGCGCCGGACAGGTCTCCGGAACCCTGCGGGTACACGTAGTGGTGGTCCATCGCGGTGGTGACACCGCCGCGGGCCATCATCGCGAGCGAGCCCTGGGCCGCGACGCGCACCATCGACTCGTCGATCCGCGCCCACGTCGGGTAGAGCGCGACCAGCCAGTTGAAGAGGTTGTGGTCGGTCGCGAGACCCCGGGTGATCCACTGGTAGAAGTGGTGGTGGGTGTTGATCAGACCCGGCGTGATCAGGTGACCGGTGGCGTCGATCCGCCGGACCACGTTCTCCAGGCCTTCGGGGGCCTTGCCGGCACCGAGGGACTCGATCTTGTTGTCGGCGACGACGAGGTAGCCGGTGGCGTACTCGGTGTCGTTCGCGTCGACGGTCGCGATCGCCGCGTTCTCGATGACGATGCGCTGGGTGGCTGCCGAAGGTGCTGCCATGGCGGTGCTTCCTTCATTCCAGAGGGGATCGGTGGGCACGGCAGGACCCTAGGAGGATTTGAGTGCCGGAGCCGTCTGACGGCTCCGGGTGCCGAGATGATGGAAGAACAGGTTCAGCAGGACGGCCACGAGCGCGCCCGCGCTGATGCCGGAGCCGAGCACGGTCTGCGCCCAGGCGGGGAATCCGGCGTAGAAGGTGGGAGCGGCGAGCGGGATGATGCCCGCTCCGAGCGCGACGGCCACCAGGATGATGTTGGAGCTGTCGTCGAGGCCGGCCTCCGACAGGGTACGGATGCCGCTGACCGCGATCGAGCCGAAGAGGACGATGCCCGCGCCGCCGAGGACCGGCATCGGCACCAGCGAGACGACCGCGCCGAGGACCGGGAAGGCACCGAGGACCAGCAGGGCGCCGCCGGCGACGGCGACGACGTAACGGCTGCGCACCCGGGTGAGGGAGACGACGCCGACGTTCTGGGCGAAGGCCGAGGTGGGGAAGCCGCCGAAGACGGGGCCGAGCAGGGTCGCGATGCCGTCGGTGCGCAGGCCCCGGGTGATGGTCCTGCCGTCGCTGCGCCGCTCGCAGATCTCGCCGAGGGCGAGCATGCCGGCGCTGGACTCCGTCATCAGGACCAGCATGACGATGCACAGGGAGAGGATCGCCGCGGGCTGGAACTCGGGAGCGCCGAAGGCGAAGGGTGCGGGCAGCGCGGCGACCGGCGCCTCGCGCAGGGCGGTGAAGTCCGCCATGCCGAAGGGGATCGCGGCGAGCGTGCCGATGAGGAGGCCGAGGAGCAGGGCGATCTGCTTGACGAAGCCCTTGCCGAAGCGCTGGAAGAGCAGGATGACGACGAGGGTGAAGGCGGCGAGCGCCAGGTACCTCATGGCCCCGAAGTCGGCGGCGTTCCTGTCCCCGCCCTGGGCCCAGCCCACCGGTACGGGCATCAGGGTGACGCCGATGAGGGTGATCACGACACCGGTGACGAGCGGCGGGAAGAAGCGGAGCAGCCGGCCGAAGAAGGGGCCGACGGCGAGGCAGAACACGCCGGCGACCATCACCGCGCCGTAGATGGCGGGCAGCTGGTGTCCCTTGGCGCTGGTCTCGGCGATGGCGAGCATCGGCGCGATGCCGGCGGAGGAGGCCGCGTTGACGAACGGCAGCCGGTTTCCGGCGAAGCGTCCGAGGCCGATGGTCTGCAGGATGGTGGCGCAGCCGGCGATCAGCAGACTGGCGGCGATGAGCCGGGTCATCCCGGCGGCGTCCAGGCCGACGGCCTGGCCGATGATGAGCGGAGGGGTGACGACGCCCGCGTACATGGCGGCGATGTGCTGCAGTGCCGCGGGCACGAGCCGCGAGGCGGGGAGCTTCTCGTCCACCGGGTGGCAGGCGGCCGGGGCCGGGGCGGTGGTGGACGTGGGGGTGGGACACGGGCCTTCGGCAGATGCCGGCCCCTTTGCGGGCAGTGCCATGGAACTTCCCTCCGGTCAGTGGGCCCCCGCCCGACTGCGGGGCGGGCGGGGGCGGCCACTCGGTGCCGCTTAGAGGTTGGTCATGTCGACCGGGATCTGCGCCGTGGCGCCGTCCCGCAGGACGGTGGCCTCGATGAGGCCGTACATGCGGTCGGCGGCGTAGTAGACCTCGTTGTCGTTCTTCAGGCCGAAGGGCTCGAGGTCGACGAGGAAGTGGTGCTTGTTCGGGAGCGAGAAGCGGACCTCGTCGATCTCCGAACGGTGGTTGATGATACGCGTGGCCATCTGGTACAGCGTCTGCTGCAGCGAGTACGAGTACGTCTCCGCGAAGGCTTCGAGCATGTGCTTCCTGGTCTGCTCGTAGGACCGCTCCCAGTTGGGCATGCGCTGGTCGTCCTCGGTCCAGTTGAACCGCCAGCGACCCGACACCTGGGTGGCGAGGATCCGGTCGTACGCCTCCTGGAGGGTGGTGTACTTGTCCTTGATGTAGCCCCAGAACTCCGAGTTGGTGGAGTTCATGACGACGAGGTCCTTGAGGCCGGAGATGACCTCCCACTTCTCGCCGTCGAAGGTGATCTGGGTGACGCGGGTCTCCTGGCCCTTGCGGACGAAGGAGTGGTTGACCTCGTCGGCGCCGATGAACTTGGAGTTGGCGTCGGAGCTGGCGATCCGCTCCCAGGCGTACTCCTCGATCCGGATCCGGGCCCGCTTGATGGGCTCCTGGCTCGTCACGAAGTGGCGGGCGAGGTGGATGCCGAACTGCTCGGCGGACTCGATGCCGTACTCCTTGGCGAACGCGAAGACGGTGTTCTTCGTCGTGTCGGTGGGGAGGCAGTTGGCGTTCGAGCCGGTGAGGTGGACGTCGTCGAGGTCACCGGAGAGGGCGACGGAGACGTTCAGGTCCTTGATGTGGTGCGTGCCGCCGTCGCGCGTGATCTTGACGACGCGGTTCTCTGCTTTGCCGTACTGGTTCTGGCCGAGAATCGTGGGCATGTCTGCTAGCTCCCTCGGTAAACGGAGTAGCCGAACGGGTTGAGCAGCAGCGGTACGTGGTAGTGCTCGCCCGGCACGACGGCGAACGTGATCGCCACCTCCGGGAAGAACGCTCCGGTCGCACCGCTGTCCCGATTCGCGGGGGCGTCCTGCTGCGCCTCGGCTTGCTTCTTCTGCTTGCTCAGGAAGTACGCCTCGGTCTCGAAGTCGAGGCGCACGTGGGTCGTGCCCTCCGGCAGGGCCGGGAGGTCCTTGCAGCGCCCGTCCGCGTCGGTGGCGGAGCCGCCCAGGGCGACCCACTCGGCGTCGGAGCCGGCGCGGGCCGCGAGGGTGATGGCCACGCCCTCGGCCGGGCGGCCGATGCTGGTGTCCAGGATGTGGGTGGACACCGAGGCGGTGGTGTCGGTGCTCATCGGTTCTCTTCCTCGGTGGTCTCGACGAGACGGGTCAGACGGATGCGGTTGATCTTGCCCAGTTCGGTGCGGACGATCTCCCGCTCCTGCTCGGGCGAGTTCTCGATCCGTTCCCGGATGGCGTCGCGCATCTGCTCGCCGGTCTTGCCGGTGGCGCAGATGAGGAAGACATGGCCGAACTTGTCCTGGTAGGCCAGGTTGAGTTCGAGCATCTCGGCCTTGAGTTCCGCGGAGGCGCCGGCCATCCCGCTCTGCTCGCGGGAGGAGGTCGGGTCCCCTTCCTTCGGACGACCGATCGGCGGGTGCCCCGCCATCGCGTCGGCCAGGTCCTCGGCGGTCAGCTCGGCCATGGCGGCGTCGCTGGCGAGGAAGAGGGCTTCGGCGGTGGCGAACGGGCGCTGGGCGAGGATCTTGCTCCCCCACGCCGAACTGGAGCACACCTCGTGGAGCGCGGTGACGGCGTCACCCTCCGCCGAGGTGTTGAACCGGGCGAGGCCCGGTGTCGTACCTGAAGTCACGGGAAGCCTCCGTGGCTGTTTTTCGCTGTGCGTCGGACGGGCTGCGGATAGCTAACGCCCTCCGCAACACCACGTCAACACTTTGTTGAAAAGTCGGCTACGCAAAAGCCGCCGTCCCGACATGTGGACGACGGCTTTCGGCACCGGATGATCAACTAGCCGTTCTTGGGAGACTTTTCCCTGTTCAGGGCGGTCTCACGGTTCAGGTAGTTGTACACGGTGAAGCGGCTGACCCCGAGGGCCCCGGCCACCGTCTCCACTCCGTGGCGCACCGAGAAGGCACCGCGTGCCTCCAGGATCCGCACGACCTCCTGCTTGTTCTTGCGGTCGAGTTCCGAGAGCGGCATCCCGTGCCGCCGCTCCATGGCGGCCAGGATGTGGTCCAGGGATTCGGACAGCTGCGGCAGCCGTACGGCGAGGACGTCCTCACCCTCCCAGGCGAGGACCACGTCGTCCGGCTCGGCCTGCTCCGGGCCGAGCAGCTCGGCGCCCATCGCGTCGACCAGCGGCTTCACCGCCGCGACCAAGGGATGCTCGGTCATCTGTCCCCCTCACCGTCCTCGCCGGCCCCGTCGCCGAGCACGTTCACCTGGAGCGAGACCCGCGTGGCCCCGGCCGCCAGGGACTTGCGCAGCAGCTCGTCGACCGCGGTGAGCACCGCGTCCGCGCCGCCCTCGGCCGTGTTGCCGAAGGGGCCGACGTCCACCGCGTCCAGCTCTGCCGACTGGATGACCTCACGGGCCACGACCGCGTGCGCCGGGGCCTCGTCGAGGTCGAACGGCTCGGTCGTGAACTCCACTCTCAAACGCACCATGCCCCCACGCTACGGCCCGTCCGGGGCCCGCGGGAGCCCCGGACCTGCGGGGTCCTCTTGACAAGTCGGCCGCCCTGATAGCAACCTTCCACCAGACAGAAACTTACTTCCGCAATACGGAAGGAGCGCCACCCCTCATGGGATACTCGGACCAGCGCTTCGATGTGAACCTGTCGATCCTCTTCACGGAACTCCCGCTCCTGGAGCGCCCCGCGGCCGCCGCCGCGGCGGGCTTCACCGCGGTCGAGCTGTGGTGGCCCTGGATCGACACCGCCACCCCCGACCAGAGCGAGCTCGACGCCCTCAAGAAGGCTCTTGAGGACGCCGGCACCCAGCTGGTGGGCCTGAACTTCTACGCCGGCCAGCTCCCCGGCCCGGACCGCGGCGCCGTCTCGGTGCCCGGCGAGGAGTCGGACCGCTTCCGCGCCAACATCGACATCGCCGCGGACTTCGCCGCGTCGGTCGGCTGCAAGGCGCTCAACGCGCTGTACGGCAACCGCGTCGAGGGGGTGGACCCGGCCGTCCAGGACGAACTCGCCCTGGAGAACCTGGTGCTCGCCGCCCGCGCGGCCGACCGGGTCGGTGCGATCCTGCTGATCGAGACCCTCAACAAGCCGGAGTCGCCGCTCTACCCGCTGGTGAGCGCCCCGTCCGCGATCGAGATCGTCGACAAGGTCAACGCGGCCACCGGACTGGGCAACGCCAAGTTCCTGCTCGACATCTACCACCTGGCCATGAACGGCGAGGACGTCAGCCAGGTCATCGCGCAGTACGCCGACAAGACCGGCCACGTCCAGATCGCGGACATGCCGGGCCGTGGTGCCCCGGGCACCGGCGATCTCCCGCTCGAGCAGCTGCTCGACGAGCTGAAGAAGGCCGGCTACGACGGCTGGGTGGGCCTGGAGTACAAGGCCGCCGACGCCGCCGCCTCCTTCGCATGGTTGCCCGCCGAGGCGCGCGCCGCCAAGTAAGTCCGGGCGTTCCGCCAGGCGACCCCGACCTCTTTCGTACGAAGCTTCAGAGAAGGACCCTCACCATGAGCACCCTCCCCAAGATCGCGTGGATCGGTCTCGGCATCATGGGCTCCCCCATGTCCGAGAACCTGATCAAGGCCGGCTACTCCGTCACCGGCTTCACCCTCGAGCAGGACAAGCTCGACCGCCTCGCCGCCGCCGGCGGCACCGCGGCCGGCTCGATCGCCGAGGCCGTCAAGGACGCCGACGTCATCATCACGATGGTCCCGGCCTCCCCGCAGGTCGAGGCGATCTCCTACGGCCCCGAGGGCATCCTGGAGAACGCCAAGGCCGGCGCGCTGATCATCGACATGTCGTCGATCACGCCGCAGACCTCCGTGGACCTGGCGAAGAACGCCAAGGAGAAGGGCATCCGCGTCATCGACGCGCCCGTCTCCGGCGGCGAGGCCGGCGCCATCGAGGCCGTCCTGTCGATCATGGTGGGCGGCGAGCAGGCCGACTTCGACGCGGCCCTGCCGATCCTCGAGGCCCTCGGCAAGACCATCGTCCTCTGCGGCCCGCACGGCTCCGGCCAGACGGTGAAGGCCGCCAACCAGCTCATCGTCGCCGTGAACATCCAGGCGTGCGCCGAGGCCGTGGTCTTCCTGGAGAAGTCGGGCGTGGACCTCAACGCCGCCCTCGACGTCCTCAACGGCGGTCTGGCCGGTTCCACCGTCCTGACCCGCAAGAAGGACAACTTCCTGAACCGGGACTTCAAGCCCGGCTTCCGGATCGACCTGCACCACAAGGACATGGGCATCGTCACGGACGCCGCCCGCAACGTCGGTGCGGCCCTCCCGGTCGGCGCCGTGGTCGCCCAGCTCGTCGCCTCGCTGCGCGCGCAGGGTGACGGCGGCCTGGACCACTCGGCCCTGCTGCGCGCCGTCGAGCGCCTCTCCGGCCAGCAGGTCTGATCCGCGCCCGTCGCTGACGGGCCCTTGATTTCCGGACGGCGGCGGCGCTGACAACTGTCCTGTCGCGCCCAGGCGCCGCCGCCGTCCGGAACACCAGACTTCATTTTCAACAAACTGTTGACGTTGTTCGCGGAGCGTCCTTACGCTCCAGAGCACTCCACCACTCAGCAGTGCAGCTCACCGCACGGAAGGTCGACCCGACAAGATGCCTCAGCGTGTGCTTACGACCGAGTCCGGCGCCCCGGTCGCCGACAACCAGAACTCCGCCACCGCCGGCGTCGGCGGCCCCATCCTGCTCCAGGACCAGCACCTGCTGGAGAAGCTCGCGCGCTTCAACCGCGAGCGCATCCCGGAGCGCGTGGTCCACGCCCGCGGCTCCGGCGCGTACGGCTACTTCGAGGTGACCGACGACGTCACGGCGTACACCAAGGCCGCGTTCCTCTCCGAGGTCGGCAAGAAGACCGAGCTGTTCCTGCGCTTCTCCACCGTGGCCGACTCGCTCGGCGGCGCGGACGCGGTCCGCGACCCGCGCGGCTTCGCGGTGAAGTTCTACACCGAGGAGGGCAACTACGACCTCGTCGGCAACAACACCCCGGTGTTCTTCATCAAGGACCCGATCAAGTTCCCCGACTTCATCCACTCCCAGAAGCGCGACCCGTTCACGGGCAAGCAGGAGCCGGACAACGTCTGGGACTTCTGGGCGCACGCCCCCGAGGCGACCCACCAGGTGACCTGGCTCATGGGCGACCGCGGCATCCCGGCCTCGTACCGGCACATGAACGGCTACGGTTCGCACACCTACCAGTGGACCAACGAGGCGGGCGAGGCCTTCTTCGTGAAGTACCACTTCAAGACGAACCAGGGCATCCGCTCGCTCTCCGCCGAGCAGGCCGCCGAGCTCGTCGGCAAGGACGCCAACTCGCACCAGACCGACCTGCTGCAGTCCATCGAGCGCGGCGTGAACCCGTCCTGGACCCTCTACGTCCAGGTGATGCCGGCCGCCGAGGCCGCGGACTACCGCTTCAACCCGTTCGACCTCACCAAGGTGTGGCCGCACGCGGACTACCCGCTGCAGCGCGTGGGCCGTCTGGTCCTCGACCGCAACCCGGACAACGTCTTCGCCGAGGTCGAGCAGGCCGCCTTCTCGCCGAACAACTTCGTCCCGGGCATCGGCCCGTCGCCGGACAAGATGCTCCAGGGCCGTCTCTTCGCCTACGCGGACGCCCACCGCTACCGCCTCGGCGTCAACCACACCCAGCTGCCGGTCAACGCCCCGAAGGCGACCACGGCCGACAACTACGGCCGCGACGGTTTCATGGCCACCCGCAACGGCTCGCGCCACGACAAGAACTACGAGCCCAACTCGTACTCCGGCCCGCGCCAGACCGACGTCCCGCTCTCCGCGCCGCTGGCCGTCCACGGCTGGACCGGCACCCACGCGGCCCCGGAGCACGCCAAGGACGACGACTTCTTCCAGGCCGGTGAGCTCTACCGCCTGATGTCCGAGGACGAGAAGGCCCGCCTGATCGCCAACATCGCCGGCGGCCTGTCCCAGGTCTCCCGCGAGGACATCATCGAGAAGAACATCGCCCACTTCGCCGCCGCCGACCCCGAGTACGGCCGGCGCGTCGAGGAGGCCGTCCGCGCCCTGCGCGAGGACTGATCCTCCGACACCCCGACTGCGTACGGCACCTGACGGGAGGTCAGTGACCGTACGCAGTCCGGATCGCCGGCCCGGATGAGGGGTGGCCGGTGACCCGGACAGCGTGAGGACCGCGGTGGCGCCGAGCCAGTGCGGTGGTAAGGGCCTGTCGGCTCCCCTTCTTGACCTGAAGGAAGGGACCGGCCGCAGCGCCCGTCGGCACCACCGCGGTCCCAACGCCCCCCCTTCTCGCACGGAAGGGGGACAGACTCCGCCCGGCGGCGCGAACGTCCTGTCGCGCCAGCCTCGTGCCGTCGGGCGGTCACCACGTCGCGCCGTACGGTTTACGGTCCCGTACAGCGCGTTCGAAGACCAGGGCCTGACCTCGCACAGCGGTCAGGCCCTGGTCCTTTTCACCTCCGCGTCCGGGCACGAGCGGTACGCACGCCGGACGGCGTCCCGTCGGACCGCGGCTCCTCGGCGAGGACGAGCGTCAGGCTGACGGCGAGCGAGCCGGCCGCGAGCAGGGCCATCGCCGTGGCGGGCGAGGTGAGTTGGGCGAGGCCGCCGGCGAGCGCCGCACTCAGTCCCTGGAGGGCGAGCATCCCCGAGGCGTGCAGGCCGAGCGCGTGGCCGCTCAGCTCGTCCGGGACGAGGGAGGTCAGCCGCTCCTGGTGGAGCAGGCTCGCGCTGTAGCCGACCGCCGACACCGTGACCGCGACCACGACGAGCGGCAGCCCGGGGTCCAGCGCGAAGACCAGGTACGGGGCCGCCAGCAGCGCCTGCAGGGGCGCGGCGAGCCGGCCCCGCCACCGCTGCGGTACACAGCGCCCGACCACGGCGTCCCCGGCCAGCATCCCCAGCGCGGCGCAGGCGAAGAGGAGTCCGGCGCGCTCGGGGGCGTAGGGCACGAAGAGCGACTCGCAGCCGACGATCAGGCCGTTGGGCACCCACAGGGCGAGGTAGGCGAGCCGTCGCGGGCGGGAGGACCACAGCCGGGCGTTGGTCCGCCAGGTCTCGGCGGCCGAGGCCCGGCCGGTCGCGCGCGGACCACGCCCGGACAGCCCGCAGCGGGCGAGCAGCGCGGCGGCGGCGTAGAGCGCGGCGCCGGTCAGCAGCGTGCCGCGGGGTGAGAGCAGTGCGAGCAGCACGCCGCCCGCGGCGAAGCCGGCGATCTGGCAGACGCCGACGGCCATGTTGAACACGGAGCGGCCGATCAGATACCGCTCGCGCGGCAGGATCTCGGTGAGCAGCCCGTAGCGCACTCCCCCGCCGACGGAGCCGACGAGGCCTTGGAGGAAGAGGATCGCGAAGACGGCGCCGACCGGCAGACCGGGGATCGCCTGGGCCGCGGTGCCGGCCGCGAAGACGAGGGCGACGGCGGTCAGCGCCGCGCGGGGCGGCAGCCGGTCGGCCGCCGACAGCAGGGTCGTGGCGCCGACCAGCTGGGCGAGGGCCGGACCGAACATCGCGAGGGCGGAGAGCAGCGGGGAGTGCGTGGCCCGGAAGACGAGGGTGGCGAGTCCGAGGCCGGAGACGGTCTGGGCGGCGACCTGGGCGGCGCCGAGGAGGAACAGCGGGGTGAACTCGGGAGTACGGAAGAGGTCGCGGTAGCGGGGCATGCGCCGGAGTCTCGGGGACGGTCACGGCGGGCCGATATTCTTTCGCGCGGAGGCGAAAGCATCCGGGCGATGGAGTCCGGGGCGATGGAGTCCTGGGCGGAAGAGCGCCGGGCGGGACAGCTCCCGGGCGGGACGACGGGGCCCGAGCGGGACAGCTCCGGGCGGGACAGCTCCGGGCGGGACAGCGACGCGGGCGGGACGAGGCAGGGGGTGACGCCATGGGCTGGTGGCAGATCGGTACCGACTCGCTGGCCTCGAGCAGGTTCGTCATCTCGCCGCTGGCCGAGACCGTCGCCGCGCTGAAGACCCTGCACGCCGCGGCCGGCGCCCACCCGGGCGAACGGGCCTGGCTGGCCGCACACCTGCCCGCCTACCGGGAGCGGCTGGCCGCCGAACCGCTCGACGCGCCGCTCGTACGGGCGGCCCTTGGTCCCACCTGGAACGCGGACTTCCTGACGCCGACGCCGCTGGGCGAGGGCGAGCAGTCCTTCGAGGACGAGGTCGCGGCGGTCCGGAACGTCGAACCGGGCATCGCGGTCCCGCAGTTGGAGGTGGCGGTCGGCGGTCCCGTACCGGAGCCGCTGCGTTCGGCGCCCGACCTGCCGCGGCGGATGGCGGAGGTCCTGGAGTGGGTGTGGCGGGAGACGGTGCTGCCGGACTGGCCGCGCCGCCGGCGGATCCTGGAGGCCGACGTGGTGGCGCGCACCGCACGCCTGGCCCGGGACGGCTGGGCGGCGGCCCTCGACGAGCTGTGCCCGGGGAAGATGCGCTGGCTGGGCGACGGGCGGCTGCAGATCAACACCCGTGACTATCCCCCGCGTTCGGTGGACGGCGGCCGGCTGCTGTTCGTCCCGGTGACACCGGAGAAGGGCTGGTGCTCCTGGGAGGGCTCGGAGCGGTACGCGATCGTGTACGCGTGCTCCGGCGCCCTGACGGACGTCACGGGCCCCGTCGTGCCGGAGGCGCTCGGGGCCCTGCTCGGCCGGGCCCGCGCCGGGATCCTCGTACGCCTCGAATCCCCCACGTCCACCAGCCAGTTGGTGGCGCTGACCGGTCAGGGCCTCGGTTCGGTGGGCCGGCACCTGAAGGTGCTGCTCGACGCCGGTCTGGTACGGCGGCGACGGGCCGGCCGTTCGGTCCTGTACGACTGGACGGACGCGGGCGCCGTGCTCGTACGGGCGCAGACGCCGTAAGGCCCCCGCCCCGGTGCTCAACGGGGCGGGGGCCGTGTCACGGCAGCCTGATCAGACCTGCAGGGCCTTGATCGCGGTGGGCGCGTGGCCGGGCTCGGTGGCCAGCTCCTCGAACTCGGTGACGTCGCTCATGTCGACCGTCTTGCTCATCGCGATGTTGGTGATGCGCTCCAGGATCGCCTCGACGACGACCGGGACCTGGAACTCGACGGCCATCTTCTTGGCCTGCTCCAGGGCCTCGCCCAGCTTGTTCGGGTCCTCGACGCGGATCGCCTTGACGCCCAGGCCCTCGGCGACCTTGACGTGGTCGACGCCGTAGACGCCGATCTCCGGGGTGTTGATGTTCTCGAACTCGAGGTTGACCTCGAAGTTGATGCCGAGACCGCCCTGTGCCTGCCGGATCAGACCCAGGTAGGCGTTGTTCACGAGGACGTGGACGTAGGGGACCTTGTGCTGGGCGGCGACCGCCAGCTCCTCGATCATGAACTGGAAGTCGTAGTCGCCGGAGAGGGCGACGACCGGGGTCTCCGGGTCCGCGGTGGCGGCGCCGATCGCGGCCGGGATCGTCCAGCCGAGCGGGCCGGCCTGGCCGCAGTTGATCCAGTGGCGCGGCTTGTAGACGTGCAGGAACTGCGCGGCGGCGATCTGGGAGAGACCGATGGTGGTGACGTAGCGGGTCTCCGGGCCGAAGGCCTTGTTCATCTCCTCGTAGACGCGCTGCGGCTTCATGGGGATGTCGTCGAAGTGCGTACGGCGCTGCAGGGTGGCCTTGCGCTCCTGCGCGGAGGCGGCCCAGGCGGAGAAGTCCGGCAGCCTGCCCGCGGCCTTCCACTCCTTCGCGATCTCGACGAAGAGCTCCAGGGCGACCTTGGCGTCGGAGGCGATGCCGTAGTCCGGGGCGAAGATCTTGCCGATCTGGGTGGGCTCGATGTCGACGTGGACGAACTTCCGGCCCTTGGTGTAGGCGTCCATGTTGTAGCCGGTGTGGCGGTTGGCCCAGCGGTTGCCGATGCCGAGGACGAAGTCCGACTCCAGGAAGGTCGCGTTGCCGTAGCGGTGCGCGGTCTGGACGCCGACCATGCCGGCGGCCAGCTCGTGGTCGTCGGGGATGGTGCCCCAGCCCATGAGGGTGGAGATGACCGGGACGTTGATCAGCTCGGCGAACTCGACCAGGAGGTCGGAGGCGTCGGCGTTGATGATGCCGCCGCCGGCGACGATCAGCGGGCGCTCGGACTCCAGGAGGAAGTTCAGCGCCTTCTCGGCCTGGGCGCGGGTCGCGGACGGCTTGTAGACCGGCAGCGGCTCGTACGTCTCGGGGTCGAACTCGATCTCGGTCAGCTGGACGTCCAGCGGGAGGTCGATGAGGACCGGGCCGGGACGGCCGGAGCGCATCAGGTGGAAGGCCTGCTGGAAGACGCCGGGGACCTGCGCGGCCTCCAGGACGGTCGTCGCGGCCTTGGTGACCGGCTTGGCGATCGAGGCGATGTCGACGGCCTGGAAGTCCTCCTTGTGGAGCTTCGAGGTCGGGGCCTGGCCGGTGATGCAGAGGATCGGGATCGAGTCGGCGATCGCCGAGTACAGGCCGGTGATCATGTCGGTGCCGGCGGGGCCGGAGGTACCGATGCAGACGCCGATGTTGCCGGCCTTGGCCCGGGTGTAGCCCTCGGCCATGTGGGAGGCGCCCTCGACGTGGCGGGCGAGGGTGTGGCTGATCCCGCCGACGTTCTTGAGCTCTCGGTAGAAGGGGTTGATCGCCGCGCCGGGCACACCGAACGCGTTGGTGACGCCTTCGCGCTTGAGGATCTCAACGGCCGCTGCGGCGGCGGTCATACGAGGCATGGGAGTGCTCCTGCTTCGGGGCCTTGACGGCTTGTTTCCATAATGCGGAAGTACTGTTCTGCTATACGGAAGCAATGTAGGTGGGCCGGTGGAGAGGCGTCAAGAGACGTCCACGAGAGAGGCCCGTGCGCGCGATGGCCGAAGTTCCTCCCCTTGACGACCGAATTGGTGGAGCATGGGGACCGCACGACGCAGGAGGGGGTTCGAAGTGGCTGAGTCGGTCCAGGTGCGCTGTCCGGAGTGCCTCCGCACCCTGCGGTACGCGGCACCCGCCTTCCCCTGCTCCTGCGGCATCCCGGTCGCGCCCCCGGTGATCCCCGGCGCCGCCGCCGTGCCCGTCACCCACCGGAACTGGTCCGACGAGTGGGTCACCGTCCACTGCCCGGCCTGCGCCCGCGCCTCCGACTGGCCCCACCCGGAGGTCGGCTGCCCGTGCGGGGCGGTACTGCGGGTCGCGGTGAGCCCGGCGGGACCCGCCCCGGGCCTGCCGACGACCACGCCGTCGGCCGCGCCGACGACGGGCGGCGCGGCCGGGAAGGGCGGCGACGCCGGCTCCGGTGCGTCGGCTCCCGAGGCGTGCGTGCCCGCCCCGCGGACTCCGGCGGCTCCGGGCGCCTCGGGCGGCTCCGGAGCCTCGGGCGGCCCGGCAGGCGCGACAGGCCCGGCAGGCCCGCCCGCGGCGGCGCAGCGCCCGGCGGGCCCCGCCGAGGAGCGGCCCTGCCAGGGGCGGCCCTCCGCCGCTGATGCCTCCACCACCGGCCCGACCGCCGCCGCCGGCACCACGGCAGCAGGCCCGGGAGGCGGCACCGCCACAGGGAGCGGCACCGCCCCGGCAAACGGGAGCGGCACCGCAACCGGAACCGGCGCCGGCCCTGCCGGCCTCGCGCCCTCCGCCGCGCCCGGCGAGCACGCGCCCGGCGAGCACGCACCGGGCGCCCCCGGCTCCGTCCCGGCCCCCGGTCCAGCACACGCTCCCGCTCACCCGCCGGCCTCCGCGCCCGCCGAGTCCTCCTCCTTCGCGCGCCGGCACCCCTCTCCGCCGGTCCCGCCCGCCTCGGCGCACGCCCGCCCGGGCCCTGAGGCGGCCCGCGCCGCGTTCCGGCCGGTCACGATCAGGACCGCCCGGGACGCCGTCGCCGCGTCCGCCGGGTATCTGCGCTGGCTGGGCTTCCGTGACGTCGTCCAGCCGGAGGAGCGCTCGGCCTCGGCCGTGGACCTGCGAGGGCCCGGGCTGGTCGCGCAGGTGGACCCGAGCACCCGGCCGACCGGACTGCGGGCGGTGGAGTGCCTCTGGCTGAACGGCCTCAGCAGTTCCTCCGTGAGCGTCTACTTCTCGCTCGCCGGATACACGCCCGAGGCCCACGAGCGTGCGGACGGCCTCGGCATCCCGCTGTTCGTGCTCGACCTCACCGGCACGCCCCAGCCCGTCAACCCGCCCGCCGGCGAGCTCCTCTCCTCCGGAGCTCCCTAACAGTTTCGGCCATTCGCACGTGACGACCGCCGCTCCCCCGGGCACAACTCCTTCGGGGGGTGGACGCCATGACGACGGGGATGTGGTGGTTCCTAGCGGCTGCGGCCGGTCAACTCGCGGTGGCGGCTGTACTGTTGCGTGCGCGCAGCCATGAGCAGCCGGAACTGCCGCCGCAGGCACTCGCGTTGCTGCGCGGCGGGCCGCGGGCGGCGGTCGTCGTGGCGCTCGTCGCGCTGCACCAGCGTGGCGCGGTCGCGGCCGGGCGGCGGGGCACGATTCGCGCCAACGGCGGGGCGGGCCGCACCCGTGATCCGCTCCAGCTCGGCGTGCACCGCTCGCTCCAACGGGCCCTGACCCTCCGGCTGCTCGCGACGCGGCCCAAGGCGCGGCAGGCGCTCGACGCGCTGAGCGCGGAGCTCGCCAGGACGGGGCTGCTCCGGCCGCCGGGACGGCACCGGACGGCCCGGGTCCTCCTCGTCTGCGTCCCGCTCACCGTCGCCGCGGGTCTGGTCGCGACCGGAGCGTCCGGACCGGCGCTGGCCCTCGGGGCGCTGCCGGTGCTCGCCGCCGCGGCGCTGCTCACCGTGCCGCCGACGACCCGGACGGCCCGGCGGCTGCTCGACGGCCTGCGCGCCCGGCACCCGCTGCCCGCGCACCGTCAGGAGGTCACCGAGGGCCGGGACGTACTGCTGTACGTGGCGCTGTACGGCGACCCGGCGCTCGCGCTCTTTCTGCCGCACTTCTCCCGGGACGGCGGGCTGCTCGGCCGTCAGGCGCACCGCGAGGACGGCTACGCGACGGGTCGGGGCCTGAATCCGGAGACCGGCTTCACCTGCACAGGAGCGACGCCCGACTGAGGGCCCGACCGCCTGTGACGCGCCGCCTGCCCCCGGCGCGTCATACTGGCGTATGCGCATCCGAGTGGCCGCACCGGCCGAACTCCTCCTGCTCCAGGACATCGAACGCGCCGCGGGCGAGGCCTTCCGCCCTCTCGGCATGGTGGAGATCGCCGACGACGAACCCCTGCCGCTGGACGTCCTGGAGAGCTACCGCCGCGCGGGCCGGGCCTGGGTGGCGGTGGACGCGACGGACCGGCCCGTCGCGTATCTGCTCACGGACACCGTCGACGGGGCCGCCCACATCGAACAGGTCTCGGTGCACCCGGACGCCGCCCGGCGCGGCGTCGGACGTGCGCTGATCGAGCACCTGGCCGGGGCGGCCCGGGAGCAGGGCCTGACGGCGCTGACCCTGACGACCTTCGCCGAGGTCCCGTGGAACGCCCCGTACTACACCCGGCTCGGCTTCCGCCGCCTCGACGAGGACGATCCCGCGCTCACCGAGGGTCTGCGCGCGATCAGTCGGGCCGAGGCGGCGCACGGCCTCGCCGCCTGGCCCCGGGTGTGCATGCGCCGCGAGCTCGCGACCGCCGGCGCCACCGGCCCGGGCGGCCCGGCAGGCCACACCGAGCGGACGCACCAGGCCGGCGCGGCCGGCCCCGCGCACGCGACCGGCACCGCACACCCGGCCGACACCGCGCGCCCGGCCGCCCCGGCGCGCACGGTCAGCCCGCCCCGTAGCGCTCCCGCAGTTCCACCTTCCGCACCTTCCCGCTGACCGTCATCGGGAACTCGGTCAGGATCTCCACCCGGCGCGGGATCTTGTAGTGGGCGAGGCGGTCGCGGCAGAAGGCCGTGATCTCCTCCAGGGTGGGCGGGTCGGCCGGGTCGCGCGGGACCACGCAGGCCAGGATCTCCTCGCCGTAGCGCTCGTCCGGCACGCCCACGACCTGGACGTCGGCGACCTTGGCGTGCCCGTACAGGAACTCCTCGATCTCGCGCGGGTAGACGTTCTCGCCACCGCGGATGATCATGTCCTTGATGCGGCCGACGATCTGGACGTAGCCGTCCTCGCGCATCACGGCGAGGTCGCCGGTGTGCATCCAGCGCCCCGGGTCGATCGCCTCGGCCGTCTTCCCCGGCTCGTCCCAGTAGCCCAGCATCACGCTGTAGCCGCGGGTGCACAGCTCACCGGCCGTGCCGCGCCCGACCGTCAGACCGGTCGCCGGGTCGACGATCTTGACCTCGACGTGCGGCATCACCCGGCCGACGGTGCCGGTGCGCCGCTCCAGGTCGTCGTCGCGCCGGGTCTGGGTGGACACCGGCGAGGTCTCCGTCATGCCGTAACAGATCGACACCTCGGCCATGTTCATCTCGGCGACCACCCGCTTCATCACCTCCACCGGGCAGGGCGAGCCCGCCATGATGCCGGTGCGGAGGGAGGAGAGGTCGTACGAGGCGAAGTCGGGCAGGTCGAGCTCGGCGATGAACATCGTCGGCACCCCGTAGAGCGAGGTGCAGCGCTCCTCCTGCACCGCGCGCAGGGTGGCGGCCGGGTCGAAGGAGGGGGCCGGGATCACCATGCACGCACCGTGCGAGGTGGCGGCGAGGTTGCCCATCACCATGCCGAAGCAGTGGTAGAAGGGCACCGGGATGCAGATCCGGTCCTGCTCGGTGTAGGCGATCATCTCGCCCACGAAATAGCCGTTGTTGAGGATGTTGTGGTGGGAGAGGGTGGCGCCCTTGGGGAAGCCGGTCGTGCCCGAGGTGTACTGGATGTTGACCGGCTCGTCGCAGGACAGCGCGGCGGGCGCGACGCCCTCCGGTGCCGTGCGGGCGAGGAGTTCGTCCCACGTCGGGTCGCCGAAGTAGACGGTCTCCCGCAACGTGGGGCAGTCGCCGCGCACCTGCTCCACCATGGCCCGGTAGTCGCTGCTCTTGTGGGTGAGCGAGGCGAACAGCAGGGAGATCCCGGCCTGGTTGAGCACGTACTCCAACTCGTGTGCGCGGTAGGCCGGGTTGATGTTGACCATGATGGCGCCGATGCGGGCGGTGGCGTACTGCACGAGGACCCACTCGGCGCAGTTGACCGCCCAGATGCCGACCCGGTCGCCCTTGGTGACGCCGCTGCCCAGCAGCGCGCCGGCCAGCCGGTCGGCGTCGGCACCGAACGCGGCGTACGTCCAGCGTCGCCCGGTGGGCAGGTCGACCAGCGCCTCGCGGTGCGGCCAGGCGGCGACGGCCCGGTCGAGGTTGGCGCCGATGGTGTCGCCGAGGAGTGCCGTGTCCGACACCCCGTGCGCGTAGGAGAGTTCGGCGGTGTCGCTCACGCGAGGTCTCCTTCGGTGTACTCGGTGCCGGTGTCGCCGTCGGCCGTGAGCCTGCGCAGCTCGACGCGGCGGATCTTGCCGGAGACGGTCTTCGGCAGGTCGGCGAACTCGATGCGGCGGATCCGCTTGTAGGGGGCGAGCACCTCGCGCGAGTGCGCGAACAGCGCCTTCGCGGTGTCGGGGCCGGGCTCCCAGCCCGCGGCGAGGACGACGTACGCCTTGGGGACGGCGAGCCGCAGCGGGTCGGGCGCGGGGACGACGGCGGCCTCGGCGACGGCCTCGTGTTCCAGCAGGGCGCTCTCCAGCTCGAACGGACTGATCTTGTAATCACTGGCCTTGAAGACGTCGTCGGCGCGCCCGATATAGGTGATATACCCCTCTTCATCCCGAGCGCCGATGTCGCCGGTGCGGTAGTAGCCGTCGGCCATCGCCTCGGCCGTACGCTCCGGGTCGCCGTGGTAGCCGGTCATCAGGCCCACCGGGTCTCCGGACAGGTCGAGACAGATCTCGCCCTCGTCGGCGTCCGGCCGCCCGGTGACCGGGTCGACGAGGGTGACCCGGAAGCCGGGGCTCGGACGGCCCATCGAGCCTTCCTTGAGCCGCTGACCCGGGCTGTTGGAGACCTGGACGGCGGTCTCCGTCTGTCCGAAGCCGTCCCGGATCGTGACGCCCCAGGCGCGCCGCACGCTCTCGATGACCTCGGGGTTCAGCGGCTCCCCGGCGGCCACGACCTCGCGCGGCGGGGTGGTCAGCCGGCCGAGGTCGGACTGGATCAGCATGCGCCAGACGGTGGGCGGGGCGCAGAAGCTGGTGACACCGTGCCGGTCCATCTCGGCCATCAGCCGGGCCGGGTCGAAGCGGGTGTAGTTGTGGATGAAGACGGTGGCCTCGGCGTTCCACGGGGCGAAGAGGTTGGACCAGGCGTGCTTGGCCCAGCCGGGCGAGGAGATGTTGAGGTGGACGTCACCGGGCTTCAGGCCGATCCAGTACATCGTCGCCAGGTGGCCGACGGGGTACGAGGTGTGGGTGTGCTCGACGAGCTTGGGGCGGGCGGTGGTGCCGGAGGTGAAGTAGAGCATGAGGGTGTCGTCGGCGAAGGTCGTGCCGTCCGCTTCGAAGACCGGGGACTCGGCGTAGGCGTCCTCGTAGCCGAGCCACGTCACGCCGTCGCCGCCCACCACGATGCGGGTGTAGTCGCCGGGCACCTCGTCGAACTTGCCGGTGTCCTCCGCCCGTACGAGCACGTGCCGGGCCCGGCCGCGGTCGACGCGGTCGCGCAGGTCGGCGGGGCCGAGCAGCGGGGTGGCGGGGATGACGACCGCCCGCAGCTTCATCGCGGCGAGCATGGTCTCCCACAGCTCGACCTGGTTGCCGAGCATGACGATCATCCGGTCGCCGGCGCGGACGCCCCGCGCGCGCAGCCAGTTCGCGACCCGGTTGGAGCGCGCGGACATCTCGGCGAAGCTGACCTTCGCCTCCGTGCCGTCCTCCTCGACGATGTGCAGCGCGGTGCGGTCGTTGCCGGCGGCGATGACGTCGAACCATTCGAGCGCCCAGTTGAACCGCTCGGGGCGGGGCCAGGCGAAGCCCGCGTACGCGGTCTCGTAGTCCTCGCGGTGCTCGAGCAGGAAGTCGCGGGCGGCCCGGAACCTCTCCGTCGCTTCCGTCGGCTCCGTCGCGCTCGTTGCGGTCATGCGTCCTCGTCCTCCTCGTTGCGGGACCGTGCCCGGACATCGTGTAATCGGTGACCCAGGTCTCACTACCCCCGTTCGGGGGGAGACCGTGCACGCCGAGGAGGAGGTCCGGTGCGCGAGCAGAGCGAGTCGGTGGACGTGCGCGGCGTGGCGCGCGGCGACGTGCGCCCGGATGCGGACGGCGACGTGGACGGCGAGGTGCGCGGCGCCCTGCTGCGGCTGCGTCGTGGCACCGGCCTTCAGGTGGTGTTCGGCGGGCTGCTCCAGGCCGGCGGCGGCGCGCTGCGGATCGCGGAGACGAGCGGGGCGGTGACACCGGCGCTCATGGGGTTGACGGTCTCGGCCGGCTCGGGGCTCGGCGGGAAGTGTCTGGCCCTGTCCCGGCCCTGCGCGGTCACGGACTACCACTCGGCCCGGCACATCACGCACGAGTACGACGTCCCGGTGTCGGCGGAGGGGCTGCGGTCGGTGATCGCGGTGCCCGTCGTGGTCCGCCGGCAGGTGCGCGGGGTGCTGTACGGCGCGCTGCGCGACGCGCTGCCGGTCGGCGAGCGGGTCTTCGACGCGGCGGTCGCGGCGGCCCGGGACGTGGAGCAGGCACTCGCCGTGCGCGACGAGGCGCGCCGGCTCGCGGCCGAGAGCGAGGAGCTGCGCCAGGCGTACGGGGAGCTGCGCGAGCTGGCGCCGCGGGTGACCGACCCGGAGCTGCGGGAGCGGCTGCTCGCGGTGTGCGGCCGCCTGCAGTCGGCCTCCGCCACCGGAGCCGCGCGGGCGCCGGAGGTGGCGCTCACGCCGCGCGAGACGGACGTGCTCGCGGCGGTGGCCTCGGGCGCCACGAACGCGGCGGTGGCCCGGCGGCTGGGCCTCAGCCCCGAGACGGTGAAGGGCTATCTGCGCTCGTCGATGCGCAAGCTGGGCGCGCACACCCGCCTGGAGGCGGTGGTGGCGGCCCGCAGGGCGGGCGCGCTGCTCTAGCTCGCGGGGCCTTGTGGGGGATCGCTCGGGGTCCGGTGTGGACGATCTCTACGGGACTGGCGGGGATGATCCCTTACGTGCTCGCGTGGACGGTCCCTCTGGGGCGGCCGTGACGGTCCCTACGGGGGTGCGGCGATCCCTGCGGAACCGGTGGGGACGAGCCCTCAGGTGCTCGCGTGGACGATCTCGTACGGGATGTCGCGCGGGCCCAGGAGCCGCAGGGTCCGCTCGGCCTCGGCGGTGAGCTCGGCGCGCTGGGCGCGGCTGGTCCGCCCGAACGCCTCGACGGTCAGGACGGTCCTCTCCCTGCTCTCCTCCAGGTGCCAGATCCCGGCGAGGAACCCGTCGAGGAGGAAGACCCGGTGGGCCTGGTTGCCGCTCCAGGTGCGGGTGCGGTGCTCGGCGGGGACGACGCGGGTCCGGTCGGCATGGGACAGGAGCAGGTTGTCGAACTCGGGCAGGAAGCGGGCCGGGGCGGGGGTGTCCTCGTCGGGGCGGGGCGCGTCGGGCAGGTCGAACAGCTCGGTGCCGTGCTCGTCCCGGAAGACGAGGAGGCCGGGGCGGAGCCGCTCGAAGGCGGGCCTGAGCCGGGTGAGGCCGCACCAGGTCTGCATGTCCTGGACGGAGGCGGGCCCGAAGGCACGGAGATAGCGCACCACGGTCTCGTCGAGGTCGGCGGCGACGGTGTCGTCCACGGCGTCGTCGTCCACGGCGTCCCGGAACCACTGCCGCGCGGTGGTGAGCGCGACCTGACCGCTGCGCCCCCAGAGCCCGCGGGGCGTGACCTGGACCAGCGGCAGCAGGCAGCGGGCGGCGACGGAGAGGGCCTGCGGGTCGGCGTCGGGCCACTCCTGGAGCAGGTGCTCGCGCAGTTCCTTCGGGGTGCGGGGCCGCTCCTCCAGGTAGTCGGCGGAGAGCCCGGCGAGCCGGTCGAGGTCGACGCCGTCGAGGCGCTTGAGGAACATCCGCAGCTCGCGGTCGACGGCCCCCGCCTGGACGAGGCGGCGCAGGCCGACGGCGTCGGCGGCGGTGTGGGTGTGGACGGTGGACCGCATGGTGACGATGCGGGCGACCCGCCGGGCCTCCATCAGGCGGGACAGCTCCTCGGGTTCGAAGCCGTCGAGGCGGGCGGCGAGCGCGTAGTACGGGGGCTTGGTGTTCTGCGCCTGCAGCCCGACGAGATGGTGCACCGCCTGCTCGGCGGAGAGCGCCGCGGGCCGGAGCAGCAGCTGCCGGTCGAGGGTGGCACGGTTGAGGGCGCGGGCGGAGAGGACCGGGGGCGGTGTCGTCTTCGGGGCCATGGGGGCACGCTAGCGAGGATTGCGGACAGGTGGTGTCCGCGACGGGAAGAGGCGGCGCTGTCTCACACCGCGCCGATATGGAGCGATTCGCCCACGATATCCTGCGAGTCGTCCACGGAGGACCCGTCTCGCACGCCCCGCCCGGAGGAGACCGACGATGTCCGACCGCCGCCCCCGCGCTGCCTGGCGCCGCGCACCGGAGCCGCCGGCCACCGCCTCGCCCGCGCCGACGCCGGCGCCGGCGTCGCCGGCGAGCCGGCCGAGCGTGGTCCAGGCGACGCTGTACCGCGACGGTCACCGCGTCTCGTCCCCCGACACCCTCGCGGAAACCTTCCGCCAGCTCCGGGAACACCCCGAGGGCATGGCCTGGATCGGCCTGCACCGCCCGACGGAGTCCGAACTCCATTCCCTGGCGGCGGAGTTCGACCTCCATGAACTGGCCGTCGAGGACGCGCTGGAGGCCCACCAGCGCCCCAAGCTGGAGCGGTACGGGGACACGCTCTTCGTCGTCCTGCGCGCGGCCCGCTATCTGGACGCCCAGGAGGAGGTCGACTTCGGCGAGCTCCACGTCTTCGTGGGCCCCGACTTCGTCATCACCGTCCGCCACGGCGCGGCCCCGGACCTCTCGGCGGTCCGCCACCGCATGGAGAAGGACCCCGACCTCCTCGCCCTCGGCCCGGAGGCGGTCCTCTACGCGATCCTGGACGCGGTCGTCGACGGCTACGCCCCGGTGGTGGCCGGCGTGCAGAACGACATCGACGAGATCGAGACCGAGGTCTTCGGCGGCGACCCGGCGGTCTCCCGGCGCATCTACGAACTCTCCCGCGAGATGGTCGAGTTCCAGCGCGCGACCCGCCCGCTCGTCGGCATGCTCCACGGCCTGATGGCCGGCTTCGCCAAGTACGGCACGGACGAGGAACTCCAGCGCTACCTCCGCGACGTCGCCGACCACGTCACCCACACCAGCGAACGCGTCGACGGCTTCCGCCAGGCCCTGACCGAGATCCTCACGGTGAACGCGACCCTGGTCACGCAACAGCAGAACGCGGAGATGCGCGCCCTGGCGGAGGCGGGCTTCGAACAGAACGAGGAGATCAAGAAGATCTCCTCGTGGGCCGCCATCCTCTTTGCGCCCACGCTGGTGGGAACGATCTACGGCATGAACTTCGACAACATGCCGGAGCTGCACTGGGCGGGCGGGTATCCGTTCGCCATTCTGCTGATGGCAGTGGTGTGCACGAGCCTGTACGTCATCTTCAAGAGGCGGGACTGGCTGTAGCAGAACCCCAGGATCAACTGATCGACTCCAACGCGGACCAGGTCAGCAACTGCACGAAGGCGGCTGTGCGGCGGCCAGCCGATCACCGTTGCCACCGGCGGAGCTCCAGGACGGGCACCGCGGCGAGGTCCCGGCGCAGGTCGGTGCCGGCTGACTCGGGAACGACCACGGTGGTACGGCCGAGCGCGATCAGCTGGAGGAGCTGTGTCAGGTTCCGTACCTCCGCGCCCGGTTCTTCCGGGTAGCTGCCGCCGGGACCGGGCCAGCGGGCCATCGGGGACGCAGACCCCCGAGCAGGGCGCGGCCATCGCCGTCCGGCTGGCGACGTTGCCGGACGACGGCCCGACCGGCCGGCTGTTCGACGACAGCGGCGTCGTTCCCTGGTGACCTGACCTTGTATGCGTTCCTCGTCGATCAGGCCGTGGCCGTCCGTCCGCGCACGTGCAACCGGCAAGGATCGCTGTCGCTGGGCATCGTCACGCAGCCTTGGCCGGGTGATCGGTCCATTGGCGGATCGGCGACTCGGGCGCGAAACGGGTCTTCGGTTCGGCGTGTGCGGATGTGGGCGGCGACGGCGGCGTTCTGATTTTGTCAAGGGCCGTCCGGTGTTGGGGTCCTTGTATGTCACAGGGGGAGGGTGATCCACACGCTCTTGCCGCCGCCGTCGGCGTCCCGCCGCAGCGCGCACGTGCCGCCGTGCTCCGCCAGGAGCTCGGCGACGACGGCCAGTCCGCCCGTGCGGGAGGGGACGACCCCGGGGTGATACGGGTGGCGGTCATGGACGGCGAACGCGAGGGTGTACTCGCCTGCCGCGAAGGTGACCGTCAGGCTCGGGGAGGCGACGGCGGCGTGCCGGACGCTGTTGGTGACCAGTTCGCTGAGGATCAGCAGGGCCGGTCCCATCGTGGGGTGGGTCGCTTCGATGCCCCACTCCGCGTAGGTCATCTCGGCGGTCTCGCGTGCCAGGCGCACGGAGGCGGGCTCCGTCGGCGCGGTGAGGACGTGGCGGAGCGACATCGGCTCCGGCGTGGTGCTCATCGGGCCCCCGCACCAGGGCTCGGCGGGGTACCGGCCTTCTGCGCGGGGACGGCGGCGATCAGGCCCGCCATCTGAAGGTGGGTGCGCGCGTCCGCGATGGCCTCGGGAGTCGTCGCGTACTCCCGGCCCTCGTACCGCAGCAGGTCGAGGGCGCCGACGGAGTCGAGGACCTGGCGCTGCCCCGGCCGTATTCCGGAGGTCATGACGGTGATCCCGCGCCGGTTCAGCTTCTCCACCGCGTCCTTGAGGACGAGCGCGCCGGTCGCGTCCATGGTCGTCACCCGTGACATGCGCAGGATGACGACCCGGACGTCGGCGACTTCGGACAGCTCGAGGAGGAAGCGGTGGGCGGCGGCGAAGAAGAGGGGGCCGTCGATCCGGTAGGCGACGATGTGCTCGGCGAGGAGCGCGTGTTCCTCGTCGGAGTGATCGCCCGGGAGGTCGGGGCGGAAGTCGACCTGGTCGATGCGTGCCTGCTTCGCCACCGCCCGCAGGGCGAGGGCGCCCGCGACGGCGAGGCCGATGATGACGGCGTACACGAGGTCGAGCGCGAGGGTCGCGACGGCGGTGAGGACGAGGACGACGGCGTCGGAGCGCGTGGCCCGTGTCATTGCGCGCAGTGAGCCGACCTCGATCATCCGTACCGCGGTCGCGAGCAGGACACCGGCCAGGGCGGCGAGCGGGATCCTCGATACGAGCGGGGCGACGGCCAAGACGATGACGGCGAGGACCGCCGCGTGGGTGAGCGCGGCGAGCCGGGACGACGCTCCCGTACGGACGTTGACGGCGGTACGGGCGATGGCACCGGTGGCGGGCACGCCGCCGAACAGCGGGGCGGCGATGTTCGCCAGGCCCTGACCGAACAGTTCGCGGTCGGGGTCGTGCTTCTGGCCGACGGTCATGCCGTCGGCGACCTGTGCCGACAGCAGTGACTCCAGTGCCGCGAGCGCCGCCACGGCGACGGCGGGAGCGATCAGGGAGCCCAGCGCGGAGAGGTCGAGGAAGTCGAGGGACGGGGCGGGAAGGCCGGCGGGCAGCTCGCCGATCGGCTCGGCCCGGTCCAGATGGAAGATCTGCGCCACGACGGTGGCGGCGATCACCGCGAGGATCGAGAACGGGATCGCGGGCCGCCATCGGGCGCCGCCGAGCATGAGGGCGGCAACGCCCAGAGCGAGCCCGAGGGCCGTCCAGTTCGGCGCCCGGACGAACTCCTCGACGGCGCGCCATGTCACCGCCAGGACCCGGTCGCCTTCGGGCTTGGGGACACCGAGGGCGTTGGGGACCTGCTGGAGGCCGATGACGAGCGCGATGCCCAGGGTGAAGCCTTCGACGACGGAGGCGGGGATGTAGGCCATGGAGCGGCCGGCCCGGAGCAGGGCCAGGCCGACGCAGATGAGGCCCGCGAGCAGGCCCACGGTCAGCACGCCGCTCGGTCCGTGCTCGGCCACGATGGGGACGAGGACGACGGTCATCGCCCCGGTCGGGCCGGTGACCTGGAGGTTCGAGCCGCCGAACACGGCGGCGAGCGCGCCCGCCACGACGGCCGTCGCGAGACCGGCCGCGGCGCCGAGCCCGGACGTCTCGCCGAAGCCGAGCGCCAGGGGCAGGGCGACGACGGCCACCGTCAGCCCGGCGAGCAGGTCACGCCGCGGGTCACGGGCCATCGCGGCGGTGTCGGCGCGGGTGGGCAGCAGGGAGCGGATCCGCTTCCCCGGCATGCTCACCGCTCCGCCGCCTCGGTATCCCGCAGCTCGGCGAGGAGCTCGTTCTGCCCTGCCAGCATTTCGGTGAGGATCCGGCGCGCGGCCTGCATCAGGTCACGTACGTCACCGCCGGCCAGGGTGTAGACGACCGTCGATCCCTCGCGGCTGGAGTTCACGATTCCGGACCGGCGCAGCACGGCAAGCTGCTGCGACAGAGCCGGCGCCTCGATGTCGATCTCCGCCAGGAGGTCGCGCACCGGCATCGGGCCGTCCTGCAGCAGCTCCAGAACCCGGATGCGGACCGGATGTCCCAGCATCCGGAAGAACTCGGCCTTCGCCTGGTACAGCGGAACCGGCACGCCCCTACCCTCCTCGTTCGCCGAGCCCGTCACAGAGGTCTCGGGCCGGGTGCCGCGCCCGCGGCTACCTGCGGGCGCGACCACTCAAGCATCTAACGAACTGCAGAATTATGCAATTATGAACTTCCGAGAACGACGAAGTGGAACGGATCTTCCCGTGGCCCAGAACGCCGAGAACCCGCTGCCGCCCTGCCCCGAGTGCGCCGGTGCCTACACCTACGAGATGGGCGCCCTCCTGGTCTGCCCCGAGTGCGGCCACGAATGGACGAAGGCCGCCGGGGACGTGGCGGCCGACGCCACGGGCGACAAGGTCGTCAAGGACTCCGTCGGCAACGTCCTCGCCGACGGCGACACCGTCACCGTGGTCAAGAGCCTCAAGGTCAAGGGCAGCCCCTCCGGCATCAAGGCCGGCACGAAGGTGCGCAACATCAGACTGGTCGACGGCGTCGACGGCCACGACATCGACTGTCGCATCGAAGGCTTCGGCAACATGCAGCTCAAGTCGAGCGTGGTCAAGAAGATCTGACCGGCACGCGAGCACCGACACCTACGGGCCGGAGAGGCGGGGAGAGAGAGAAGCAGATGGCAACCGGACGACTGGTGGAGATGTCGGGCGCGGAAGCGCTGTGGCTGCTCGAAGGCAGCCGGCGCGGCCGCCTCGTCCTGATCCGCCGCGGTGAGCCGCTCGTGCGGCCCGCCGTCCACACCTGGACCCGCGGACACCTCGTCGTCCGCGCGCCGGTCCAGGCCGCTGCCGTCCCGCCGTCGGTCACCTACCACGTGGACGAGCTGCCGGGGCGCGCCGCCTCAGGCTGGTCGGTCTCCGTCACGGGCCCGGCATCCGAGGTCACCGAGCCGCACGAAGCGGCTCACTACCGTCGCGCGCTGGACGGCTGGACCCACGGCCCCCACGACACCCTCCTACGCATCACCCCGCAGACACTGACCGGCTTCCGGCTGGGACCTGGTGGCGCAGGACCCTGAGCGAGCGTCGCGGGCCGGTCGGGACTCTCCGCGAGGCCGTCGGTCCTCGCCGGTGCAGCCCTCCTGTCGTGGTTCGGTGTGCGGCGGAATCCCGCCGGCCCAGGTTCTTACAAGGCCCGCCCGCTTACGCCGTCGTTCGCCTGAGCCGTCCCATCCGGATCATGGCCGGGTCCGAA